>JBBKWX010000193.1:0-5160 GCA_037969175.1 Bacteroidia bacterium | reverse complement strand
GATGCACAGGGAAATATTTATGCAGCGGGTTACTACAGAAACACCATAGATTTTGATCCGGGACCGGGTGTTTACAATATTACATCCGCAGGAAATAATGATATCATCAGTATAAAACTTGATCCTGCCGGTGCATTTATCTGGGCGAAAAGTATAGGAGGTCCTTTCCTGGATTCAGGTTGGGCATTAGATCTGGACATTTCTAATAATGTTTTATTGAGCGGAACCTTTGCGTCAAACACTTTGGATATTGACGGACATATCATCACCAATGCGTCTCAAACCGGAACAACAGCTGACGTATTTGTAACTAAAATTTGCAACAGCACACCCTCAAATGATAATATGTGTGATGCCATAATGATGGCAGTGGATACCTGGACAGCTTTTGATAATACCTGTGCAACTGTTGAAGCAGGAGAGCCGGTGCCCGCTTTGGTTACAGGTACAGGATCGCAAGATGGTTGGCTGGATGAAAACGGTAATGGAGCTGTTGCAAATAATACAGTGTGGTTTAAATTTATAGCACCTGAAAGCATGGCTGTAAATATTGAAAGTTACTTTGATGAGTCACCTTACAATACTCAATTGGCATTGTATAAAAGCGATGACTATACTTGTGCCGGAAGTTTCACATTGGTCGCTGCAAATGATGATGCAGACCTTTCTACCCTATCGTCAACAATAAGTAGAGCCTACTGTTTGGAAAAAGGAGCGGTCTATTTTGTGCAGATCGATGGCCATCTTTTAAATACCGGTCGTGGTAAAATAAAAGTAACTGCTAAAGACAACAGAGTACTGGTTTGCCATAGCACGAATGGAAAGAATCCTGTTTCGGTGATGATCTCGGGTTGTGCTTTGAAAGCGCATATGAATCATGGAGATGTGATGGGCGGATGCGCAGGTTCGCGTATTGCATTGGATGGCGAAGAGCATCTTGACTCTTATGAGTTGAATGTGTTTCCAAATCCTGTAAATCAAAATATGGGATTGTTATTTAGCACTCATGCTGAATCAGAATATTTGATACGAATAAATGATGTGACCGGAAGATCCATTTATGAAAGTTCTGAAATCTCAGTACATGGAGAAAATAAAATACATATAGATCTGAGTAAAATTAAACCGGGTATCTATTTCGTCACCCTGATACAAGGGGAGATGCAAATGCAAACCCGATTTGTAAAGGAATAACAATTACCTATATCTAAAATAGCCGCTAAATCAGCGGCTATTTTTTTGCATATAAAATTTTGATTCCAAGCTGTTGCTTTATGTTTCATATTAGCATAACTTCGATAAAGCTCAAGAATATTTTGACCCTTCTTGTATAGCTTCAAGATCCATTGTATGATTCGAAAGGCGTGTTGCAAAACATACATTAGTACGACTACTTTTTTCTATCTAATGCTGATGATGTTATGCAATGCATCTGCCCAGCAATTGATGGTAGAGAAGTATGCAGGCTTTGACGGGCTCTCAAACAATCAGGTTTCCTGTATCATCAAGGATGATCTTGGATTTATTTGGGTTGGGACCAGCGATGGTTTAAATCGATTTGATGGCAGAAAATTTAGAGTCTTCAAACATGACGCTGCTGAGCCGAACAGCATGTCGGGCAATATCATTTTCAATCTTTGCAAATCTCCAAACGGAAACATATGGGCTGCAACTCCTCAGGGAATCTGTTATTATGATCAGGAACAAAGAAAGATCATCAGATTAACTATCCCAAAAGAACATGCATCAGAATTTGTTTTTAACAGAAGAGTCTTTGTTGATTCCGGAAACAAGGTTTGGTTCAATAGTGAAAAAGGAGTAGTCTGTCATGATTTAAATAAAAACACCTGGAATCAGTATAAGATTGAAAGGATAGCAGTTTCGACTGAAGTTTTTCAGATCATGGAAGACAGGCAGAAAAACATTTGGATCGTTTCTATTGAAGGTTTGTTCATGCTTGATAAAAAGAGAGAGTTCTTTGCCGAGTCAACAAAAAAAAGAAATAAAAAAAATATAGGAACCATTCCCCGCATCATGATTCAGGATGAAAAGAATACATATTATGTAGGCTTATGGGCTGATGGAATTGCAAACTTTAATATAAGCGATAAAGCTTTCACCGAGAAAACCGATTCCTATACTTTTTGGAGCATGTCAGCTACTGACGACCCTGAAATCCTATTTGCAGGTGGAACATTTTATGGTGTGTATAAGTTAGATAAAACGACTGACAAATTAGTCCGTTACGATCTGTATAACTCCAATTCACGCAGGATCGAAGAGTCCATGATACATTGCATCTATAAAGATGATCAGGGTATTATCTGGCTCGGATCTGAGTTAGGATTATTAAAACATATTCCACAGAAAATGAATATTCAATCTATCCGGTTCGATAAGATCGGCATAGAAAAAAACACAATTGTTCCCGGCAGCATATTCTATGATCCCTATGATAAAAATAAGCTCTGGTTTTCTATATGGACAGGAGGAATATACAGGATCGATCTGAATAGCGGTGAAACTGAAGTATTCTCAACTCAATCTACACAAAAGGAAAAGCAATTACCCGGCAAGTACATCAATTATCTGGGAGTGGATAAAAAGAAAAACATTTGGGCTGGAACAAGCGGTGCCGGATTATTAAAATTTGATCGACGCCAGAATAGTTTTAAAGATGCCTATATAAGTAGTGACCCATCAGAGATGATCAATGTGCATATTTCATCATTATCTCAGCAAAAGAAAGATACTTTATGTTTTGTATCCTCAGGAAGAGGCTTTTTTGAATTTGTGCCTGAAAACAATTATTATAAAGCGTACGATACGGGAAAGAACAATGCATATAAACCTGAGTTTGTCACAGACATGATATTTACAAAAGCAGGAGATGCTTTTTTGATCTCCAGCGACAGAGGATGTTATTTCTTTAATAAACTGTCGGGAGAATTTTCTTCCTTTCTGGAAGATTCCAATAAGACCATGTACCCTTCCATCTACAGCAGAGACATGATCAAAGATGGAAAAGGAAACATCTGGATCACTACATTGGAGGGACTTGTGAAGATCAATGAATCAAATCTTATTGAAAAGATCTATACTACTAACGATGGCTTACCATCGAATATGCTATCAGGAATAATAACTGACAGTAATGGCGGTTTTATCATTTCTTCGGATCTGGGTTTGATACATTTCAAACCGGAGAACCAATCATTCGTGCTATACAATTTTTCTAACGGCCTCTTTACGGATAAGGATATTTCAATTTATTATATGGGTGACGATAAAATGGCACTTGGATACAAAGATGGGATCTTGATCTTAGATATGGGTCAGTTCAAATCCAGAAAAACAAAATTTCCATTGGTCATGAATGCGATCAAAATATTAAATACTGAAAGACCCTTTCATGCAACCATGGAATATACATTACAGCCTGATGAAAACATGCTATCACTTCATTTTTCATTGTTGGACTATGAATCAAAACTTCCTTTGACTTATGAATTTCAATTAAATAATGAACGAGAAGAATGGGTGAATCTTGGCAGTAATCCGGATATTTTATTTTCGAATTTAAGTCCGGGAGCATATAAATTGAATGTAAGAGCAAGAAGCCGGAGCAGCAGTGAATGGTCTATGTTGCAAGCTCCAATATTGTTTACTGTACTACCTCCATATTACCAAGCCTGGTGGTTTATTGCTCTCAGCATTTTATTTATCATGAGTATAATTTATTCCATTTATAAATTCAGAATAAACAAGATGCTTGAAATGGAAGGAGTACGATTGCGGATCTCAAGAGATCTGCATGACGATATAGGTTCAACATTAAGCAGTATAAATATCCTTACAAATTCAGCTCAAAAAAGATTTGAAGAAAAAGATGATTTAAAACTTGCTGATTCACTGAACAAGATCAGCGACCGTACACAGAGAACCTTAGATAATATGAGTGATATTATCTGGAATGTAAAACCCGAAAATGATTCTCTCGATAAGATCATGTCGAGGATGAGGGAATATGCAAGCACGTTACTGGAGGCGAAGAAGATCCCATTCAGCATTGATTTCCCGGACGATATTCATCATATAAACATGTCGCTTGAAGTAAAGCATGCTATCTTTTTGATCTATAAAGAAGCCTTAAATAATTTGGTAAAATATTCGGAATGCACGTCTGCAACTGTACATATAAAAATCGAAAACAAGATCTTTTATTTAACAATTACAGATAATGGAAAAGGATTTAATCTGAAGGAATCGCATAAACATTACAGCGGGGGTGACGGGGTGCAAAATATGCAAAGGAGGGCTAAAGAGATCAATGCTAAATTAGAGATCATCAGCTTGGAACAACAAGGAACCATTATCAATTTGGAGCTACATTTATAAATGAAGTTTCTCCCCCCTTTGTGGGATTAGAGATTAAAAAGAATACGTATAATATTGTATTTACATGATAGGAGTATTGGTATTTGAAGACAACAGAGATTTTGCAGAAAGCATCAAAGAGATGCTGGATGATGCGCCGGATATGGAGTTGCTTGGAATATTTGAAAATGCAAAGAATGCAGTTAAAGTTATTAAGCTTTTAAAGCCTGATATCATACTCATGGATATAGATATGCCGGTGAAAGACGGACTTGAAGGTTTACGTGAAATAAGAACCGAAGGTCTGGATGTGAGCGTGGTGATGCAAACTGTTTTCGAAGATAACGAGCGTGTTTTTCAAGCTATTTGCGATGGTGCTACCGGTTACATTTTAAAGAAAACACCTCCATCCAAGTTCCTCGATTATATCCGAGAGGCTGTAAATGGCGGTGCCCCTATGACACCTTCGGTTGCAAGACAGGTTTTAAAATTATTCACTCTCCCTTTTCAACATAAAAAAGATCTGTTATTACTCACAGCCAGAGAGCAGGACGTACTTACTTTATTGGTTCGTGGTTTCAGTTATAAGATGATCGCATCCGACTTAAAGATCAGTTTAGAAACAGTAAGAAGTCATATCAAAAAAATCTACGAAAAGCTTCATGTCAATTCCAAAAGTGAAGCTGTAGCTAAAGCGATTCAGAATAGACTGACCTAGGCTCTATGCATTTTTGTTTTTTACAACTAGAGTGAAAGGATAATACTCAATACTCAATTTAAAAA
>JBBKWX010000192.1:0-4336 GCA_037969175.1 Bacteroidia bacterium | reverse complement strand
TATCTGCACTACAAAATTTGTATTCTCAAGAAAGTAAGTAACAGGAAAAAGAAATATTCTTCTGATATCTGCGCGATCAGCGGGAACAAAAAAAGGGAAGCGGCTATGCACTTCCCTTTCTCTTTTCTATAATGAAATATTATTTCAAGACAGGATTATCTCAATGTATATAAATTGAAAAACCTGCTAACTATCTTAAATATTATTGTTTGATAAACTTCTTGCTAAATGTCTGACCATTTATACCAAGAAACAGAAAATACATTCCATCCGAAAACTGGCTAGTATCTATTGTTTTTAGAAATGCATTCTCTTGAAACTTTTCTTGAGAGCGGAAAACCACATTTCCAAGGATATCAATGATTGTTATGTCTGCATCATTGTCAATACGGTTTGAGAAACGAACCGTTAAAATATTTTGAGCCGGATTAGGGAATATTGATAATTCATCTGACGGAATATCATGACCTATTCCAACATTCATGACAGAAAAGCAAGCAGAAGTATCAGTACATCCAAGCTGTGTAATTATCACAGCATAAGATCCATTGGAACTAGCAATAAATGTCTGATTTATCTGACCCTGAATCAATGATGAATCACAATACATCCATTGATATGCAGCTCCAGCGACATTTGCATACATCAAAGGAGCATTTAAAATTACCACTGTATCAACAGAATTTATTAGAAGATCAATAGTCATTAGTGAATCGCAACCCTGAGCATTGCTGATCACATCTAGATATGTACCGGATGAAGTCCATGTAAAATTACCGCTTGGAGAAACAAAACTGTTACATGCGGAAATATTACTATGAGAACTACTGTGATTGAATATGGTAAGGTCAATAATAATGATAGAATCACATCCAAAAGTATTGGGTATGGTATCTGAATATATACCTGATGAATTCCAAAATTGATTTCCACTCGGGGATATATAGCTTTGACATTTATAAATTTGAATAAACGAAGCTGAGCTATTAGAAATCGTTAAGTCTATCATTAGAATAGAATCGCATCCATGCACTGTACTCAAGGTATCGTAATATGTACCGGAAACTGTCCAAGTATGATTGCCACTTGGAGAGATATAGCTATCGCACACGGATGATATAATACTTGAAACAGCAGTTTGATAAATCGTTAAGTCGATCATTAATATAGAATCGCATCCCTGCACTGTGCTCAGGGTGTCATAATATGTACCGGAAACTGTCCAAGTATAATTGCCACTTGGAGAGATATAGCTATCGCACACTGACGATGTAATACTAGAAACAGCAGTTTGATTAATTGTAAGATCGATCATTAATATAGAATCGCATCCTTGCACTGTGCTCAGGGTGTCATAATATGTACCGGAAACTGTCCAAGTATAATTGCCACTTGGAGATTGATAACTTGAACATTGATGAACAAGGACTTGAGAAGTTACAGGAAAATTGATGTTCAGGTTAACATATATTACAGAATCGCAACCGGCAGCATTTACGAGTGTATCTGAATATATTCCGCTGGATGTCCAGATGAAATTTCCTGATGGTGAAACATAGCTTTCGCAAGATGTCACATTCAAATTTCTATAAGTAGATTTTTCTGTTAGATGAAGTACGTAGATCGAGTCAACACCACTCAACCCACCATATAATGTATCAAAATAAATTCCAGAATTAGTCCAGATAAAATTGCCGCTTGGAGAAGTAAAACTCCTACAGAAAGCAGCAAAAATCTCAACATGGTTTGAAGGGTAGATAATGTGTGTTACTGCCTTATTGGTTAACACAGGGAGGTTGTAATCAAAATATATCGCAGCATAATTGACAATGCTATCATGCACAGCAATAGAAGCTTTTGGTTTAATCCTATATCGAACAAAACCATGACTCGCAGCTTCATTGATGTTGCTGTCAGGTAATAAAATGTTTTCAAACTTAAATTCAAGAGTTCGATCCCATGGAATATAATTCAAATTGAATGGATGTGAAGAAGATTCTATTTCAAACGTCATTAGATCCAATCTGGTTGCGTCAATCGGATTAGAAATTTTAACTGTAAATGCCGTGTCAGATCCTGTATTTTGAAATCTTATCACATAGTCTAAAAAGGTTGAACCGGCTAATTCCCAAGTTGTAATTGTATCCTTATCTACTAATATATCATTGGGGTCATATGAACCTGTTACCAAATGTTCCCAGGAATCAAAATTATTTGAAGTATCCTGATCTAAAACCAATGAATGTATTCTAACTGAAGAGTTTATCCATTGCCCATTCGGGGTCGCTGCATTTACATTTACTGAAACCAATATTGACCTTTCATCCAAAGGGTTCAAACTGAGAGTTTGCCAAACAACAGAATCTGAATATATTGCAGATGGTGTTGGATTTGAGGAAATGAAACTTAAAGAAGGATCAGGAAAAAAAGTGACTATTCCTGATAATGTGGTCGTACCAATGTTTTTGTATTTTATATTATAGCTTGCATTAAATCCGGGTCGAAATGCTCCAACCGGTGTGATGGAAACTTGAAGGTCATTGACGAAAATGGTTTGTTGAATGGCAAAATCATTCAACGAATCAATTTGATTCATTCCATTGAATGTTACACTATGGACCGATGGAAAACTGTTAAGGTAATAAGCGTTCTGTACTTGAGATACGGAGTAATTTCCGGTGTCTGGAAAAGATAAAAAATACGAACCATCAGGTTGGGAAAATGCAAATCGGTTCGAATTATTTTCTCTGATAATTTTATAAGGCAGATAAATATCTGATGAATCTTTTATGTTATTTCCATTGAGATCAAAAAATGTTTTACCTGTTATCAGATTATGGTCCGTATTAACTTCCAACTCAAGTATCCAATAATCATAAGAACCTCTTGAATTTTCTGTTTTATCACCCGAAATATTAGAAGATGAACTTCCTCCAATAATAAAATTACCATTGACTAATTCATAAACTGATCTCAGCTGATCTGATGCAGTGCCACCAATTGTCCTTTGCCATTCAATATTTCCGATTGAATCCAGCTTTAGAATCCAATAATCATCTGATCCTAAATTTGAACCGGTTTTTAACCCTGAGATTGGAGAATTTGAGTATCCACCGCAAATATAACCCCCATCTTGAGTGGTAGAAATAGAGCTTAACATATCTTGTCCGCTACCCCCAATTGTTTTTTGCCAAACAATATTGCCATTCAAATCCAACTTAAAAATCCAAAAATCATCACCACCAAAAGATGGTTCGGATTTAAGACCTGAAACCCCAGATCGAGAAGTACTACCACAAATATATCCACCATCTGCTAGTTGTTTAATTTCACCAAAACGCTCATTATCATCACCTCCAATTACTTTTTGCCACTCAGTAATACAGTTGGAATTCAATTTTACAATCCAATTATCATATCCGCCATAAGCAGGAGAAGCCCAAGGACCATATGACTCGCCACCAACAATGAACCCTCCATCGAAAGTCGATGACACAGATCTCAAAAAATCACTAGCCCAAGCTCCTCTTCCCAAGGTTTTCTGGCATAAAAGATTTCCTACTGAGTCTATCTTAACAATCCAATAATCAAAGGTTCCTCCACCTGCTCCCGGATACCCGCCTCCATTGCTTCCTGCATTATTTATTTCCGTCTTATCACACGAAATATTAGAATCTGAAATACCTCCCAGGACAAAACCTCCACTCGAGGTTTGAGCCATCGAAATCAGCCTTTCTGATGCAAGTCCACCAATGTTTTTTTGCCACTCAATGTTACCCGAAGAATTCAATTTAACTACCCAAAAGTCCCCATAGTTTATATAAGTATTACACCCATTCATTGTTTTATCTCCTGAAATATCAGAACTTGATGATCCACCAATAAAAAATCCACCATCAAAGGTTTCAATGATATCGCCAACTCCGTCATTGTTTCTTCCGCCAATAGTGTTTTCCCAAACTATGTTTCCAAAGGCATCAAGTTTAATTACCCAAAAGTCAGAAGTCGTTAATGTTGTGTCCCAGTTATGCTCTGATTTCTCTCCTGATGCATTGGACCTTGAAATTCCACCTATTATAAAACCACCATCTGAGGTGGGCTTGATACATGAGGCGATTTCAAGTAAATCACCACCAATGGTTCGTTGCCACGAAATGTTTTGAGCGCTCAAATTTAATTCAATGAACGTCAATATAATACAAACAAACACCCTAACAAATCTGTATGACATGCTTCTAATTGTAAGTATTATTGAACTATTAAATTTTCATTTTTCATAGTCAAATCTAAAACAATATTCCTAATAACCAAATACATAATAGAATAACTGTATTAC
>JBBKWX010000191.1:0-6651 GCA_037969175.1 Bacteroidia bacterium | reverse complement strand
TGATAATGTAGTCGCTGCAATGCTGGTTCCCTGGTTGTTTCTCACATTCGATCAAGCAAAGTGGAAACCATTTTTTCTGTTGGTATGCTTGTTTCTAATCTCCAAAGAAAACATGGCATTATGGGGTATCTTTCTATTTCTGGGTCTTGCAATATCCAATTTTAAGGAAAAAGAAAAACTAAAATTTGGCATACTGGCTTCCGGTATTTCCCTTCTTTATTTTATATTGATAATCAAATTTGTGATGCCTGCTTTGGGAGGTGGAGTTGCTCAATATCATCATCTAAAATATTCAGTTTTAGGAAATAATTTTTCGGGAATAATTACCACTCTGATCACCGAACCCCTAACCGTAATAAAGTATCTTTTTGTAAATCACACTACTGATGCCTCAGGTGATGGATTGAAGATGCGACTGCATCTGATGGTATTGTTTACCGGAGGATGGGCTTTACTTGTAAGACCAACATTCCTGATCATGCTTATCCCCATTTATTTTCAAAAGATGTTTAATGATGATCTGTTAAAATGGGGACCATCCTATCACTATTCCATTGAATTTATTCCTATCATCAGCATAGCTTTATTTTCTTGTCTCGATGATATAATAAATTCGCAACTCCAAAAATGGCTAGTCATAGGAAGCATTACTGCTGCTACCATCACTACATTCTCTTATCTCGATTCTCCCCCTTCGAAGTGGTATGATCCGGGTAGGCATCGGTTTTATCAGGCAGCGCATTATAGTCGTGAACCGGATGTTAAAACGATCAGAGCGCTGTTGAGGACCATTCCGGAAGATGCCATCGTAAGTGCTGAATCCTGTCTGATTCCTCATTTGGCTTTTTGTGACAAGATCTATCTCTTTCCTGAGATCGCTGATGCAGCATATATCATTGTGATGTCGGGTGAAAGGCAAGCTGCAGATATAGCCGATTTATATCAAGAGATGATTGTGTCTATAGAGAATAATGAGAAATGGGAAAAGCTAAATTCTGAGGAAGGGATCATATTGTTTAGGAAAATGAACTGAACGATTTCTTTTATAGTGAAGTAAGATCTGACTGAAGAATTTTTTTCTGCTATTTGGCCTAACTCAGATTGTGGATAACGCTATACATCTAAATCGCAAACTGCATTGATTTTTTTCTTTCTTTTGCTATCCGAAGCTCAACAAACGCAGCAATCACAAAACTTTGAAATTGAGATCTTTAAAATACCTGAATTTTAATCCCACAAGCCAAAATCTATGAACCTTATCCATAAATATTGGAAAGAAACATTTCCTATTCTTTTTGGGTTGGTACTCGGTATGGTGTTCATCACATTCAAGAGCATAGGTTTTGATTTTCAGTTTTTTCCCGGCGACTTGGGTGATGCAAGGTTTAATATGTATATCCTTGAGCATGGTTATTTATTCCTTAGTGGGAAGATCCAGTATTACTGGGGAGCTCCATTTATGTTTCCGGAGGCAAATGTTATTACCTATTCCGATAATTTATTGGGATCAGTTCCCATATATGCTGCATTTCGTTTTTTGAATTATGACAGGGAAACATCTTTTCAACTGTGGTACCTGTTCATTACAGCCTTGAACTATGCATGTGCCTATTTATTTCTCCGATCTACTTTCAAGAATAATTATGCTGCTGCGTTAGGAGCAATGATATTTGCTTTCTCCTTAGCCTTGCAATCTCAGATGACGCATGCGCAAACTTTTGCAAGATTTCCTGTGCCACTGGTCTTATGGATGTGTATAAAATTCGCAGAAGATCTGAATTCGAAATATTTCTGGCTTGCGCTTTTTTTCCTGGTTGTACAGTTTTATTGCGGCATTTATCTGGGATTCATGCTGGCTGTACCCATGGGGCTTCTCCTCTTGTTCATCTTTATCTATAAAAGAAAATTGTTGATTCAAAAATTAAGAAATGCCAAATGGGTAAGTTCATTAGGAATATCACTTGTCGTAAATGGAACATTGCTTTTTGTGCTCATGAAACCCTATCTGGAACGAGCGAAACAAATGCCTTCAATTTCCTACGATAGCATAGTAGCAACGATCCCATCATTAAAGTCTTTCGTTTATAGTCAACACGGAAGTCTATTATGGAACTCCCTTGACAGAATTGCGGATCATGAAACTGCCTGGTGGGATCATCAACTTTTTCCGGGTGCCATAGCCATTCTTGGACTTTTACTCTGGGCATATTTTATCATTGCTAAACGAAAATCCGGAGCTACTATAAATTCAACCCTGAATATTTCTTCTCTTTTGTTTGCTACAAGCTTGATCACTATTTTACTCTTCATAAGATTCGGTGATATCTCATTGTATAGAATATTATTTACTATCCCCGGATTCAGTTCCATGCGGTCTTTGACACGAATCATCAATGTAGAGTTGATCTTTTTTGCCATTGCCGTTGCATTCATCACTCAAAAATTATTTACACGTCTGCCACGGTATTCGGTTCTTATATTTGTCATTTTTACTTTTGTAATAATTGCTGATAATTATTTTGAATCCGAATCAATTTACAAGACAAGGAAAGAAGAAGCTCAAGGCAGAGTTGAATATCTGAAACAAAAAATAAAGCACTTACCTTCCGGAAGTATTGTATCCTACGAACCGGCTCATATTGACGAAAAAGGACCTGCAGCGTATCAACTTGATGCAATGCTGGCTTGCCAGGATCTTCACCTGAGGACCATAAATGCCTACAGCGGATCATCTCCGGGAAGCTATACAGCTTTCTGGTTTGAATTGAATGAAGCTGCCAGAATTGACTGGTTACGAAGTATGGAGTATGGAGAAATAGACTTATTTATAGTAAAGTAAAATTGATTTGATATGACAGCCACGCAAACATTGACCATTATAATTCCCGCTTATAACGAAGGTCCTACCATACACAATATACTGGGACGACTAAGGGATGTTGTTCTAATTTCAGGAATGAAAAAAGAGATCATCATCGTCAATGACTGTTCAAAAGATAATACTGTAGATAAGCTAAATGAATTTCTGAATGATAATCCGGATTTTCAAGCTCGGGTATTAAACCATGAAGTAAACCAGGGAAAAGGTGCTGCAATACGTACAGGTATCAAGAATGCCACCGGAGATTACGTCATTATTCAAGACGCGGATCTGGAGTATGATCCTCAGGAATTCAACATTTTATTAAAACCCATTTTGGATGGGTTTGCAGATGTAGTATACGGTTCCAGATTCATAGGTGGCAAGCCGCATCGCATCCTGTTCTTTTGGCATTCGATAGGTAACAAGATCCTTACATTTGCTTCCAATATGTTTACTAATCTGAATTTGTCGGATATGGAAACTTGTTATAAATTATTCAAAAGAGAAATAATTCAAGGAATAGAAATAAAAGAAAATCGCTTTGGCTTTGAACCCGAAGTAACGGCTAAGATCTCGCGGATATCGAAAATAAGGATCTATGAAGTTGGTATTTCTTATTATGGAAGAACTTATGCCGAAGGGAAAAAGATCAACTGGAAAGACGGTTTCCGGGCTTTGTATTGTATTCTAAAATATGGATTATTCAAAAGTAAATAGTTTCTTTTCAAAGATTCAAATTACAAAATCTACTGTTGGAGAATACTGCAGTATTACCACTTTCGTTCAAAAGCTTCCACATGGAAGTCGTCAAAATAAATGGGCTTATCTCCTCTGAGCCATAAATAAGCACTGAGTTTTTCCTTTTCAAAGTCGAAAGGATACGGTGTCAGATAATCAAAAGAGATCGTGTTCCATTCATTTAATTTGTAAGGATATTTATCCAGATCAAATCCTCTGTAATAAAAATTCCTTTTCAGATAATCCATGTGAACCACAATACTGGCCGGGTTTTCCTTTAGATCATAAATAGGGAAATATTTGACAGTTACTCTGACCCATGCATGTTCCCGCGAGGTTAACGCATTAAAAGGTATCCTTACGACCGGAGAATAAGGATACTCTTTTGTCAATTTACAGGAATAGGGTGGACTAAAAAAAACAGTAGAGTCTTGGTAATCCGGAGAAATGTAGGAGGTATTTATATCGGAATAATTATAATATCCAACAGTTTTTTTATTGTAATCCTCTGGATTGCTGAACTCTTCAAACTCTCCATGTTTACGCTGTACGTCCAACAATCTCCATACCTCCGGATCCCCCTTGGTTCTGAAAAAGTTTGCTTTATAAAATGCTATATTCTTTCCATCGTGTGGCATCACAAAATGTGCGTATTGCCAGGTTTGCCATAGGTTTAATGCCATGAATCCCACCATGAGAATAATGACCAAAACTTGCACACTTTTCCATCGTTCAAAAAGACCCTGAATAAAAAATCCAAATGGAATACTCATCAGAACGTAAGATTCGACAAAATATCGCATTCCAAAACCACCGCCATTCCACCAGGCCAGCCATGAACTGAGTAAATAAAAATTGACAATGGCAAAAAGGAAAATGGGATAAAACAATTCCCGCTTTCTTCTATATAAACTGATCATTCCCAACCATGCAAAAATGATCATTGGTGTATAAATAAACCAGGAATTTTTAAAGCTAAATAAACTCTCCCATATATGAGGTGCTAACAGATTAAATCCTTCAGTACGCTCCATACTAAAGAAGATCCAGGAGCCGGTTACTGTCTTCCAGTAAATCATCTGGGGGATCACCACAATAAAACCTGCTGCGATCATCCATAGAACATGTCCATAGTTTTCTTTTACCAATATTATCTTTGCCTGGAATGTTTCTTTGTTATGTACACCCCACAGTAAGATTACTATTGCAGCAAGTACTTCGCTTTGTCGACACAGAAATAGTATTCCGAAAGACAACCCGATAAAAAAGGCAGTACGTGCTTTTGGTTTTTCATGCCACTTTATCACAAGATAAATAAACAAGGCGTAAAACGTAAAAAGCATCGCATGTGGCATCATGTAATCTTGAACAGCTTCATGAAAATAATTTGTTCCAAGAAGCATAAAAATGAGAACAACAGATGTCACTTTCTCTGTAAAGTATTTCAATAACACTTTCCTCAAAATAAAAATCCCGGCGAGAATATAGATCATAACTCCGGTAGCGATAGAAAAATGATATGGAAATGAGAACCCGTCAGCAGGATAATTACTCAACAAAGCCCATATATGACCAATGAAAAAGAAGGGGCTGAAAAGCAATGCAAAACCCAGTGTATAATTTAAAACATAATTTCCGTTTTGTATTTGAAATGCCTGGTAGAAGGTTTCTGAGGGGTGATATTTTTCAAAGAGTGTCGTAATTATTGTAAAGTCTTTTATACAAATATCATTATGAATAAATGTCAATGGAAGATATAAGTAATAAGATAAAACATCCCAGCCCAACTCATTCGTATAAAACTCATAATCCCATTTTGGCAAAAGAATATGCGAAAAAGCGATTACTAATACTATGAGCCAGGTTATAATTAATGAAGGAGATCTTTGGGATTTCAACATTCTTTAAATTTATTTAGAGTATTCGCTTTGAATTTTATAAATGATTTATATTCCGATATCTTTAATACTAAAGTAAGATCAATTATCCAAAAATGAAATAAATTCCTCAACACACTTTTCTTCTTCTTCACTTATTTTATTATCTAATTTTAATATATATATCGCATCTTTTCCCAATTGTGCTTTGAATGTTACCTTGTTCAAATTTGCTTTTTCCAATATAAGTTTAGTCCATTCGTTATCGCTTAAAACAATCGCAACTTGCTGTGTGTATAGGGAATAAAGATGTTTTGTATTCTGACATAATGCCGATCGATCAATCAATTCAAATGTTTCTTGATCTAAATCCATTTTTGCAAATATAACAGCAATACTTCTTCCTGCTGTGTCAGATATAATTTGCCTCACATAATTTTTATTTATATGATCCCTAACTTCACGTTCGGAAAAAAATATAGTATCCCCTTTCGAAAAAGGCGTTTTTATAGATCTGTATTGTATTCGCTCTCTATCTTGGTTTGCTAGCTCTGTATAAAAATCTGTATGCGAATTATAATCAAATTTGGGAATGATAAATGTCTGTTGATCAGGAAACAAAGCATCTCCATCACGTATCAGATCCCGGTAATTCAATTCAGGGCGCTCTTTTAGATTACTTTGAGCTGATCGTAGTATTGCTGCATGGTATGGCTCATAAAATATTGTGAAGACGATAAGTAGAACAAATGAAGCTGAAACTGTACGGTTTGGCTCTAGAACCTGATAGATCCAAGCTAGTGCTTTCCACAAACCTAAGGCTATAATGAATGCCATGATGGGATATAAGGGCGCAGCATACCAATGTATCTTTGTTTGTGAAAACGACAAGATCAAAATATATCCAAGTAACAAGATCAAAAGATAGCTGATCAGCGATCTTAGCTTTTCATCTCCCTTCCAAAAAGCGATACCAGCCATAGGCAAGATCAGATAGATCCAGGGAGAAAAATCTCCTTGTATCATTTGCATTATATAGAATGTAAAGGGTCCTGAATGTCCTTCTTTCACTTCCAGATATCTCCCGGCAAGTTCATTTGCATACACAGCTTTCAGATAACCGGGATTGAGTGTCTCCCTTATCAGATAAGGGAGTGCAATAAACACAACAAA
>JBBKWX010000190.1:0-6772 GCA_037969175.1 Bacteroidia bacterium | reverse complement strand
TATGCTTCTCTGGCGAATGATCAGTTCCGTGATAACGACACGATATATTACAACTTCACAACTCAGGCCTTACCCGTAGAACCTACGGCTAATATCAGTGCTACGGTTTGTGCAGGACCGGTAACCGTTTCTGTTACGCCGGCAGATACTACTGATATTGTTTATTGGTATGATGCTCCGATTGGAGGCAATCAGATAAACGTAGGAAACTCATACAACACAACAGCAACTGTCGATACTAACTTTTATGTTGAAGCACGTTCAGGTGGAGCTATGGGAGTTTGTCTGCGTATCACAGAAGTTGAAGTAGGCACAAATGATTTCATCGAGATCCAGAACATGTCAACATCTCCGATCAATGCAGCAGGATGGATCGTTGCAACATCAAATTCATATACAGATATAAATCTGGTAAATGCAAATACCTGGAGTTTAGGAAGTTTAAATGGTGGTGAGATCCAGTATAAAACAGATTTAACAACCGACAATTATTGGGGAAGTAACTTGTTGTACAATCCGGGCAGTCCGGGCTGGGTTGTAATTATGGATAACCTTGGTGCTGTTGTTGATTTTCTTGCATGGCAATGGACCGATGCTCAAATTCAAGCTATGAATACAACCATTGCCGGCTTCAATTTTACACCGGGTTCACAATGGTCAGGAAATGGAGCTATTTCTTGTGCAGTTGGTACTTCTATCTCTCGTCAGGGAACTTCCGATAACAATATTGTTTCTGATTTCAACTGTCAGGCTTCTACCAAAAATGTAATCAATCCTGGACTTACTTATCCGTTCAATTTCTGTGGAGTTGGTCTTTGTCCAAGTATCAGAGTAACAGTACCAGTAAGTATCTTCCCAACTCCTGTTGTTTCTCTTGGAAATGATACGGTAATCAGTGTTGGTAATTCTATCACTTTGGATGCGGGAGCAGGATTTGTTTCTTATTTGTGGAATGATAATTCTACGTCACAAACCCTTACTACCAGTGCAGCCGGAACGTATTATGTAACTGTTGTTGACAATAATGGTTGTTCTGCTTCAGATACTATCGTTGTCAATCTGAATATTGGCATCAATGAACTTGGCGGAAAAGCAAGTATGAACTTATATCCAAATCCTGCAACATCTAAAACGGTTATAGAATTGAATTCAAAAAATGTTGCATTTTCAACGCTTGAACTCATCAATATCACTGGCCAGGTTGTTTACAGAAAAGATCTGAGCGCAGGCGAAAATTCAATCACACTTGACCTTACAAATTTTGAGTCCGGAATTTACTTTGTAAATGTTCACTCAAATGAAGGAAGTATGAGACAGAAATTGATCGTGAAGTAAAAATTAATTAAACCAATAAAAGAAAAGCCTTCCTTAATGGAGGGCTTTTTTTATGCGTATTGTTTTGAACTCAGCAGGACCAGGGTACAAGCAACTTCTACATCAATACCATTATTCCTGAGTAATGCGAATAACTCGGGGTTCTCCGTGCCCGGATTGAAGATTACTCTTCTCGGTTTAAGCTTTAATATATAATCGTACAGCTGTGGTTGATGTCTGGGTCCAATATAAAGCGTGATGGTATCAACATCATCAAAATCAGGAGTACCGGTAAGTATCTGAACATCGTCAACCTGCCCGGTTCTTAGCCCTACTGCAAGTACTTTAAAATTACGTTCTCTCAGACTCTTGATAGCCAGATATGCATATCTCGAAGGATTGGTACTTGCTCCTAATACCAATGTTATAATATCATTCTCATTTCCCATTCATCTCAAGATAGTCAAAATCCATATATCAGAGTTCATTTCTATTCATGAAATATCTCTTTTGGAATTTTCAAAATGAAAACTAATTCCATCTTATTATTCTGTTTTAAGTTTTGGTCAAAACTCTTACCTTGATAAAAAAATATATATGACAGCTTCAGAAACTCTGGCTCAAACCATGGAGCAAACAAGAAACTTAACTCTTTTCTATTTTAACAAACTGAAAGATCAGGATATACATAAGCAGTTTGTTTTGGAAGGATTGGCTTTAAATAATGCATTCTGGATCATGGCGCATCTAGCTGTCACTGAAAATTTCTTACTGCTGCACTCTATAGGGGCTGAGAGAGAAAAGATTTCCTGGGCTCGCAATTTCGGGCTGGGATCAGAAATCATGGAACCTGAAAATTGCCCTATGTTTGAAGAAGTAAAAACAGTAATGAACAGCGTTCATGCAAAAGCAATGAATTATGTTCGTTCGTTAACAGACGAAGATCTGTTAAAACCTACGATCAACGGTGTAAATTTCGGTGGAGAGGATTCGGTCAAATCAACCATCATGCATGCTATCCGGCACGAAGGAGGGCATACCGGGCAATTGGGATGGCTTTGTAAGTTGTATGGGATAAAGACCTTTTGAGTTGGGGTTGGGGTTGGAGTTTGCTGGTGTTAAAATTAAAATCAACACGGAAAATCTAAAACACGGAATTTCACGGAATTAATTTTCTCAGCGCTCTCTGCGTGAATACTAAAATACTTTTGTCCGCGAGGATCGATAAATGAAAAATTATGATCAGGTGATCATGCTTTGGCGGTCTTTGCGGTTACATTTTTTTGAGCCAATAGCACATCCGTTTGCAATCCTGGATTTTTCGCTACGCAAAAGATCCCTCGATTCTCCCATTGTCAAAATAAACAAAAACCCTATGGGTATTTTTTGTTCCCTTCACTCGCATTGAAATGCAAGCATTTCATGCTTGCTCAGGAAACAAAAAACCCCGCAAAAGCGGGGTTTTTGTTTATTCATCTGCGGAGAGGGAGGGATTCGAACCCCCGGAGGTTTAACCCTCAACGGTTTTCAAGACCGCCGCAATCGACCACTCTGCCACCTCTCCGGGGGCAAAAGTACAAACATTTTCAATTCATGAAACGAAAATGTTGAATACTTTGAATAATTAGGTAAAAACATCAATTTTCTGTATCTTTATTACCAAATAATTTCACTCATGAAAAAAGCTCTTTTCCTTTGTCTGTCTGCTTTTCTAATGCTTAGCACTACAGCAGTTTCAAAAAATTTACAAGCTTATTTTTCTTATTGTACATTTTATGCTCCGGAGAATGGTCCCTACATTGAAACTTATCTTTCAGTGAATGGAAACACTGTTAAACTGGCTCAAAATGAAAGAAATAAGTATCAAGGAATCATTGAAGTTACCTTAGTTTTTAAGGAGGGCGACCAGATCCGAAAATTTGAAAAATACAATTTGTACAGCCCGGAAGTGGATGATCCGGCAACCATTCCCGGAAATTTCATTGATCAACAAAGAATTTCCCTGCCCAATGGTAAATATTCAATGGAAATAGAGATCTCTGATAAAAATGGAGGCTCAACTCCCTTTAAGAGTTCACAAAACATAGATCTGGAATATTATCCAAACATATTGGCAATTTCAGATATCGAATTGATTGAGTCATTTACAGAAACCAGTACTACCACCCCACTCAGTAAAAGCGGATTTGAAATCATACCATTTGTTTCAAACTTTTATCCGAGTGTGATAAATGACATGAAGTTCTATGTTGAAATTTATAATGCTTCAAAAATAATTTCGAATGATCCTTATTTGGTATCTTATTATATATCATCTTATGAATCTAAACGAACCCTCGATAAATTCAGAGGATTTTCAAAACAAGAAAGCAAATCCGTGAATGCCATTATGGGACAAATTCCCATTGTGGAACTTCCATCAGGGAATTACATATTAACTGTTGAAGTCAGAAACAAACAAAATGAATTACTGGCAACCAAAGAAAGATTCTTCCAAAGAAGTAATTCCATTCAGGTCAAAACAGCAATAGCAGATGATGATTATATATTGACCAATATCAATAATACTTTTGTGACATCTTATACGAATCGGGATGTTTTGGTAGATATGATTCAATCATTAAGACCTATATCCAACGGGCGCGAAGCTGATTTCGGTGATAATCAAATGAAATTGGCAGATGTTGAAATGATGCAAAAATATTTTTACAATTTTTGGCAGAAGCGTGATCCAAATCAACCTGAACAAGCCTGGTTGAAATACAACGAAGAAGTTAAAAAAGTACAAGAGGTCTACGCTACTCAAATTTCAAAAGGATATGAAACTGATCGTGGTAGAGTTTATCTGCAATATGGTCCGCCTAATACCGTAACTCAGAATTTGAACGAACCAAGCGCCTACCCTTATGAGATCTGGCATTATTATAAACTTGAAACGCAAAGCAATCGCAAATTTATTTTTTATAATCCTGACTTGGTCACCAATGATTTTACCTTGATCCATTCAGATGCATTAGGTGAGATCTATGATACCCGATGGAATATGAAGATCCATAAGAGAGATACTCAGAGTCGAAATTTCGATGATGAAAAGAAAGGTGAACACTTCGGTGGTAAAAGTGATGAACTCTTCACAAACCCACGTTAAAATCCTTACTGTCTAATACCAAGAATCTATTTAGTATGATCCAAATCATGATTGCTGTATATGTATAAAACAGCTGTTGTCATACTCAATTGGAATGGTCGAAAACATTTGGAAAAATATCTTCCGAGTGTTGTAGCTTATAGCAAGAATGCTGATGTGATCATCGTTGATAATAATTCAACAGATGATAGTATTTCTTTTCTTACATCCAGTTATCCTTCATTACGAATTATTCAAACCGGGAAGAATCTCGGCTATGCCGGTGGCTATAATAAAGCCATGGACGAGATAGATCATCAATATGCTATACTCTTGAATTCAGATGTTGACATAACAGAAAACTGGATCAGTGCTATGGAAGATTGTATGCAGAATGATCCAACAGTAGCAGCATGCCAGCCTTTGATACTGCAGGATCTGGATCATGAGTATTTTGAATATGCAGGTGCAGCAGGCGGGTTCATAGATAAATATGGATATCCATTTTGTAGAGGACGGATCTTTGAATCCATGGAAAAGAATACCGGCCAATACACAGATGCGGATGTATTTTGGGCAGGCGGTGCATGTATCATGGTAAGGACAGAAATGTTTAAGTCAATTCATGGATTTGAAACTGAATTCTTTGCTCACATGGAAGAGATCGATCTTTGCTGGAGATTTCTCAATCAGGGATATAAGATCAAATGTTGCTCGGGTTCAAAAGTGTATCATTTAGGAGGGGGAACATTGGATAAATCCAATCCTAAGAAAACCTATTTGAATTTCAGAAACAGTCTCTTAATGCTGGCAAGAAATCATCCAAAGAATGGATATTTATCTGCAATATTTTTTAGATTATTTTTGGATGGAATAGCCGGAATTAAATTCTTATTGAGTGCACAACCCGGCCATGTTATGGCAATAATTAGATCCCACTTTTACTTTTATTTTAATTATTCCCGGTGGACAAAAGAACGGAATTCCTTACCTGAATCATTCCCACCCGGAGTTTATTTAAAGAGTATTGTCATTGAACATTTTGCGAGATCAAAAAAATATTTCAACGAGTTAGATGGAAAATTCAGTGGCTGATCAATTCCTGGAAACTCCTGTCCTTATCGTTGGAGCCGGCCCTGCCGGAGCTACTGCGGCATTTTGTCTTTCCAAACAAAAACAAAACTATGTGCTTATTGATAAGCACACTTTTCCCAGAGATAAGATCTGCGGTGATGCACTGAGTGGAAAAGTGATGTCTGTATTGAAGCGATTAGATCCTTCTTTGGCAACACAACTTCAAGATCAAAGTAAAAAATTCACCCCTTCATACGGAGTCAGGTTTTATGCACCCAACAGAAAATTCATAGACGTACCTTTCAAGCGAAAGACCGATACAGAACCTGCTCCAGGCTTTATTTCCAAAAGGATAGACTTTGATAATTTTTTGCTGAATTCCATTCCTGTCGGTTATGGAAAACATCTATTCAATTGGGAATTATTTTCTGTTGAAACTATAGATGATCACAGCATCTGTATCTTCAAAAATAATGGATCACAACTCAAGATCAAGACCAAAATTTTGATCTGTGCAGATGGCGACAGATCTATCATGTCGAAAAAGCATTTTGGAACTGAAACCGATAAAAGTTTTTACTGCGCCGGATTGCGAGTCTACTACAAGAATGTAAGTCAGATGCATGCTGACAACTTTATAGAATTACATTTCTTAATGGAAGCATTACCCGGTTATTTCTGGATCTTCCCTTTGCCCGAAGGCGGCGCCAACATTGGTTTAGGAATGCTGAGTTCTGTGGTTGCAAAAAACAAGGTCAATCTGAAAAAGCTTTTGCAAGAGATCATCGAGAAGAATCCGGAGATAAAAAAGCGATTTGAAAATGCAGAGGCTGAGGAAACTTACAAAGGTTGGGGACTTCCTTTAGGTGGCAAAAAACGGGTCATCAGCGGAAATGGATATATGCTTTGTGGTGATGCCGCATTGTTGATAGATCCTTTCACCGGCGAAGGGATAAGCAATGCTATGATATCCGCTGAAAAGGCGGCAGAACAAGTCTTACACTGCTTATCACAAAACAGAACCGATGCAGCATTTATGAGCACATATGATGCAGCAGTTTATAAAAGATTATGGGCTGAATTACGCTTGAGCAGGGTGATGCAAAAGATGGTAAGATTTCCATGGTTGTTCAACTTCGTAGTTAACAAAGCCAATAAAAGTAAATCTCTTCAATCTACATTGATGTGTATGTTTGATGATCTGGAAATGCGCGCCAGATTGAAATCTCCCCTCTTTTATCTAAAGATCCTATTCAA
>JBBKWX010000189.1:0-2863 GCA_037969175.1 Bacteroidia bacterium | reverse complement strand
ACTTTTCATGCAAGATATAAGTTGTTTAGATTTCCGATTGATTTAATTTATCATAATGACCAAATTTATGTGAAGCATATAAGAAGACTAAACTATATTGGGTCAGATCACTTTCCTGTTCTATGTTCCATTCAAACAATTTTTCAAAATAAATCTGAAAAAAACGAAACCTTAAGTCAGGATGAGAAAGAAGATGTAGAAGAATTAATATCCAACGGGAAAAATGAGTAATAAGTAAGCAAGATGCATTTTAATGTAAATTGCTATATTCATGAAAGTTTAACATATGTCAAATGGAAAGCTGCCTTTTCTCGATAAACTAAAGGGAAATCCGAAACAAATTTTTCTGATTGACGCTGTTGGTGCAATACTTACCACAGTTATGTTGTTAGGAGTATTGGTACCACTGGAACAATATTTTGGAATGCCGGTAAGAATCCTACACATCCTATCGGGAATCGCATTTTGTATATTTACATTTTCAACATATTGCTATTTTTTTATCAAGTCAAACCGGAAGTCTTTTTTAGGAATAATAATAGCTTGCAATATCTTATACTCATTGGCAACTATAGTATTGATATACAAGTTCTCTGAAAAACTCACAGAATTGGGAGTTATCTATTTTGTACTTGAATTAATAGTTCTCGGAATACTAGTTACAATAGAATATAAAACATATTCAAATTTTCTACATAGATGAAAAAATATAATCAACCTTGTTTTAGTTCGGAATTGCAGCATCTTTTCCACACTGTAATTTAACATATAAGCCAATTATATAATAAAATGACAGAAATGAAATTCTCATCAAGAGCAGAAAATATCTTAGGCCAAATCAATAACAAAACCAAACTTGGAGATTTGCGAAAATTAGCCAAGGACATCAATAAAGATCAGGATCTGGCCATGGAGCTATGGTCAAGTGGAGAATTCTTACCCAGACTATTGGCTATCCTGATCATGGATCACATGCTACTTTCAAAAGATCTGATTGATAAACTTGATAAGGATATTCAGACTCATGCGTTTGATGAAAGAAATCACTTGGTGGATTGGTTCATGGCAAATCAACTAAGCAAAGACAAGAAGAAAATTACGTTGATGGAATCGTGGGAAAATAGTCCTTCTTCTCTTCAAAGACGAGTTTACTGGTATTATCAAGGTCGCTTGAGATGGATGGGCAAGAAACCACCCGGCGATCCAGCCGACTTGCTAACAGCAATAGAAGCTAATATCATGAAAGAAGATCCGGAAGTTCAATGGGCAATGAATTTCACGGCAGGATGGATAGGAGTTTATGATGAGAAAAATCGTGCTCGCTGTATTAAACTTGGGGAGAAAACAGGTCTTTATAAAGGTGAAATGGTTTCGAAAGGTTGCACTCCCAGCTATCTGCCGGAGTTCATTAGAATTGAAGCTGAAAAGCGAAATAAATAAATACTTTATTTAGTTAATAGTAAAACAAAAGCTAAGATGCGAAACTTTGTTGCATAAAAATGGACAACTACAAAAAAGATAGTTTGAGTCTTAAGGGTGCTGTGGCTCTTGGAACCGGTGTGATGATTGGAGCGGGGATCTTTGCGCTCTTAGGCCAGGTAGCCGAATTATCCGGCACTTGGTTTCCATATATTTTTATTGTTGGAGCAATTATTTCCGGCTTCAGTGCATACTCATACATTAAAGTTTCAAATGCATACCCTTCAGCAGGAGGGATTGCAATGATCTTAATGAAGGCCTATGGTAAAACTACATTGACTGCAGCTGCTTCTGTTTTAATGGCGCTTTCTATGATCATTAATGAGAGTCTGGTAGCAAGAACTTTTGGCTCTTATACATTACAGCTTTTTGATGTAGAAAAAAACTCAATGTGGGTTCCTGTTTTAGGAGTCGCATTATTGATAATTGCATATATCATTAATGTTTCGGGAAATAAAATTATTGGGAAAACTTCACAGGTCATGGCTGTTATAAAAATAGCAGGTATAATTGTGTTTGCTATAGGGGGTTTATGGGCTGCTCACTTCGTATTTAGTGACCTGCTGCCTGTTTCAACTGATACAAATAGTTATTCTGCTTCTAGTTATATCGGAGCTGTTGCGCTTTCAATATTGGCTTATAAAGGATTTACAACAATTACTAATAGTGGTGGTGAAATCACCAAACCCCATAAAAATATAGGTAGATCTATAATTATATCATTACTCATTTGTACAATAGTTTATTTTTTGGTTGCTATTGCCGTAAACTCAAGTCTGTCGATCGCTGAAATAGTCAAAGCGAAAGATTACTCTTTAGCGGAAGCAGCAAAACCGGCATTTGGAAATTTTGGGTTATACTTTACAGTAGGTATAGCAATTGTGGCTACAATTTCAGGAGTAATTGCAAGCATATTTGCTGTTTCACGTATGACAGCAATGCTAACTGAAATGAAGCTGGTACCGCATAGCCATTTCGGTATGTCGGGAAGCATTCAAAAACACATGCTGATCTATGTTGTTGTAATTGCAATAACTTTAACCATATTCTTTGATTTATCACGAATCGCTTCAATTGGAGCAATTTTTTATTTAGTGATGGATATGATAGTACATTGGGGTGTTTTTAAATACTTAAGGAAAGATGTAAAAGCTAATGGGATAATTTTACTTTCTGCGTTATTGCTCGACTTAATTGTATTAGTTGCTTTTTTATGGATCAAAGCAAGTTCTGATATTTTTGTTGTGATTGTTTCAGTAATAGGAATTATTTTGGTGTTTGCAGGAGAAAAATGGTTTTTATTTTGGAAGGAAAAACAATAATAATTAAGAGTACTTAGAAGATTTTGTTTAAAAATCAGGATCAGTTATTTATAATTATAAAC
>JBBKWX010000188.1:0-15019 GCA_037969175.1 Bacteroidia bacterium | reverse complement strand
GAGATTTTTTCATTCCCGGAACTGAGGGAACCGGTGATCAAAATTCGTCCACTGAGATCTAGGATTCTGAATGCTCCGTCAGCTAGATCAGAAGAAAAAATATTCAGAAAATCAGATGTTGGATTTGGACCAATAAAAATATTTCCGCTTTGATATTGAGTATCCGAAGAATTCAAAACAGACAGATCCAAACGAACCAATCCTTGCTTAGTACCCAACCAGATGACCTGGTTACTTTCTTCAAGAATACATAGAACTTCATTATCCGGCAAAGGAGAATTACTAACAGAATACAAATCCCAGATCCCATTTTTTAATCTGGCCAGACCATGAGATTGTGTCCCGGCAAACTTTGTTTGATCGGGTAAAATACCGACAGAATGCAAACTCACAAAGGGTAAATTTGAATTGGTTGCGTTGTTATAAACGAGCCAGGATGTAGCTCCCAGATATGCGATCATTCCTGCTGCCGGAGTGGCCATCCAGGGCTTTTGAAGACCATCCAGCCGGATATCCAAAATACTGTTATCCGGAATGCCGGAAGTTTGAATACTGAAGATAGTCCAGGTAGTATCCACCAGTCGGGCAAGCCCACCATTGATCGTTCCAAACCAGCGGGTATTATCTGGCGCAATTCGTATAGCTGCAATATTATTAGATTGGATAGGATCACTGAACATCTGATATACATTCCAATTTGTTCCATCAAATCTGCCCAAGCCACCGATAGTTCCTATCCATAAATTGGAGGTTGAATCCATCGCCAAACTCTTGATATAATTGTCAGGCAAGGGCGAATTAAATGTGTTATAAATGATCCATGTAGTATCATTATAACAAGCCAGTCCCCCATCAAAAGTACCTATCCATTTTTTCCCCGAAGGATCTACACAAAGTGAACGGATCCGGTTATCCGGCAATCCGGAATTTAGGGTGCTGAAGACATTCCAATTTCCATTTTCCAGAGATGCCAATCCAAAGTCAGTCCCTATCCAGAGTTTGTTTGTAGCTTTATCAATAGCCATACAACGAACAGAATTTTCGGGAAGCGAAGAATTGAAAATATCATATATGGTCCAGGCTCCCTGAGCAGAAATTTGAGTACAAAAAAAAAGCATTCCCAAAAGGATAGTTGATCTTCCCGGAAATGCTTTTAATAAAGAAGTATTAAACATTATTGAATACTGATCTTCTTATTTAATTCTTTTCCGTTGACAATGACTTTAACAAAATAAATTCCTTTAGACAAACCGGCAATATCAATAGCTTGTTTAACGGTTTTTCCATTACCCTGTAATTCTGAATGACGAATTGTTTTTCCGGAAAGATCAAGAATGAAAATTTCAGCAGTTGTTTTCACAGGAATATTGAGTGAAACATTTACAAGATCTTTTGCAGGATTAGGATAAACCTGGAGATCAAAAACAGTTGAATTTTCATCAATGTTAGTGCATGGATCCAGCACTACAGTTACCGGTTCACGCAAGCTAAAACAAACGTAGTCAAGTCCTTTTACTTCCCAATCATAGAAAAAATAATAGAAGCCTGCACCTGCTGATGAACCGGTGATATCCAGGTATCCGGGGATGCTATATGGAAAAGTTACTCCGGCATTATTTCTATAGAGATCAGGAACCGACCCGACACCTAAGCGATAATTACTGCCTATAGCAACATTAAATCCCAGATTGATCCTGCTTTCGCCGGCAGGTACATTTACGGTTACCGATTGCAAAATAGTATTTGACGCATCACGCAATTCGATGATCCGATTACTTGTACCCAAGGCATACACTTTTACAGATTCAAGTGTAAAAGCAGCATGTGCATCAAAGGTTAAATAACGAGTCAGATCTGTATGATTAGCACCTCCACCGATCGCATTTGAGTGAGGAGTAGCAAATTGAACAGGACCCGAAACGGTTTCCTCATTCTCTGCATAATATGTTGTATTTGCATTGATAAAAGGTGTAGTATAAGTCATTCCTGTTGATAGTAAATTGCCATTTACAGGAGCATCATACCAATTGATATTTCCGCTACCGCTTGCAGAAATTGAAGCAACCCCACCCGGAGCACACACAGAAGCACCACTTCCAACAGGTGTTGCAGAAGCCGTAACATCAACCTGCACACCTTGTGATGTCGCTGTTCCGCATGGAGTGGTAACGCTTACGCTGTAGTTTCCACTTGCACTTACCTGAATAGTTTGTGTTGTTTGTCCTGAAGACCACAGATAAGAACTGCCTGTATTTGCAGATAAAGTTGTTGTTTCACCCAGACAAATTGTTGTCGGACCAATAGCTGTAACACTTGCGTTGGTTCCGGCTGGAACTTGGTTGGTAAGTGTGTAAGGAACTGCAATCACATTATTGGTCTCATCCGATTCGAGAAAATAATTATATGGATCGATATGTACTACAATCCAATAGTCGCCATTACAGGTTCCCGGAGGAATATCCAGATACATGCCATCCAAATATTGATAATAAATATCTGTCCACCCCGAAGAGATCCCTTGCTCTGATGCAGAACAATTATAACTTCCTCCACCTAATCCATAATTCGGAAAATTGGAATTGGTAAGCACATTATTATTTGCATCCACACAATGCCCGTTATATGTAGAACATGATCCGTAATCCATCAAACAAAAAGCAAGCTTACTTCCTGTTCCGATAATTGGCCAGTTCAACGGATTCGGATCATTTGGATCTTGTGAGCGAAGCGTATAGATTCCCCAATCATCCACATGCATATGTCCGTGCGTAGGATGATAGGTCATGGTACCGGCCGGCCTGTCATAATAGGTCATCGTATTACCATTTTTATGATATACCCGTTGATTGATCAGTTGTTTTGGTGCATCCCCATTCGCACAAACACCGGGAGAAGTGCCATAAAAAGTATCCGTACCGCATACATAAGTAGTAGTAGTTCTAACTGTTAGCGGACCGTAGCCAATGTTTGGAGTGGTTACTGAAACCCGCAATCTGCCATTCTCAACTCCATTACCAGTCTGGGAATACTCTATGACTCCACTACTTCCACTCACCAATAAGGGTGCTTCACCTACTTTAAGATCCGGAAGTAAATCACAGTTTGTTGAAACTCCATCAGCACATGCACAAGCAGTGGCATTTGAAATAGTACACTGCGCCATCGAAATGGAGTAATGGCCTATAAAAACAAGGAGACCGAGTAGAAATTTTTTCATTGGGAAAGGTTGATATTTAGTTAAGGAGGCTCAAGCTATAAATTTATTCTTAATTATTCAATATTTGGACTGATTTTCAAAAGCATGTGATTATTTTCAGATTATTTATTTGATGATAAAATTCTGAAGATGAACTGTCTTATCCATCCATACTAACATGGAATAGATCCCGGAAGGAAATTCCTTAATATCAATCTCAGTCAGAGATTCTGTGATCGTTTTATTAAGTAATAATCTGCCTGTAATATCTCGTATTTCAATACTGTACGAATTGATTTCAGTATCCTGATTGAATTCAAGTGTAATAATATCAATTGCCGGATTAGGATATATAACAAAGAATTCATTTTGGGTTTCCAACTCTGGATCACTTATCCGCACTCCACTTGTACTGAAATAGGAGAAAGGTGTAAATCCTGTTGTTGAATTTCCGCAAATCGTTTTGACCTGCCATTTATATGCGCTTCCCGGCTGGAGTCCTGTTACATTAAAACTATTGGTATAAGAGGAAGAGCTTTTGTAGCTGAAGTTATTATTGTTTGCAAGTGAATATCTCATCTGAAATTTATCTGCAGTGACAATCGGGTTCCATTCTAATGTTGCTGCTGTTTGAGAAATATTTACAGATTGCAGATCAAATGGTATGGCACAATGAAAATTTTGTGCAGGAGTACTGAAGTAAACAGGAGCACAAAATCCCATTGAATTAGTTCCGCAGATACTTTTAACCTGCCACATATAATTTGTTGCAGGAGACAGTCCGGACAGATAAAGAGAAGAAACTCCCGTTTGTGATTTAAAATAATAGCTGCCTGAATTTACATCCTGGTATCTGACCATAAAGCGATCCGCAGTAATTGCCGGATTCCAGTTTACCGTCGCGCCGTATTCGCTGATGTTTGATGTAGTTGTTTGATTTGGAACTATACAAGAAGTAGGAGCAGCAGCAGTATAAAAAGTATCTGAGATACTAAACCCTTGTGAGGTATTGGAACAGATTGCTTTTACCTGCCAGAAATAACCGGTAGCCGGAACTAATCCGTTCAAAGCGATGCTATAGCTGTTATCTTTTATTGTCTTGTATTCATAAAGTCCTGATCCGAGTTTGGCGTATCTCATTTGAAATTTTTCTGCCGTTGATGAGGTTGACCAATGTAGATCTGCACTTTCAAAGCTGATATTATTCTCATACAATCCGTTTGGTATATTACAATTCAATGCCGCAGAAACATTGACATCCAACTGCGTATTATTTGTACAACTATTCCCGTCAGTGTATGTGTAAAGAATAGTATAAGGTCCTCCAACTCCGGCCAAAGCAGGATCAAATGTATTTGCATTTATACCCGGTCCTGAAAACACTCCTCCGGCAGGGTTTCCTGTCAATACTACCGGAGGCGAAGTCACATCATAAACGGAACCTAAACCCGTAAAACTTACTGCAGGTAATTGATTAACTTTCAATGTAACCGCAGCACGATTGCTTCTGCAATATTCATCTGCTTTCACAACATGCCAATCGTAGAAAAAGTAGTAAAAAGCAGAACCGGCTGTTGAAGAATTTATGGTTAAATAATTATTCAATGTGTAAGGATAACTTACACCTCCATTATTTCTATAAAAATATTCAGCTCCGCTTCGAGTGATCTGATAACCTGTTCCCGGATCAAGATTGAAATTTAGTGTTACCCTGCTTTCACCGGCTGGCAATGCCTGTGTGCTTGTCAGGATCACTACCCCAGCTGAATTCTTTACCTGGAATGTAGAAGTTCCGGCAGTTTGTCGATAAACTTTTACTGATTCCAGTATGCATTTTTGCAATACATCAAAGATCTGAGAATTTGCTCCATTGTAATATGCACCAACTCCGATCGAATTGTTTACCGGACCAACAAATGCATTGATGCCCGGAGTGAATGTTTCAGATTCGACATAAAAAGTTTGATCCAATGATCCGGCTATGGGTGTATAGCTTGCGCCGGTATGGATCAAATTTCCGAACGATAAATTGTCATACCATTTCAATGTAGATCCTCCGCTGGCGGACAATTGTGCTGTGCCGAATCCGCAAACTTCAGCACCTGTTGTTAAGGGTAATGGGGGCCCATAGGTAGTAACACTGAATGGACTTGAAACACTCGTTCCACATGCTGTTGATCCAACACTTACAGCATAATTTCCGCTTTGGTTTACCGTGATGCTTTGCGTTGTTTCTCCATTCGACCAGAGGTATGAAATGCCTGAACTGGCAGTGAGCGTGATACTATCGGTCTGGCAAATCGTGGATGATTTATTGGCAGAAACAGAGGCACCTGCTGCAACTTGTTTTGTAAGTGTATAGGGTACTGCGATGACATTATTGGTCTCATCAGATTCCAGAAAATAATTGTAGGGATCAATTTGCACTACGATCCAATAGTTACCATTACAGGTTCCCGGAGGAATATCGATCCACATTCCATCAAGCGATTGATAATAAATATCTGTGTATCCCGAAGAAATACCCTGAACAACCGAACTGCAATTGTAGGATCCACCACCCAGTCCATAATTTGGAAAATCTCCATTCAGCAAGGTATTATCATTATTGTCTTTGCAATGCCCGTTATAGGTAGAACATGAACCATAGTCCATCAAACAAAATGCTAGCTTACTTCCGGTACCAATTACCGGCCAGTTCAAAGGATTTGGCTCATTTGGGTCTTCGGTTCTAAGTGTATAGATCCCCCAATCATCTACATGCATATGTCCATGACTTGGATGATAGGTCATCGAACCTGCGGGTCTGTCATAGGAGCTCATGATGTTTCCGGTCTTGTGATAAACGCGTTGAATGATCAATTGCTTTGGATCGCTGCCATCAGCGCATATTCCGGGAGAAGCACCGTAAAATGTATCCGTGCCGCAAACAAAGGTAGTAGTGGTCCTTACTTCCAGCGGACCAACACCGATATTTGGAGTTGTAACAGAAACCCTGAGCCGGCCATCATTGGCTCCGTTACCTGTTTGGCTGTATTCAATTACACCCTGACTTCCACTCACCAACAAAGGAGCCCTTCCTACTTTAAGATCCGGAAGCAGATCGCAATTTGTTGTGACACCATCTGAACATTGGCAGGAAGTGGCATTGGTAGTAGAACATTGGGCTAGAGTAAGGAATGGAAAAAATGCCAGGGTAAGAAAAGGGAGTAGCAGTTTGAACATGAGTTATTAGGATTGTGAAGGTCAGTAATAGCAAGTTAGCATAATTCGACTAATTATCAATACGCTAAAATATATGAACCCGCTAGAATAAATACTTGGCAACAGTAAGAATAAGAAGTAAATAGAAATGTTTTTTGGAAGCTGGGATTGTTTAAGAACAACTAAACAAATTAACTTTGCTTGCACAAATCAAAATATCTATTGAAATGAAATTAAAAATAAGTGCTTTTTTCTTAATGGCTTTCCTGATGTTCAATGCAGGACTTATTCAAGCCCAAGTTGTTACTGTTGGAACCGGAACTGCCCTTTCCGTTTTTGCACCATTCAGTGGTGTTAATCCATATGGAGTTTATGAAGGGATCTATCACCAACCGGCTATCAATACATCGGGTATAATTATTAAACTGGCCATTTTCAAACAAGATGGAACAGATTTAGATCCTATCACAAACACACGCATTCTTATGAAGCATACATCTGCTTCAACGCTTTCTGCCGGATTGCTGGATACTTCAGGTTATGTTCAGGTTTTTTTGGGAACATTTACGAACGGAACAGGTCCTGGCTGGTTTGAAGTGACACTCACCAACCCATTCAATTATGACAATGTGAATAATCTGGCTGTTATGATCATCAAGGACAATGGTCCGGTGGTGACCAACACACCCGTTGCTTCACGTTATACATATTCTTCGGTTACGGGTTCAGTTCGTCGTTATAATAGCACAACTCCTTTTACCGGTTCATCCAGTATGTCAACCTCAAATTTCCGTTCGAATCTTCGTTTGGAATTTGCTCCTCCTTTTCCACCGGTCTGCGCAATAAATATGGATCCGACTCCTGCTGCCACGAATGTTTGCCCTACACAAACGCAATTGAGCTGGTCTCAGGGTGTGGGAAGTCCTGCATTTGATTATCTGGTTTATTTAGGTACAGATGGTGGAGGAATAACTTCACCAACGAACATACTGAATGGTGTTCTAACAAATAATCCTTCAACAGTAGTTACCGGAAATTTACTGGATAACACAACTTATTACTGGCAGGTAATACCCCAAAACATCAGTGGTCAGGCCAGTGGTTGCAATATTGAATCATTTACAACCGGATTGGGTTTGACAGCAGGTACGGCAACTACAAGTTTACCGGGGATCTGTCAAACCGGATCATTGGATCTGATCATGTCAACTTATACCGGCGACCTTCAATGGGAGATGTATAACGGAGCCAGCTGGGTAGCAGTTGGTGCACCAAACACAAATCCATATACAGTAAGTCCATCAGTTACCACCGACTATCGCGGAATGTTTTCAAATAACGCTTGTGCGGGTGTAGCAAGTAATGTTGTTAATGTATCTGTATCTCCGCTTTCAGTTGCAGGCACTGCAACTATTTCTACTGACACAGTTTGTTTAGGCAATCAGGTAATACTGGATGTAACAGGGCATACAGGCAGTGTTCAATGGCAATGGTTTAATGGAAGTTCTTGGGTGGATATCAATGCTGCAAATACTGCATTTTATCAATTTACTCCTGCAAACAGCGGTGATTACAGAGCTACTGTGACCAGTGGTGGATGTGCATCCGTAAATTCAAATATTCTGAATCTGCTCATAGATTCAGTTTCGAATCCTGTTACAACTTCAGCGGCAATTTGCGGTCCGGGTATCGTTAATTTATCCGTTGCAGGACCCGGAACTATTTCCTGGTATCTGGATACTTTGGGTAGTGCTGCTGTTAACACCGGCCTGACTTACAGTCCAGCCCTTACCAGTACAAAAACCTGGTATACACAATCTCATGTGGGTGGAAGCTTTTATAATGTAGGTCCTGCCAATAATAGCATAGGAACTCAAAGTGCTGTAGCCAGCGTTAACTGGGGAATGCAATTCAATGCAACTGAATCTGCAACAATTGAGAAAGTTTATATTTATCCGGCTGCAACAGGAAGTATCACCATCAATCTTCGTCAAAGCGCAGGTGGCCCTATTCTGGCCAGCAAGTCGTTATCCATTACTGCTTTTACCGGCAAGACTTCAGTGATCCTGAATTTTCCTGTAAACCCCGGAACCGACTACAGACTGGAACTTGAAACGGGTAGTGCTCAATTATATCGCAATACAACCGGGGCATCTTATCCATATACTGTTGCAGGATCACCGATAAGTATCGTTGGATATCTTAATCCGAATTTTGGAACAGGAGCTAACTATCTCTGGTTTTATGACTGGACTGTTTCTACCGGATGCAAGAGTGCATTTGTACCAGTTACCGGAACGGTTAATCAGATCCCGGCAAAACCAACAATCAGTGCAGTAGCTAATGTATTGACTTCTTCATCCGCCTCCGGAAATCAGTGGTTCCTGAATGGTAATCCTATCCCCGGAGCAAATGGTCAAAGCCACAACGCAACTGCTGCCGGAAATTACACGGTACAGGTAACAATCAATAACTGCGTTTCTCAAATTTCAAACTCGTTTGTTTATACATCGATTCAAAACATCAATGATGCTTTGATCAGTGTTTATCCTAACCCGGTGATCGGAAATTTATTTATCAATACCGGAATTTCAAAAGGTGAATTGAAGCTCACATTGTATGATGCAACCGGAAGAAATGTCTTTAGTAAATTGGTGTTTACTAATGGTTCTGCCCAGCATGTTGAGCTAGACCTGGCAAAGCTTTCAGAAGGAATGTATATTCTGCATGCAGAAGGAAATAGCAGCAACTTCAGACAAAGAATTAATGTTCTGAAATAATACTTTATTAACCAAAAAAGAGAAAGGGAAGCAAGAAATTGTTTCCCTTTTTTTGTGGACTTAAAAAATATTTAACCGCGGAGATACAAAACCCGCAAGCGGGTAACGCAGAGATGCGGAGGTCTTCTGCGAAAATCCGCGTGATTTGCGGGAAATATTTATTTTGATTGTTTCGTACCTGACGACACGATATAAACAATTGATGATCATTATTAGCTATAAATTTTCTGTCCCTACGGGACAAAAAAAAATATTATTATGAATAATTATTGAGTTCTGCGGGAAATAAAATCTTAGTGAAACTAAGTGTCCTACGTGACCTTCGTGGCAAAAAAAGAAAGCTCAATCTAACTCTGAAATTTCGCTTCTTTCAACGAAATCTTACTCTCAAATAACTATCAAACTAAAATTTTATATCTTCATTACTCGGTCTGCCGAAATCACACGTTTTATTCACACAAACACCTACACATGAAAATTTCTACAAATCCCATTTCTCATTTTCTGAAGAAGATGACAGCAAGCATGTTATTGTTTCTGCTCGCTGCTCCTGTGTTTTCTCAGATCACGGTTACCATTGGCACAGGGACTGCAACCAACGCGACTCTGGCATGGCTGAATACCAGTACAAGTACCAGCGTTTATACTAAAAACATAGGTCTGTATACTGCTGCAGAACTTGGTACCGCAGGTGGTTTTGCAGGAGACATTTTTAAATTGAGATTCAATCGACAAGGAACAGGACAGTACCTGTTTGATGATGCTCAGTTGACGATCTATATGAAGCTGGTGCCTCCCGGAGTTACAACGTTTACGTCACCTGTCAATTGGCTCACGGAAGTGAATGGAGCGACTCTGGTTTATTCTTCCAATACGCAGAGCTTTATGGCTGCAAATGGCTGGCAGGAATTTACGCTCAGCACTCCTTTTTACTGGAATGGTACAGATAATATTCAAGTCTATGCAGATTTTTACAGACCGTCTAATCCTACAGCAGCAATCAATTGGCAGTATTCCACAAATACCGGAAAGAATGCTATTGTTAGTGGAACAACTGCAACAACAAGCCTTACAACTGTAAATGCAAACCGTCCGAATTTGCAATTTGAGTTTGGTAATCCGATTGCTCCGCCATGTGCTGATAACCTAAATCCAACAGATGCAAATCCGGATGTTTGTCCTACAAATACAAGCTTCACCTGGGATGCCGGATTTGGATCTGCCCCTACCGGTTATAAATTTTATTTTGGAACTGATGGTGGCGGCTTAGTGACACCAACCAATTTGGTAAATGGAACAAATCTGGGATTGGTGAATAGCTATGTTCATTCATCCACATTGATTCAGGGAACAAGCTATTATTGGCAGGTAGTTCCGACTAACTCAAGCGGAGATGCTACCAATTGTCCCGTATTTTCTTTTGTTGCAGGTACTCCGGTTCAGATCGGTAATGCCTCTGCTACACCCAATGTAGTCTGCACAGGAACTCCGGTGTCGTTGATGTTATCGTCGTATACCGGAACGTTGCAGTGGCAGGATTTTGTGGGAGGTGTTTGGACCAATATCGGAAATCCGGATGAAAATCCGCTGATCGTTAATCCTACTATCGCATCTCAATACAGAGCAAATGTTTCAAATGCATCCTGTTCAAATACTGTTTCTAATGCCGTATTGGTTATTGTGAGTGTTAGTATTGCAGGAACAGCATCCGTAGAAAATGATTCTTTATGCGGAGTTAGTAATACTAAGCTTTTATTGACAGGTTATTCTGGTGCTATCCAATGGCAAAGCAATACGGGAAGCGGATGGGTGGATGAAACAGGACCCGGATCACTAACTGATCAATATACGATCTCACCTGCCGGACCAACAGATTACAGAGCTTATGTAGCAGGTCCATCCTGCCCTGCTGATACAACGAATATTGTTTCTGTTTTTGTAGAAGTGATCCCACCACCAACAGTTACCGGTGATACACGTTGCGGTATAGGTGTGGTTAATCTACAGGCAGCAAGTGCCAATACGATCAACTGGTTTAATTCACAAACGGCAACAACTCCGGTAAATACCGGTACTTCTTATGTTACGAATGTGAATCAAACTACAACCTTTTATGTTGAATCGAATACAGGAACGGGAAATGCAAATCCACTGACCACAACCTATGCTGCAGGTAACGGTTCGCTGGGAACCATGTTTGATATTACAGCCATAAATACCATTACGGTTACCCAGTTTTATGGGCACATGACTGCAGGTACACAAACCTGGGAGGTATGGTACAGACCTGAATCCTATGTGGGCTTTCAGAATAATGCTGGCGGATGGATCCTGCTTGGGTCTGCAGCCGGTGTTGTTGCAGGAGGGACAGGAGTTCCTACCATCATTCCAATTACATTTAACGTAACAGTTCCCGCAGGAGCAACTTATGGTTTTTATGTAACTCCTTTGGCCGGTACGGTTCAATATACAAATGGTACTGCAGTGGGTAATGTATATGCATCCGACTCCAATATTCAAGTGCGTGAAGGACATGGTGGTGGTTATTTTAATCTTACCAACCAACCACGTGTTTTCAATGGTACAGTGATTTATACTGCCGGTTGTGCAAGCTCGAGAGTTCCCGTTGTTGCAACAGTTACTCCGGCCGATGCTGTTTCGATCACAGCAAGTGCCACAGGCTTATGCGTAAGTGGATCTGCTACCCTTGATGCAGCTAGTACCAATACGAATTATGTGTATAACTGGAGTCCTTCAACCGGTTTGAATACCAATGTTGGTCCCAATGTGATTGCTTCACCTACAACAACAACTACTTATGTGGTTATTGGAGATGACGGTACTTGTGCAAATGCAGATACAGTAACCATACAAGTTAGTCCTACGGCTGTAGCCGGTATAGCAACCAGCGGAGGCGATACTATCTGTTCCGGAAATTCCACAGTGCTTGTACTTACCGGACATACAGGCAATGTGCAATGGCAAAATTTTGACGGCACTAACTGGGTAAATGAAACAGGTACCGGATCTGATTCTTCTTTCTACAGTATCACTCCATTACAAAATACCAGTTACAGAGCTGTGATCTCAAGTGGAGTTTGTCCGGCCGATACATCCAATGTACTGGATCTTGTAGTGCAATCTGTTTCAAATCCTGTAACCACGGGTGGCAGCAGATGCGGACCAGGCGTAGTGAATCTGAGTGCTGCCGGACCGGGAACTTTGTTCTGGTACAATAATTCAAGCGGAGGAAATACAGTTAATTCCGGACTTACCTACAGCCCGGCATTGATTAATACTACAACCTATTATGTAGAATCATTGGTGGGTGGAGATTTCTTTAACGTCGGACCAATCAACAACGGAATTGGAACACAATTACAGGCTGCGAGTACCGATTTCGGTTTACAGTTTGATGTAACTGCTCCCTGTATACTGGACCGAGTCTACGTATTCCCTGCTCAAACAGGTGCGATCACGATCAATCTGCGAAATGTAAATGGAGGTCCTGTTCTGGCTACTTTTTCAGGTAATGTCACAGCATTTACTGGAAAGACAGCTGTCGATCTTGGTTTTGTATTGATTCCTGGAACGGCTTACCGTCTGGAGCTTGCTACAGGAAGTGTGCAGCTGTACAGAAATTCTGCAGGCGCTGTATATCCATATTCTGCAACGAATAGTCCGGTTACGATTACAGGTCATGTAAGTCCAAACTTCGGAACGACAGGTAATTATTATTGGTTCTACGATTGGAATGTAACTACCGGCTGTCGCAGTGCAAGGATCCCGGTTACTGCATCGGTAAACCAAAATCCTGCAGTGCCAACGATCACAGGTAATGGTAATGTTCTTACTTCATCAGCATCTACAGGAAACCAGTGGTTCTATAATGGGAATCCTGTTATTGGAGCTACAGCTCAAACCCATGTTGCTACTCAGATCGGTACATATGTGGTGCAGGTAACAGTGAACGGTTGTACTACCTCCTCAACCACATTCCTATACACTTCGATCTCCGGTGTGAATGAAACCGGCATGGCGGTATATCCAAATCCGACCCGTGGAAATGTCTTTATCAATACAGGGACTTCAACAGGTGATATGCTAATTACTTTGGTTGATGCTACAGGCAGACAACCATACAGTAAATTGATTTCTACTTCAGGTACAGCTCAGACGCTGGAGCTTGATCTGGCAGGACTTTCTGAAGGCATGTATATACTTTTGGCAGAAGGAGAAGATGTAAAATTCAGACAAAGAATTAATGTGTTGAAATAATAATTTATTTTAGAAAAGAGAAAGGGAAGCAAGTGATTGTTTCCCTTTTTTTGTTCCCGCTGATCGCGCAGATATCAGAAGAATATTTCTTTTTCCTGTTACTTACTTTCTTGAAAATACAAATTTTGTAGTGCAGATACCGCAGAAATCATGGTTTAATTTTCCGTGTTTTTTGTGTTTCCGTTTTTCCGTTGTGAAATTTCTTTACTTCAGAAACGCAACCTCGATTTTATAACTCCTATCATCCATAAAATTCACTTGTTGGATACTTTCAACAGCGTATCCCAATCCCTTTTTATAGCTCAATCTTTGGGATGAATTATACACAGAATTATGTTCTTCACTTTGAATTAAAATATTTTTGCATTCCACATTATCAATTCCAATTTCCAATTCCACAAAACGAATTTTGACATCATCATCAGTAGCAGTATAGCGAACAATATTTAGATCTTTACCAAAAAGAGTATCTATCTTGTAACTGTCAACCCAGGCAGGTTTGTTGATGTCTGAACTTTTAAATGAAAGCAATTCTTTTTTCCAGTCGATAATTTTTAATTCTTGTGTTTCCGGAATTCCATCAACCCAAATTGTTTTTTTAATTGTTGGATCAAGCTTCTGTAATGAATCCATTTCCGCTTCAATAAATCCGGAAATATCGAAATAAGTATTTATGCGTTTCGCTTTTTTTTCATCTGCATTTTTGCAGGAAAAAATGAAGAGCATAGAGGCTAAAAAAAGGATACGATATTTCATTATTAAACATAAAAAAACGGTCCCCATTCAAAAAGAAGGAGACCGTTTTATATTATAATTATATGTCAAAAGAGATCCCCTGAGCCAGCGGTAATTCGCTGCCATAGTTGATCGTGTTGGTCTGTCTGCGCATATACACTTTCCATGAATCAGAGCCAGACTCACGTCCGCCGCCTGTTTCTTTCTCACCGCCAAATGCTCCGCCTATCTCAGCACCCGAAGTACCGATATTCACGTTTGCAATTCCGCAATCAGAACCGTTACAGCTCAAGAACTTTTCTGTTTCCAAAACATCATTTGAGAAGATCGATGATGACAATCCCTGAGGAACATCATTATGCATTGCTATTGCTTCTTCGATCGTGTTGTATTTCATCAGATATAATAATGGAGCAAAGGTTTCTTCCTGTACTATGTGATAGTGATTTTCTACTTCAGCCAGACAAGGTTTTACATAGCAGCCGCTTTCATAACCCTCGCCGGTCATGACTTCTCCACCGCAAATAATTTTTCCGCCTTGTTTTTTTACTTCTTCGATTGAGTTTAGAAAATCCTGAACTGCGCCTTTATCGATAAGCGGACCTACCAAAGTCTTGCTATCTAATGAATGTCCTATGCGGATATGTTCGTATGCATTCAGCAATTTTGCTTTGAATGATTCATACACACTTTCGTGAATGATCAGTCGGCGGGTAGAAGTACAACGTTGTCCGGCAGTACCTACCGAACCGAAAAGAACAGCACGCAGTGCCATTTCCATATTTGCATTTGGAGTGATGATGATGGCATTGTTTCCACCCAACTC
>JBBKWX010000187.1:0-13719 GCA_037969175.1 Bacteroidia bacterium | reverse complement strand
ATCTTCGTAATCAACTGCAGTGGCTTGTGACAAATATATGGTCCGCAGTAAATTTCCCAGTGTATCTATAGCAAAAAATCTAGGCAGATCACCGCTGTCATTATGCGTAAATATTTTATTTGCTGATGAAAATAACAGACCGGAAGATTCTGGAATGCTATCGGGCAATTTACAAATGAGGCGGGGTGTAATATGTTGTGCAACCAGATTTATTTGAAGAAAAATTATCAGGATTACGGAAAGAATAATTCTCATCAATTATATTTTAATAAACCGTCCGGTCTTCAAACCCTCGCTGGTGATCAAATGTAGCAAATAGATGCCGGATCCAATATGATCAAGATTCAAATCCAGTTTATTGATTCCTCGCTGTAATTCTAGATCGTTTTTCATCAGGATCTTTTGTCCCTGCATATTTATAATTTCTATTCTCGCTGATGATGCCTCTTCTAGAATGCATCCAAATTGTAAATTATCTTTTACCGGATTTGGATACAACATCAGTTGAGATAATTCTGTTGAGTTGCTGAAAAAAGCAGTGAATCGATTACTTTTTGCCGGATTAATATGCAAAACTAAACTCCTTGGATCGTTAAGGATGATGTGGTCGGAATCCCATTTTGTAAATGTAAATCCGGGATTTGGAACTATCGTTATATCAATAGGATTTCCATTAAAATAGTCACCTTTCCAAGGAATTTTGCTGGGAGCAATGCTGTTGATCCGGATAGTTCCTGCATTGGGAGGCCATACATCAAGTTCAACCGAAACAATATCCTGCAAGCCAAAAACATCTCTCACTTGTTGCATAGAATAGCTTGGCCGATCCTGGATATAAGGCATTACGATATTATTAATTTCTTTTTCCCACCCCTGCATCGTGTTTCCCCAGATGTTAAAATGCATGGGCATTTCATTCGCCAGATTCTTACGTGTTTCAGAAATATGGTTGGTTACATTTTCAGCACTGAATAATGTATTGACTAGATCAGCATATCGATTAATAAAATATTCTCTAAATCCACGATTGTTCAACAGCTTCTTGAAGATTTGTACATGCCGGTTATTGTCACCATACGGGCCCATGATCTTTCCCAATACGTCGTAGTCTGCGGGTGCCCATCCATTATTTCCAAGGGATATATCCAGATCAATCAGGATATATCTGAATTTGGATCCGGGTTGCCTGAGCCTCCAAAACTTCAAGTTATTATACGGCCAGTCTATGTTGGATAAATAGGTTTCAGCAATATAATAATCACATAAACTATGCGTGTCTATCATGCTGGATGCCAATGAAAAATTTCCAGGAATGTTCATGTCATTTCCGGTTATAAATGAATGCATTGTGTTGAAGGCTTTGAAGTCACCTTCTATCACGAGAGAATCTTCTTCAAGCAAGTCCAGGTCATCCCCGTTTATCCTGTAGTTTTCTTCTATATAATGCTTACTTATCTTCTCACGGATATTCAGTATGCCATAATAATTTCCATTCAGAAACACAGCGGATGGTCTGTACGCCATTAAGTCTATATCGGTCTTGCCTATCATTAAGTCATGCAGGCTACCATCTCTAAAGTGTGTTTTATTAAAATCGCCACTTGAATTCCGGAGGACTAAATTTTTAAATTCGGCTATCGATTTATCATCAAAGAATGTATGCTTGAATTTATTTTCTCCAAATTTATTTTTTGCAGAAAGTCTTAACGACTTCATGGGCCTTGTTCGGTTTGAGGATCCTCCATGGATAGATATTCCGGCCGTCTGGCTTATCTTCCTTTGGCCATTTGTTTCAAAAAATTCTATCTCTGCTGCTACTTCCCAATCCTGCCAATAGTTAGCTCCGTAATAAGGATAATCAGGACTGGCATTTGGACCACTAACTAGAATTCCGCTATTCCAATCATAAAGATTAGCAGGATCTGTGCTGATCGAAAATATGGGAAGTTTAGAATCAAAATTCAGAATATAAGTATTGCTAAATAATTCGGATGGTAGCTCTGTACTCTGATAACTGTATGCTCTGGCCCGTACAATTTTTGTATTGTTTATAGTGATTGGTGTTGTGTATTGCGTTGAATTTAAATCCGGAATACTGCCGTCAAGTGTATAATAAATGTTCGCATTATTCGCGATCATTTCCAGTGAAATAGCACCGGAATAAACTCCAGCCTGAATTGAAAAAACAGGTTGATTAGCATAGCCGAAGTATTGCGAGGAGTTTTGATTAGAACTGCCCGGACTGGGCATATCAAATATGCCAACATTACCGGAATAGCCGTCGGGTTTGTGACCGTAGGAATGATCCAGATGGAGTAGCGGTAATGAAAGCAAATCAACTTCGGAGCGGGAGGGATCAAAAAGCCGTATCGTTTCTCCTTCTTTTGATAATTTGAAATTACTATGCAGATTGGGGAAAGTGCGATCCTTTCCGGATGCAAACACGATCAGGTATTCTTGTGCCTGTATCATTATAGCTGGAAGTTCCCATGATGCAGATTGGTTTCCTTTTAATGCATACTTATCCAGATTTACAGCTGTGTTTCCGGCATTGTAAAGTTCTATCCAATCGCTGTTATCACCGTCTTCATCTTCAAGAATATTTCCATTGTATGAGCAAGCTTCGTTGATCACGATCTGCCCGGAAACCATCCCGGGGATAATTCCTGCAAAAACTGTTAGCAAAGTACAAATAACCGGTTTGACGACCTTCATTTTTTTAGATCCGTATGCTTGTGCATCGTACTATACCAAATTTAAGAAAAACAATTGAAAACAATGGACTTAGGGAATTCACCCCATCTTCAAATACAATTAGAAATGGTAAATGTGAAATGTGAAATGAAATTGAAAATGAGGAATTAGAAGTTAATGGCTCAAAAAAAATCCGTGTAAATCCGACTAATCCGTGCTATCCGCGTTCCAATTTTTTTTAATCCGGAAACAATTACAGAACATATCTCCTAATTTTGCTTTTTCGCCACCAAGGCTCAAGGACTCAAAGATTTTTTTAAAAACTATGTGTTGATCATTAAGATTTAGTGTCTTAGTGGCGAATAAAAATAGTGAAGAGTGTTTTTGTTTTTTAGCACTCTGCGAATTTCAGCGTAATTAGCGGGAAATATTTTTAAGCCTTCGCAAAAAGGAAAACCATAAGCACCAACCCCTTTAGGGGTTCCCTTCGAATAGCACAAGGAATCCAATTGATCCTAATTGCGGCCCGGATGGAAGCGGCATCCTTTTTTGTGAAGCAAAAAAGATATAGCGGACAGCCGGAAATGCCGCCCAAATACAATTAGAAATTAGGAATGTGAAATGTGAAATTAAATTGAAAATGAGAAATTGTTAGTTAAAAAAATCCGTGTAAATCCGCCTAATCCGTGTCATCCGTGTTCCAATTTTTTTTAATCCGGAAACAATCACAAATCGAACTCGTATCTCGTAATTCGTATCTCGTAATTATTTTTTCAAACCACAACTCAAACCCTCATAGGCTTTCCTTTAGCTCCACCAAAAAACCTCGGATCTGCATCAAACTTTCTTTTAATTCTACTTGCTTACTAACCCCGTTGCTGCCCTCTTTTAGCTTGGTACGCGCTCCGGCCAACGTGAATCCTTTGTCCTTTACCAAATGATGTATCATCTTCAGGTTCTCGATGTCTTGCGGACTAAAAAGACGATTCCCTTTTTTGTTTTTCTTAGGTTTGATAATATCAAATTCCTTCTCCCAAAAACGAAGCAAGCTTTGATTGACATTGAGCAATGTGCTTACCTCACCAATGGTGTAAAACATCTTTACAGTTTCTCTTTCCTTGTAAGGCATAACGGATAAAATAAATTAGTCGAATGACTGATTATACTGAGAAGAAATTTCTAACATCTGCTGGTATTCTGCAGGACTAAGATCATTATAAAAGAAGTTGATCGGGTTGATCTTGTTTCCGCCCTTTATAACTTCATAATGCAAGTGAGGACCTGTACTGGTTCCCGTGTTGCCAACATATCCTATCAGATCACCACGATTCACTTTCTGTCCCGGTTTTACAGCCATCTTACTCATGTGCCCGTAAAGGGTTTTATATCCATAGCCATGATTAATGACCACGCTATTTCCGTAACCTCTGCCGTCACGTTCTACTTCTTCAACACGTCCATTGCCGGTCGCATAGATCTCGGTTCCAATATTGGCTGAAAAATCGAGCCCGGTATGCATCCTCACCGTTTTATATACAGGATGCATACGATATCCAAAACCGGATGCAACTCTTTTTAGGTCTTTGTTTGAAACAGGCTGTATGGCTGGAATTGAAGCCAACATCTCGGTTTTGTTCTTAGCAAGTTTAAAGATCTCATCAAAGGATTTACTTTGAATATACATCTGTTTTGAGATCTGATCTATCTTTCGGGTGGTTTCAGTTATTATTTTTGAATTACTTATTCCTTCAAGTTCTTTGTATTTGTTCACTCCTCCAAAACCTGCTAGTCGCACATTTTCGGGGATAGGTTCAGCCTCAAAAATAACCCTGTATATATTGTCATCTCTTTCCTGGAGATCTTTCAATACGATATTAGTTTGATCAAGTCGTTGATCAAGGATCTCGTATTGTAATGTCATTGCTTCGACCTCGCGCAATAATTGTTTCTCTCTTGGTGAATCAAAATAGGAGTAGGAGAAAACCATGATCAATGCACCGAAAACCACAGCAGTAGCCAGAAAAGCAAGTACCCGTAAAAGGCGCTTTCCGAAGCTCACTACTACTTTTTCATACTTCAATGAATTGGTATTGAAGTAATACTTGATCTTTGGCATTAGGTTGTGGGTAAAATCCCTATTTTTGCAGCGTTTGAGCTATGTCCGGTTGGACAAGGCAAACAAAGATAAAAATACATAATTCAAAACACAACCCGTAATTGAGTTCTTTTTATAGAACCCTTACAAACAGAGTTTATACGCATGAACATGACATCACGTCAGATACGCCAGGCTTTCCTCGATTACTTCGAAGAAAGAGGACACCAGATCGTCCCTTCAGCTCCTATGGTCATCAAAAATGACCCTACCTTAATGTTTACGAATGCCGGCATGAACCAGTTTAAGGATATCTTCCTGGGAAATGCTCCTGCAAAATATCCACGAGCGGCCGACACCCAAAAGTGTCTGCGTGTTTCCGGCAAGCATAACGACCTGGAAGAGGTTGGGGTAGATACCTATCATCACACCATGTTCGAGATGCTGGGCAACTGGTCATTCGGCGATTATTTCAAGACAAATGCTATTGAATGGGCCTGGGATCTGCTTACGCGTGTTTATGGAATTGAAAAAGATAGGTTATATGTGACCGTTTTTGAAGGCGATAAATCAGACGGATTAGCAAAAGACAGCGATGCGGAAGAGATCTGGAAACAATTCATTGATCCTTCCCGCATTTTGATGGGCAATAAAAAAGACAATTTCTGGGAGATGGGAGATACAGGTCCATGCGGACCTTGTTCTGAGATCCATGTCGATCTTAGAGATGATGCTGAAAGAGCGAAAACACCGGGTGCTGATCTGGTAAATAATGATCATCCACAAGTAATTGAGATCTGGAATAATGTATTCATGGAGTTCAATCGCAAAACAGATGGAAGTCTCGAGAAACTTCCGGCTCAGCATGTCGATACCGGAATGGGTTTCGAAAGATTGTGCATGGCTTTGCAAGGTGTGAGAAGTAATTATGATACGGATGTTTTTACTCCGATGATCAATTTTATCTCAGAGCAAAGTGGTATCCCCTATAAAAAAGCTGAACAAACCGATATCGCTATGCGTGTGATCGCAGATCATGTGAGAGCAATCGCATTTGCTATTGCTGATGGTCAGCTTCCATCAAATAATAAAGCGGGTTATGTTATTCGCAGGATCCTTAGAAGAGCTGTTCGTTATGCTTACACTTTCCTGGGATTCAAAGAAGCTTTCATGTATAAACTGATGCCTATCCTGGCGGAACAGTTTGATGGCGTTTTCCCGGAATTGGTAAGTCAGCAGGATTTTATTTCCAGGGTTATTCATGAAGAAGAAAATTCTTTTTTGCGAACACTCGGAGTCGGCATACAACGTTTCGATTCGTTTGAAGGAGATAATATCTCGGGCGAATTTGCATTCGAATTATACGATACGTTCGGGTTCCCTGTGGATCTTACTCAGCTGCTTGCCAGAGAGCAAAAGAAATCGGTGGATATGAATGGGTTCAATGCTGAAATGGAAAAGCAGAAGAATCGTTCAAGGGCTGCGGCAGTGATAGATACAGAAGATTGGATAACCGTTCGTGAAGGAGAGGAAACCGAATTTATCGGATACGATCTGCAGGAAGCAGATGTTGAAATACTACGCTATCGCAAGGTAAAAGCAAAGAACAAAGAACAGTTTCAGATCGTTTTGAACCGAACTCCTTTCTATGCAGAAAGCGGAGGACAAGTTGGCGATACCGGAACACTTACTTCAGATAATGGAGTCATCAGAATAACAGATACCAAGAAAGAAAATAATCTGATCGTTCACTTTACAGATAAATTACCTCTGGATCCTTCAGATAGTTTTGAAGCAAAAATTGATGCTGGTCGTCGCAAGTTGATCACGTCGAATCACAGTGCTACGCATCTTATGCATTCTGCACTGAGAGAGGTGTTGGGGAATCATGTTGCACAAAAAGGATCCTTGGTAAATGAGGAACTTACACGTTTCGACTTTTCGCATTTCGCAAAAGTTACAGACGAGGAATTGAAGAAGATCGAACAACGTGTGAATGAAAAAATTCGCGAGAATATTTTGTTGGATGAACGAAGAAATGTACCGATCGAGGATGCAATGAAATTGGGAGCAACGGCTTTGTTCGGAGAAAAATATGGCGACTATGTACGCGTAATCACATTCGATCCGGCATATTCGCGCGAGCTTTGCGGTGGTACTCATGTAAAGGCTACCGGCGAGATCGGTTTGTTCAAATTTGTTTCTGAATCTAGTGTGGCTGCAGGTGTAAGAAGAGTAGAAGCGATCACATCTTCCAATGCACTGAATCATTTTGAAGCTCAGGAAAAGTCATTGCAAACCATTGCAGAATTATTGAAGGCTCAGAAAGATGTGGTGAAGGCTGTAGAAAATGTGATCTCCGAAAATGAAAATCTGAGATCTGTAATTCAAACTATGTTGCGTGAAAAAGCAAGATCCCTGAAGAAAGAAATTACTGCAGAACTTGAAGAAGTGAACGGAATTAATTTCGCTTCTAAAAAGATAGAATTACCTTCTGCAGAAGAAATAAAAAATCTTTGTTTCGAATTGCGTCAGTCCAACTCAAACCTAATGCTGGTGCTGGGTGCAGAGATCGATGGTAAACCGCATTTGTCGGTTTTGATCAGCGATGATCTGGTTAAGACACATAATCTGGATGCATCGAAAGTGGTACGCGAACTAGCTAAACACATTCAGGGTGGAGGAGGAGGTCAGGCTTTCTATGCAAATGCCGGAGGAAAGGATATTTCCGGATTGGATGCTGCACTTTCGGCAGCAAGAAATATCATTAGTAACTAGATCAGTTTCCCTGTCCGGTAAATTGTTTTACATCAGCTCCTGTGATCTTTTTATCACAGAGGATGATCAAACGTTCTATTACATTTCGTAGTTCACGAATGTTTCCGGTCCAGTCCATGGCTTGTAATGCTTTGATAGCATCAGCAGAAATTTCTTTTTTTGCACAACCATAATCTGCGCAGATCTCTTCCAGAAAATGATCTGCTAAAAGCGGTATGTCTTCTTTGCGATCTTTCAAAGCCGGAACATGGATGAGGATCACACTTAGCCTGTGGTAAAGATCCTCGCGAAATCTGTTCTCTGCGATCTCATGCTTCAGATCTTTATTCGTAGCAGCGATCACCCGTACATTCACAGTAATTTCTTTTTCACCACCAACACGAGTGATCTTATTTTCCTGTAGCGCACGCAAAACTTTTGCTTGTGCTGAGGCCGACATATCTCCGATCTCATCAAGAAAAATAGTACCCCCATTGGCTTGTTCAAACTTTCCGATCCGCTGTTTTATGGCGGATGTAAATGCGCCTTTTTCATGACCGAATAATTCACTCTCGATCAACTCGGAGGGTATGGCTGCACAGTTTACTTCTACGATCGGAGCTGCTGACCGCGGGCTTTTTTCGTGGATCCATCGTGCTACTAATTCCTTGCCCGTTCCATTATTCCCGGTGATCAAAACCCGTGCATCCGTAGGAGCAACTTTCTCGATCATGTCCTTGATATTTTTCAGGGCTTCCGATTCACCGATCATTTCCCGGGTCTTATAAACTTTGCGTTTTAAGACCTTGGTTTCAGTGATCAGACTATTCCGATCCAATGCATTTCTCAAGGTAACAAGCAAGCGATTCAGATCAGGTGGCTTAGAGATATAATCAAAAGCACCCTTCTTGATGGCATCTACTGCGGTTTCAATATTGCCATGACCGGAGATCATAATTACAGGCACATCAGGTACCGATTCCTGAAGCTTTTCAAGCACTTCAGTGCCATCCATCTTAGGCATTTTTATATCACATAATATGATGTCATACTTATTGGCTTCAGCAGCTTTTAATCCTTCCGGGCCGTTTTCTGCTTCATCTACTTCAAACTTTTCATATTCAAGTATTTCACGGAGCGTGGAGCGGATGCTCTTTTCATCATCTATAATAAGTATTCTGGGCATAAAGATTTCTTTGTGCAAATATAAAACGAAAAAAAATTGTGATTAAACGCGGACTCTTCGGGCATGAATGGCCGACCATAAAACGCCTTCTTTCAAGGCATAGGCCGACATGCTCATCTGTTCCAGTTTCAGATCCCTTCTTATCATATTGATAATGATACAAGAGATCACGATCATATCAACCCGCATACGGATCAGGCCTTTCATCTCCAGCCTTTCCTCATGATTGCTTCTGATTATTTTGTGTGAGATCTCAGCATATTCATCCATCCTGAAATTGTAACATGTTTCTCCTTCTTTTAGGGTAGCATGATGATATTTATGAGCTATCATATCTGCCAGGGTATCAAAAGAACCGGAGGCACCAACTAGACGGGTAGGGGGATTTTTTTTACAAGATTCGTAAAGAGGAGCCAACTCAGTCCTGAGATGCTTTTCTATATGTCTCACATCAATTCCACTGATAGGATCTGATGGTTTTATCAATTCAAGAATACGTGCGGCTCCAACATCATAACTATGTTGCAGATAAATCTTAAACTGATCGGCTACTATAAATTCTACACTTCCGCCGCCAATATCCATGATGAGAATTTTTTCCTCACATAATGGATAAGCTTGTCTTACACCCTGGTATATATAATCTGCTTCCAATAATCCACTGATCACATTTATTTTTACACCCGACTCGGCGTAAGCTTTACTCACGAATTCGCTTCCATTGACCGCGTTTCGAATGGCTGAAGTAGCAAATGCATGTACTTCAGATGCCCGATTTTCAGCAATTAATAATTGGAATTTCTTGAGTGTGATTATGCCTCTGTGAAAGGCTGCCTGAGTGATCTTATGGTCTATAAGCCCTCCCTCACCAAGTTTTACAGCCACTTTAGTCTTGTAAACTATATCATAACTATAGTCTTCATTTACTTCCGCAATCAACAAATGAAATGTATTCGTACCAAGATCAATAACAGCAAGACGCATCGTACTAAGTTACATAAAAAAACCAGCATCCTCCAAATTCTGATCGATTTGATGGTTTATAGACTTTAATTTTCTATAAATAAAAGGCCATCTTGAAATCTAAAAAATGGAACACGGAATTTACGGATTAGGCGGATTTTCACGGATTTTGTTTGTGCAAATAACTTGGATATGGAAACAATGTCACATTCTCCATTCCAAATTTAATTTCACATTTCTAATTTACCATTTCTAATTGTGTCAGGAGTTTACTCCTGACACCACAAATCTCGTCATTCGTAATTCGTAATTGTGTCAGGAGTATACTCCTGACACCACGTATCTCGTCATTCGTAATTCGTAATTGTTTTTGACCAAAGGTCAAAAACCTCTATTCTTTGTAAAATAGCCATTTCCCAATCTCCCTAAAACTAACTTTCTTGCCATACATCAGGATCCCGGTTCTGTAAATCTTGGAGGCAAGCCAGGTGGTGAAAATAAAGCCGGCAATCAAACTAAGGGCTGAGATGATCAGATCGCTTGTCGGGATTCCAAAAGGGATCCTTACCATCATAACTACGGGAGATGTAAAGGGGATGACACTAAACCAGAACGCCAGATTTCCATCCGGATGGGTCATGATACTTTGGGCTACTATGATGGATAAAATGAGCGGTATCGTTACCGGTAGCATAAATTGCTGGGTGTCCGTTTCACTATCGACAGCAGCGCCTACAGCGGCAAACAAAGCACTGTATAATAAATATCCTCCAAGAAAATAAAACAGAAATGCTCCTATCACCAAGGGGAAATTAATGGATTCCAGATTTTCGAAAACCTTGGCAATGGCTACATCTTTTGCATCTCCGGTAACAGGAACTGCTGATACATCAATATCTCCCAATCCTCGTTCAATATGCTGGGGCTTTTCCACCACTTTATCTTTGAGCAACACACTACCGGCAACTGTAGTGAGCGCAAAGGTAAGAATGATCCAAAGCACAAATTGTGTGAGCCCGACCAATGCGATACCTATGATCTTACCCATCATCAGCTGAAAAGGTTTTACCGATGAAATAATAACTTCAACTATCCGGCTGGTCTTTTCCTCGATCACTCCACGCATCACTTGTGCTCCGTAAAGAAAGATGAAGACATAGATCATCATAGCGCTAATAAATCCAACAGCTGTTGCCAGATCGGCACTGGCGCTTTCTTCGCCTTTATCTGTCATTACTTTCGCCTGGATCTTTACATGGGTACGGATCTGGACAAGTAATTTTTCATCCACACCGGCCGCTTCCAGCTTGGCTGCTTCCATTTCTTTTTGCAGCGTTTTTTCAATATAAGATATCAGCGTGAGGCTGGGTTGTTTGGCTGTGTACAGAAAAATGCCCTGTGGAAAGTTAATAGCAACAGAAGGAATATATAAGATCCCATCAGTCCGTTCTTCATCATAATTGTCTTTTAAAGAGTCGAGCTTGCCATCAAGAAATTCAAATTTTATCGACTCAGATTGAGTGAGTTTACCTTGAAATAAACCGGTTTCATCTACCACCTGAATATAGCTGGTATCATCACCTCTGGAGTTCATGATCAACACCGGAACGATGAACACCGCAGCCATCAGGATCGGACCTAAAATTGTCATGATCAGGAATGATTTTTTTCTCACCCTGCTCAGATATTCTCTCGAAATTATCAGTCCGGTCTTACTCATTTACGCTTTCGTTTTCTATGGGTGTTCCTTCATTTACTGCACGAATAAATACATCATTCATGGAAGGAATGACTTCTTTAAATCCGTTGATATTGCAATTCGGTAATAATGCGGCAAGCAAATTATTTGTGCTGTTGCCGTTCAACAGTTTCACAACCGCTTTGTGATTTCCATGATGAGGAACATTACTTATCAATTCAAAGCCTGTCCATAAACTATTGGCAAATCCGATCCCATTTCCTGTGTAATCCACTTCATAGGTCTCATTCCTGAACTCATTTCTGACTTCAGAAATGGGTCCGTCCAAAACTTTTCTGGATTTATTTATCAGCGCAATATGACTGCACAATTCTTCCACACTTTCCATGCGATGCGTTGAAAGAATAATGGTCGTTCCGGCTTTATTCAACCTTAGTAATTCGTCTTTGATAAGGTTGGCATTGATAGGATCAAAACCGGAAAAAGGTTCGTCCAGAATAAGCAGCTCAGGTTCATGTAAAACAGTAATGATGAACTGTACTTTTTGAGCCATCCCTTTGCTCAACTCTTCCACTTTTTTATCCCACCAGGTTTGGATCTCAAATCGCTCGAACCAAAACTTCAGCTTTTTCATAGCGTCTGTCTTGCTCAATCCTTTCAGACGGGCGAGATAGAGTGCTTGTTCTCCTACCTTCATCTTGCGATAAAGTCCACGTTCTTCGGGAAGATAACCTATGTTAGCAGTATGATCAGGATGAAGTTTCTTTTCATTGAAATACACTTCTCCAGAGTCGGGCGCCGTGATCTGATTGATGATACGGATCAGGGATGTTTTTCCTGCACCATTGGGCCCAAGTAATCCAAACACGCTTCCAGTAGGGACACTAATACTTACATCTTGTAAAGCTGTATGTTGTTGATACTTCTTGGTTAGATTTTCAGTACGAATCAGGGTCATATGGTCAAAGATAGTAAAATGGGAAATCAAGTGAAGGAAAAGGCTGTTTTATTGCAATATTTTCTAAGTTGAAATTTCCGGGAAGTTCTGAGAAAAGACCTGACGAAAAGTATTGAACAAGTTATCCAAACTTGTTTTCGCCCTACCATGTGCTGCTACATCTCAATAAAATCATCAATTTGTAAAGGAATTATGAGCAGTATTATAATAGCAAATAACAGACAGAGGGTACACCAGACTCCCGGGGAAAGCTGCTGAGAAATCACCAGCGCTTTGCCTGCCGTTTTATATTTTCCAAATATTTTTAATTATTTTATCATCCAATGCTACAACTGATCAATTATTTTTTGCAACCGATCTCTTATTTCAATAGCAATATTATTTAGTTCTTCATTTTCTATAGCTTGCATTGAGGCTGCCGGATCAACCGCTGAAACTTCCACTTCGCCTTTCACTTTTTCCTGAACAATTACATTGCAAGGCAGCATGGTTCCTATCTTATCCTCCGCTAGCAAAGCTTTGTAGGCAAATGGCGGATTACATGCACCCAGGATTTTATAATTGTAAAAGTCCACATCGAGTTTTTTCTTTAAGGTTTCCTTAATGTCAATTTCAGTTAATATGCCAAAGCCTTCGTCTTTGAGCGCTTCTGTAACTTTTGTAATTACTTCATCGAAGCTTACGTTTTGCAATAATTTTGAAAAATAATAATTCATGATTTCGATTTTTAAAATGTCTTTATTTCTAAATTATTTTTGTCTATTTTATTTATTCCGGACATACCTATAGATTCTATTTATTCATCCGTAATAGTGAATGTGTTAAATGGTATTTTAATAATAAGGTAGTTGTCATTTTCTTCTCCTGGTATTGAAGAGGAATCCAATAAATATGATTGCAATCACAATCACAAAAACCCACCAACCCATATGCATTCCCCAATAATAGTAACCTTCGTTTTCGTGCATCATCGTTTTTATAATTAAATTATTTTTTATTGTGTTGACTATTCCTTTACGGCTTTCATTAAAGATTTCACAGATCCAGAACTTTTAAGAATCACTGCACTGTTTACCACAGAGGGGTTTTCAGAGACGACCCTAAACTGGAGATCAAGTTTGTATTTTACCTGCTTGCCTTTCATAAGCAATTTGAATAACGTTTTGCTCACCTCTTTAAAAGATAATCTTATGGGGATTTGAAGTTCAGCAACACTTTGCTCTTTTATAGTGGTAACACCGGGTAATTCTCCCTCAATCCATTCATGGTCCTCTATTGCAAACTTATAAGCAATGTCCTTTGCATTGTATGAAAAATTGTTTCTGTTTTTTATCGAAACATTGAGTTGGATAGCTGCTCTGGAAAAG
>JBBKWX010000186.1:0-7102 GCA_037969175.1 Bacteroidia bacterium | reverse complement strand
GGTTATGAAACGTTATTGCAAGAGATTCACTTTGCATTCGCAGATCTCACAGAATGGAATAAAAAGCTTCTGCGAGATCTGCGGGAAATATTCTCTACTGTTAGCTTGACGCGTTTGCGAGGCATCGGGGCTCTGAGACTTCCGTGGTAAAATCAGCACAGGCTCTTCTTGTAGATAAATCCTTAGGATGCAATTCGACAATATTAGAAAACCCGATTCCGGACAGCAATGAACTGCAATATTTAATTAGCAGAAAATATTCTTCCTTTGTTTTATAGCAATTTTAGCATTAGTTTAGACCTCCAATTGAACTGGTTACAAGCTCAATAGCTGATATTTATGCATTGATATTCAGCTAATAACGAGTAATTCAAACGTGTCCCTATGCTTTTTAATTCGGTCGATTATATAATTTTCTTTTTAATCACCGTCACCCTTTATTTCATTACCAAACCTGCCTTTCGCTGGATCTTGCTCCTGGTAGCCAGTTACTTCTTTTATATGTACTGGCGGTACGAATATATCCTGCTTATCGTTCTTTCTACCGGAATAGACTATTACTGTGGTACACAGATGTCTAAAAAAGATTCCAAGCAAGAGAGGCGCCCTTATTTGCTGTTTAGCCTGATCTCGAATCTGGGTTTGCTTTTTACATTCAAGTATCTCGACTTCTTCGCAACTTCTACAAATGCTGTTTTTGGAACAACCATCCCTATGGCCGAATTGATCCTGCCTATGGGGATCTCGTTTTATACATTCCAAACCCTCTCCTATTCCATCGATGTTTATAATGGAAAAATCCAATTTGAAAAACATTTCGGGAAGTTTGCTCTATACGTTTCTTTCTTCCCACAGCTGGTTGCAGGACCTATCGAACGTGCAAGTCATCTCTTGCCTCAGCTTACAAAGAATGACAATAAACTCAACTACAATAATGTAGTGAGTGGTTTTACCCAAGTGATGATCGGGTTTTTCAAAAAGGTTGTCATTGCTGATACTCTGGCACTATATGTAGAAGGCGTTTACGGCACCTATGATCTGCATACCGGCTTTACTTTATGGTTCACAATTTATCTTTTTGCAATACAAATTTATTGTGACTTTTCAGGATATTCTGACATTGCCATCGGTTGTGCCCGAATCATGGGATATGATCTGATGGAGAATTTCAGACAACCCTATTTCGCAAAATCCGTCACTGAATTTTGGAGAAGATGGCATATCTCGTTATCAACCTGGCTCAGAGATTATTTATACATTCCACTAGGCGGGAATAAATTGGGGAAATTTAATACCTACAAAAACCTGATGGTAACTATGATCCTTGGCGGACTTTGGCATGGAGCTTCCTGGAATTTTGTGATCTGGGGAACGTTAAATGGGCTTTATCTTTCTTTGGAAAAACGCTTTCGCATACCGGAATTCATAGAAGGTAAATCCAAATTGGTTAAGTTCCTGGGGATGGTCGTGGTCTTTCACCTGATCTGTCTTACCTGGGTTTTCTTCAGAGCTGAAACTTTTGAAAAAGCAATTGGTATTATCGACAGGATGTTTGCTATCGAATATTTTATTAACCTAAACATAAAAGACACCGGAGTATTTGCATCTATACTTTTGAATACGACCATTTTTATTTTACTTGAAGTATTTCTTTTCAGGAAACTTGATCTTAGAAATGTGCTAAAGAAAACCGCCTTATGGAAGGTGAATATTCTAAATATTTGTTTATTCCTTTTGATACTATTGTATGGTATCTCAGAAGGTAGTCAGTTTATCTATTTCCAGTTTTGATCAATATGAAAATCATAAAATTCATATTCATAATCGTGTTTTCAATCCTTATTTCGGATCAGTTGATCTCATGGGTGATGGAGAAATTGTACCAGAAAACATATACCGGGCAAACAGGTGGAACCATTAACAATCTGCTTCAAAACTATGACCACGTACCTTTGCTGGCTATGGGGAATTCAAGATGTGCACATCATGTAATCCCTCAACAGCTTAATGAAAATGCATTCAATCTTTCTCATAACGGGATGTCGCTTGTGTTTCATACCGGCTTGATCGATCAGCTTATTAGCAATGAAAAAATAAAGATCGATACCATACTGTTGCATCTGGAACGGGATGAAATAATTGGGAAGGACTATTCTTTAAAGCAAGACATTCAGCATCTAAAATATTACTATAATAAAAATGAATGGATCCGTGAACGGATAAATGGTCTGTCATATTTCGAACCTTTGAAATATTCTCTGGCTTCCTATAAATGGAATGGGAAAGTAATGAATATTATAAATAATAGAATAAAATCTGACATGAATAAGATCCCGCATAACGGGTATGTTTTTGTCTTGCCCGGTGACAGGGATAGTGTGAATGTTACCTGGAGTTACGATAGAAGAATAGCAAACAACATTACGTATTCTGGTGATACGATAAATATAGATTTCAAAAAAAATATCGAACATCTTGTAGCACTTTGTAAAGAGAAAAATGTGACGCTGGTTCTTTTCACTTCTCCTATTTATCATCCTGCTCCGGGATTTGAAAAAATGGATCTTATGCTTCAGGATTATTTCAAATCCGAAGGTGCCATATATATCAATTACTTTAATGCATTTGCATCTGACGAGCGTTTTGCAACATATCATTTGTGGAAAGATGCCCAGCATTTAAATCATGAAGGTGCAAAGATCTTCACCGATGTGCTAAGAAGTGATTTAAATAAGCTACATTCCCAAAATGAACATTGAAAAAGAATTAAGCGCAAGAAGCGATAACAAGTGTGAATTGTGTAATGCTGCAACTGACTTGCAGGTATATAGCGTACCACCTGTAAAGCAATTGATCTCCTCAAATAGTATACTTGTTTGCAGTACCTGTTTTGAGCAACTAAATGATGAAGAGAAAATAACACCCAATCACTGGCGTTGTCTCAATGATAGCATGTGGAGCACCGTACCCGCGGTTCAGGTGGTAGCCTGGAGAATGTTAAATAAGTTGCGGGCAGAAGGTTGGCCTATAGATTTGTTGGACATGCTTTATCTGGATGACGAAACCATGGAATGGGCAAAATCAACAGGTGAAGGAATCGCGGCTGAAGATGTGATCAGACATGTAGATAGCAATGGGGTTGTATTGGAACAAGGCGACTCCGTGGTTCTGATAAAAAATCTGGATGTAAAGGGAGGTAATTTCACCGCCAAACGTGGCACAGCCGTTAGAAATATCAATCTGGTTGCCGATAATGCCGAACATATAGAAGGCAGAGTAAATGATCAGCAGATCGTTATTCTCACCAAGTATGTCAGGAAAACAAATTGATGGTTGAATCTTTTCAACACATGAAAAAAACAATCTCTTTTTCGGAAGCAAATAAGAATTCTGATTCACATAAGAAAGTAGTTACTAAGAAACTTCTGTTGATTGTCTTTTGCTTATTCAGTTATTCTAATCCTGTAAATTCTCAAAATTTAGATATTAGATTATTAAGATCTATAAATAAAGATCGGAATCAAGAGCTGGATCCGTTTTTTAAAACCATAACACATACGGCAAGTCCGGTTACAATTGGTGTTCCTGTAGCTATGTTCGGCATTTCATTGCTGAATCACGATAAGGATCTGCAAACTAACTCCATCTACACCGGAGTATCCGTACTTACTGCAAGTATAGTTACAACATCTCTCAAATATATCGTTGACAGAAACCGTCCCTATATTTCTTATCCCGAATTGGATGTTCAGACAACTGGAACAAGTTCCTCTTTTCCTTCCGGTCATACCACAGTAGCTTTTGCAACAGCAACAGCTCTTAGTATAAGTTACCCGAAATGGTATGTGATAGCACCATTATATCTTTGGGCAGGCGGTGTAGGATACTCCAGAATGCACTTGGGTGTGCATTACCCGAGTGATGTCCTTATAGGTGCTGTAATTGGATCAGGGAGTGCTTATGTTTGTTATAAGATCAAACAACATATCGAAAAGAAAAGAGAACTTAGATCCGGAAATAAAAGTTACGAGATCATTCCTTAAATTATAAAATACAATGACTGATATACATACACGAAAAGACATAGAATATCTTGTGGATACTTTTTATGAAAAAGTTTTAGAGGATGATACTATTGGATATATTTTTACTGATGTGGCTATGATAGATCTTAAGAAACACATGCCTGTTATGTATGATTTTTGGGAAACCGTTTTATTGGGAAACATGATCTACAAAGGAAATCCTATGATCACTCATATCGGTCTAAATAAAAAAAGTCCCTTAAAAAAAGTTCATTTCGATAAATGGTTGGAGCTTTGGGAAGAAACGGTACATGACGAATTTAGCGGACCCAAAGCAACGGAAGCAATCACAAAAGCAAATCAATTATCCGATCTGATGCAACATAAGATCGATCAAAGTAATCATGGAAAGCATATTCTATAGTTGAAATTCTAATCAGATTCATGGATCGATCTGCCTTCAATTGTCGTTTGCCTGACTTGTTGAGTTTCATAAATCTATTATCTTCATAGAAAATAAGATGATATGGGATCAAGCAAATTTCAAGAATTGTGTAAGGCCTATTCCAAAGCACAAACAGATTTTGGGACCTACCAGGATCAATGCCATCAGTTTTCTATTTCTCTGGTAAAAGAGTTGAAAGCCTTTTTACAAATTCCGGAAAGTCAGTTTTCTCTTTATAAAATTAATGAAGAACAAGAATTTGAGATCGTCCCTCCTTCTCTGATCAATGCAATCAATTTGCTTGAAGATTCGTACTGGCAATTTGGAATTGGTTTAACGGTTTGTTCGGCTCCTGAAACCCTGCCTCAGGAACTGATCCTCATCTCTGTGACATTCAAAAAAAATATGGATGAAACATTCACATTAAAATACGGTATCGAGTCTACTGAATTCACGATATCACAAAAAGATCCCGATTCCTATTTGACTTTTTTTAAATTTATGCATGAACAAATAATGAGTGCATATAATGATCAACTTCAGGAATTCATCGGACAGGATACCAAAAGGACTTTAGGGTATAAGAATAACAATAAAGCTAAACCCGATCAATCGCAACTATATAAGTAGGGTCTTCGATAATATTTACATCGATGATCTCATTTGCATTTGCGAGGAGCTTTGAACAGTCGGGACTTAGATGACGCAGATGTAGTGTTTTTCCTTCTATCCTGTATCTTTCCGTAAGCTTGTTCAGCGCTTCTATTCCTGACATATCAACAACCCGGCTTTCCCTGAAATCTATGATCACTTCTTTAGGGTCATCGCGCACATCAAACTTATCATTGAACGCACTTATAGATCCAAAAAACAAGGGGCCAAAGATCTCATAATGCTTTACTCCATTTTCATCTGTATATTTTCTTGCACGGATGCGTTTTGCATTTTCCCATGCAAAAACCAATGCAGAGATGATCACGCCAAGCAATACTGCCAGTGCAAGATTATGCAGGAGTACAGTTACTGCTGCAACCAATATTCCTACAAAGATATCATGTGCCGGCATTTTCCCTATCATACGCAAAAACGACCATTCGAATGTGCCAATAGCAACCATGATCATCAATCCGGTGAGTGCCGCCATGGGTACTTTCTCGATCAGATCAGAACCAAACATGATAAATACAAGAAGCATCACGGAAGCAATGATTCCGGATAGTCTTGCTCTGGCACCTGAAGAAATATTTATCAGGCTTTGACCTATCATAGCACAACCGCCCATCCCCGAGAAAAATCCTGAAAGTATATTTGCCGCGCCCTGTGCTACGGCTTCTTTATTTCCTCTACCGCGAGTCTGAGTGATCTCATCAATCAAATTCAATGTCAGCAAACTTTCAATAAGCCCCACTCCTGCTATGATCAAAGCATACGGAAAGATGATCTGCAAAGCTTCCAAATTAAAAGGTATTTCAGGAATATGAAAAGGAGGAAATCCACCTTGAATACTAGCAATATCACCAACTGTTTTTGTATCAATATTAAAACCTAATATGATTCCGGATACAACAAGAATTGCGGTTAATGATGACGGGATTTTTTTAGTGATCTTAGGTAATCCCCAAATGATTCCCATCGTAAGTAATACAAATCCCAACATCACCATTAAGTTAGATCCGGTCATCCATTGCAAAACTCCATTATCATCAGCAATTTTAAACTGTGTCAGTTGTGCCATGAAGATCACTATGGCCAGTCCATTTACAAAACCAAACATGACAGGGTGAGGAACTAAACGAATAAATTTTCCTAATCGAAGAAACCCCGCAAGCGCCTGGATGATCCCGGCAAGAATCACTGCTGCAAAAATATATTCAACGCCATGTGATATTGCCAGACTTACTATTACTACTGCAACTGCACCTGTAGCCCCGGATATCATCCCCGGGCGACCTCCAAAGATGGATGTAACAATACCTAAAACAAATGCAGCATAAAGACCTGTAAGCGGAGATAGTCCGGCTATTATAGCAAAGGCAACTGCCTCAGGGATCAAAGCCATGGCAACCGTAAGCCCCGATAAGACTTCTAATTTATAATCTACTTTTTGTTTGAAGTCAAATAAATTCAATACTGCTTTCATGAAAAATAATTAAGGATCTGTTCTTTCCTGATATGCTAAAAAGAATAATTGTTCTAAGATTGCGAAGGTACATTAATAAAAAAATAGCTGAAACACCAAATTAATAACTACTTTATAGGCTGTTTTCTAACAAATTAGAAAATTATTCCTGATTAAAAACTTTCTATTATATCAATTTGGATATAAATTATTCCATTACTAATTATAAACCATTGCTGTCCGGAATTGGGTTTTCAAATATTGTCGAATTGCGTCATAAGTACTTATCTACAAGAAAAGTCTGTGCTGATTTTACCACATGTCTCAGAGCCCCGAAGTCTCGCATATGCGTCAAGCTAAGATTATCAATTTCGTACAATATTGCAAGCCCATGGCTTGTCATACAACACTTCGAATGTAGCTTTATCTTCTGTTTTGCAAAAAAATAAATTACGATAAGACCAACTGCCAAGAACATTTTAGAGAACGTACATGTTCATCATAAATACCTAA
>JBBKWX010000185.1:0-5477 GCA_037969175.1 Bacteroidia bacterium | reverse complement strand
GCCATTCCCCGCATTGGTGAAGTAACCCGTTGCAGTGTGCTGAACCAAAGCGAAAAAGTACCTTTCAATCTGCTCTTCGGAACGGTGATCGCCGAAAGAACTGTTGACCTGTTTATGCTCATCGCTTCTCTCACCCTTGCTGCTACACTTGAGTTTAAATTGATCGGATCTTTCGTGATGGAAAAGATCATTGCTCCGGTGAGAGATAAGATCTTTGAACTGGCCGACTCTCCCTTATTATTGCTGGGCATAGCAGCTGTTCTTATCGGATTCACAGCCTGGTTTTTTATGCGCGGACGCCGACCTGGCGGACTGCTCGACAAGATCGCGAATCAGGCTTACGGGTTTTTAGACGGATTAAAATCCGTCTTGAATATTGAGAAAAAAGGACTGTTTATATTTCATACTGTATTTATCTGGGTGATGTATTTCTTTATGTCTTACTCTTGTTTCTTTGCACTCACCGCTACTTCGGGATTGAGTGCTACGGCCGGAATATTTATTCTTGCCATTGGAGGCATTGGTATGGCAGCGCCTGTGCAGGGTGGCTTTGGAGTGTATCATATTTTGGTGCAGCAAGGGCTTGCACTGTTTGGGATCGCTGCAAGTGACGGACTCACTTACGCCACACTTGTACATACATCTCAAACTGTATTTACACTATTGCTGGGTGCTTTGTCAATGCTTCTTATCTTTGTAGCATCTAAAGCCGAAATACATGACACATCTGGAGCAGATTCAAAATAAGATCGTCAACAAGGAAGATCTTCTAAGATTAAGAAACATCTGGGATTTTCAGGATAAAAAAGTGGTCTTCACCAACGGCTGTTTCGATTTCCTGCATATAGGACATATTGAATATCTCAGCAAAGCATCTGATCTGGGAAAAATTTTGGTGATAGGTCTAAATACGGATGATTCTGTAAGTAGATTAAAAGGTCCTTCCCGGCCCGTCAATAAAGAGGAGCATAGAGCGATTGCTCTGGCATCACTTTCATTCGTTTCTTATGTTGTTTTGTTTGATGAAGATACTCCCGAACAATTGATTGAAGATCTAAAACCGGATGTACTTGCCAAAGGAGCAGACTATACAATAGAACTAATTGTAGGCGCAAAATTCATCCTTGAAAATGGAGGAGAAGTAGAACGTATCCCGCTCACAGAAGGCTTTTCCACAACTGCTCTCATTGAGAAATTGAAAAAGGAATAATAGGGATTATTAGCTACCTTTACTACGAAGGAAGTGAGATTGGGAAGTGAGAAAAATAAGAGCGGGGGAGCGAAGGAGCGGTAGAGCGATTGAAATAATGATTCCCAAACTCTCCTGAGACTTCGGGACTCAAACTGTGAAGTGTGATTTGATAATTTGTTCCCCGTGTCCTCTGTGTTATTGAAAACAATATTTGAAAAAGACAAATTCTCCTCTGCGCCTCTGTGGTGAAAAAAGAGAACTCAAACCCAAACCCAAACCCATAAGTAGGAAGTTAATAATTTGTTCCCCGTGTCCTCTGTGTTATTGAAAACAATATTTGAAAAAGACAAATTCTCCTCTGCGCCTCTGTGGTGAAAAAGACCCAAACTCAAACCCAAACCCAAACCCCTTTTTTTGTATGCTCCTAAAATCTCCCTTCTTCAAAACCAGCCTCACACTAATCATTCTGTTTCTGCTGTCATCCTGCCAGGGTGATACTTTTTTGAAATCGGAAAAAAAGATCGCGAAACTATTAGAACATAAATGGGATCTGGGTTTGAGTGCATCAAATCAACAACGTGAAGAATGGACATTCACCGGTGATAAGATCATCATCATTAATTTTGATAATGCCGGGAATATTGCGCTTACAGACACCGGTTCCTATAGCTTCGATCTGGGTTTTTCAAAAGATCGCATGCGGGTTTCCGGTTTTGAAGGAAGCAGAATAACTTTTAATTCTACCTGGCAATTTATTGAGTTGACCGATAAATTCCTGACTATAGCACATAACAGTGATAATAAAAGTGGACTTGTTTTGAAGGAATTTCGGAGGTTAGATTAAAGATGGCTAAGACAAAGACTGCGTATTTCTGCCAGAATTGTGGCACTTCATCTCCCAAATGGATCGGGAAATGTAACTCCTGTGGAGAATGGAATACCTATGTAGAGGAGATCGTTGAAACAGCTTCCAAAGCACCTGCCTGGCAGGAAAAAGGAGAGCGAAATGAACGTTCGGCCCAACCCCGAAGATTAGATGAGATAACGCTGGGCGATGAGCAACGTACTTCTCTCCCTGATCAAGAACTTACAAGAGTGTTAGGTGGAGGAATTGTTCCCGGATCGGTGACCCTTGTTGGCGGAGAACCCGGGATCGGGAAATCAACCTTGATGCTGCAGGTCGCTTTGAGTTTGGGTAATATGCCCATACTTTATGTCAGCGGTGAAGAAAGCGAACAGCAGATCCGGATGCGCGCTGAACGTTTGGGAGCCCTGAATACCAATTGCTTGATCCTTACTGAAACCGATGTGGATGCCATATTGCGCCATGCCTCTTCCATACAGCCGGGACTGATCGTGATAGATTCCATACAGACCTTACAAACTAGTAAGGTGGAGTCATCTGCCGGTTCAGTTACCCAGATCCGGGAATGTACAGCCGAGCTGATTCGTTTTGCAAAAATGAAATCCATACCGGTCATGCTGATCGGGCATATCACCAAAGAAGGACAGATCGCCGGACCCAAAGTTTTGGAGCATATGGTAGATACCGTGTTGCAGTTTGAGGGTGATCGCCATCATATCTACCGGATCCTGAGAGCTACCAAGAACCGATTTGGTTCTACCGCCGAGATAGGGATCTATGAAATGCAGGGAGCCGGACTGATTGAAGTGAACGACCCCAGCGACATCCTGATCTCACAGCGTGAAGAGCGTTTGAGCGGAACTGCCATCTGCGCCACTCTCGAAGGAATCCGCCCCTTGTTGGTGGAAGCCCAGGCCTTGGTGAGCTCGGCAGTATACGGCACTCCGCAACGAAGTGCTACCGGTTTCGATCTGCGTCGCTTAAACATGCTCCTGGCGGTTCTCGAAAAACGCTGCGGCTTTAAACTGGGTGCAAAAGATGTGTTCCTGAATATGGCGGGAGGATTAAGGGTCGAAGATCCGGCAATCGATCTGGGGATACTTTGTGCAGTACTTTCTTCATCAGAAGATCAGGCTATTCCAACCCGAATCTGCTTTGCAGGTGAGGTAGGACTTTCAGGTGAGATTCGTCCGGTAACCCGTGTCGAACAACGTATTTCTGAAGCATCAAAATTGGGCTTCAAACAATTGGTACTTTCCAAATACAATATGAAGGGATTGGATAGATCCAGATTAGGGAATATCGAACTTATTCCGGTTGCCCGCGTGGATGAAGTTTTTGATCTTGTTTTTGCAAACGTATGAGTGCCCAGCATCCCATAATCCTGCTTCATGGAGCCATTGGCTCAGAGGTGTCAACTATATCCCTCAGGAAATTTCTTGCAGATCATCGCAAGGTGTACAGTTTCAATTTTCCGGGACATGGTGGCAAGGACCTGACAAACGGTGAATTCGGTATCGAGACATTCAGTAAAGAGCTTATTGCTTTTATGGACATGAAAAAGCTGGAACAAGCTTCCGTATTCGGGTACAGCATGGGTGGTTATGTGGCTCTATATACTGCCCTGACTCACCCTCAGCGTTTTCATCGCATCCTCACCCTCGGAACCCGCCTTCTCTGGGATCCTGAAACTGCAGCAAAGGAGATCGCTAAGTTGAATCCCGAAAAGATTCTGGAGAAAGTGCCGGCATTTGCTTCTCAGCTCAAACATGAACACGGAGATTCGCATTGGACCGACTTGCTTTCAAATACAGCTGCTATGCTGAAAAAGCTGGGCCGGGAACCTTTGTTGACTATGGAAAACCTGGCTACTTTGAATGTGCCGGTTCGGATCTGTGTTGCAGAACATGATACAGTTGCCGGAACTGAACTAAGTAAGAGTATTGCAGATATTTTGCCCAAAGGAGAATATGTTGAAATTCCGGATGCCTATCATCCTTTAGAGAAAACCCCGCTCTCCGAAATCTTGAATCAGATCAAGAATTTTTTATAGGGACGAACAACGGATTGTTCAAAAAATAAATCAAAGAAATACATCTTTGCTGGATCAGGTTTCGTAACTTGATATTAGATTCTATACCCATGAAAAAATTGATCCTGAGTTTGATGTTCTTTTGCCCGTTCATCCTGCTCGCACAACGTCAGGCTACTGTTGGTTTTTCGGCAGGCGCAACTACTTATTTCGGAGATCTTGGGAACGAAAAATACGTTCCACTCAGCTCTGTAAGACCCGGAATGATGATAAGCATTCGAAACTTTATGAGTAATCCGGCTAAGACGGGAGTGGTAAATCCGCTTGTGACCATAGAAGCCAGATTTAGTCACCACCGGATAGGCTATGATGAGACAAAATCCATCGGTAAAAAATCAGGTCACGAATTGCAAAACTTTGGTCGCGGACTAAGTTTTAGAAATGATATTCTAGGCTTCTCAATGAATGGGATCCTAACCCGTTTTCCTGAAAGACATAAATCGCTTTATTCATCAAATCGTCCGGCTTTTTATGTCTTTGCCGGAATAGGTGTTTATTATTCTAACCCAAAAGCAGATCTTTTTAATGGGGATTTGAATCTTGCAAACAGATATTATTTTTGGAATGACGGCAGCATACGGAACGCTCCCGAATCGAGCGGTAAAGGCGACGTGATCAAAAAAGATGGAGTGTATGAAACCACACTTTCTGATTGGCATACCGAAGGACAAGGCGGATCTATTGAAAGTGGATCTTCCGGATTTTATGATAATTGCCATTTAGCACTTCCTTTTGGTATCGGTACCCGGATGGCATTCAGCAAAAATCTGATCCTCTCTATGGAATTGAGTTTTTATAATTTCAATACTGATTTTCTGGATGATGTAAGCACATCGTATGCAACCTATCAAAGCATACGCGAAATGTTCCCTAATGATCCGGATAAACAAGCATTGGCTCAATATATTTCTGATCCAACCGGAAAAGGCACCAATGGCGAAGCCGGTGTCTATACCAGTCAGCGCGGCAACCCCGGTAAGAATGATCTGTATTCCTACCTCGGGATAGAACTTGCTTATAAGCTTGTAGGCAAAACATCTTCAAAATACAAGAAGTTGCTTTTCTAATTCTTAGTAGAACATGGGGCCCTTCTTTTTTCCCACAGATCTCACAGAACTTATTTATTCCATTTTGTTTTCTCTGCGACTAACAAAATTGAATTTCTTACAATCACTTTACATATCCACAGATCTCACAGAACAAATCAGAATTCTGTGAGATCTGTGGGAAAAAAGAAGGTTTCTTAAAGCACAAATAAAACACCGAAGCTATGTAGTTTCACTAAGTGTTTCTACGTGCCAGCAGTGCGATAGTGCAGAGAAAATAAT
>JBBKWX010000184.1:0-5931 GCA_037969175.1 Bacteroidia bacterium | reverse complement strand
GAGGAAGGTAGCAATTTTCGAAAACGGAATACTTAAGATTTGAGCACAAAAAAAAAGCCACCTCTAAAGGTGGCTTTTGATCTATATTATCGAGTTTAGTTCACTGAATCAATAACTGCTTTGAAAGCAGCCGGATTGTTCATGGCAAGATCGGCAAGAACCTTACGGTTCAAGTCAACCCCACCTGCGTGAAGTTTACCCATAAGTTTAGAGTAGGAAAGACCGTGCTGACGTGCTCCTGCATTGATTCTCTGGATCCAGAGAGAGCGGAATTCACGCTTCTTTACACGACGATCGCGGTATGCATACTGCAATCCTTTTTCAACGGTGTGCTTGGCTACTGTTAGGACGTTCTTACGACCACCCCAGTTACCTTTAGCAAGTTTGAGCATTTTTTTACGTCTGGCTCTGGACGCAACGGAATTAACGGACCTTGGCATTGTTAATAGTTTTTTGGTGATAGCGATCAGCCAGCTGGCTGATACTTTGGCTATTTTCCCGGTTAATAAATAGATTTGAATTACTTTCCTATGGTAAGTAAACGTTTGATTCTCGGTTCATCAGAACGATCAACTAGAGTAGCATGTGTTAAGTTACGCTTACGTTTCTTTGACATCTTGGTTAAGATGTGACTCTTGTAAGCATGCTTTCTCTTGATCTTTCCAGTTCCGGTCAATCTAAAACGCTTCTTAGCGCTGGAATTGGTTTTCATCTTTGGCATCGCAGCAAATATTAATTAATTATTGTTTCTTTTTCTTTGGAAGCGGAGCAAGGTGTAAAAACATCTTGTTTCCTTCCAGTTTTGGTAAAGATTCTACTTTACCATAATCTTCAAGCTCTTGAGCAAAACGAAGTAAAATGATCTCTCCTTTTTCTTTGTAAGCTATCGATCTTCCTTTGAAATGAACATAAGCTTTCACTTTTGATCCTTCCTGAAGGAATTTGATGGCATGCTTCACTTTAAAGCCGAAGTCATGATCATCTGTATTAGGTCCAAAACGAATTTCTTTTACAACTGTCTTTACAGTCTTCGCTTTGAGCTCTTTATCTTTCTTTTTCTTCTCGTAGAGGAACTTCTGGTAATCAACGACCCTACAAACCGGAGGTGCAGCATTCGGAGAGATCTCGACCAGGTCAAGACCCATTTCCTGAGCCATTTTCAGAGCCTCCTCAATCGGGTAAACATCAGATTCAATATTATCTCCAACTACCCTGACATGTGGTACCCGGATCTTCTCATTGATTTTGTGTTCTTCTTCCTTTTTGAAAAACCTGGGATTCCTTGATCCACGGTTAAAGGGTCTATTCGGTGCAGCTATTTTGATTCCTCCTTTTCGTTAATTAGTACTTTGAACTCTTTCAAGATCAGCTTTTATCTCTTTTTCAACCAGTTCTTTGAATCCTTCAATGGTCAAAGTTCCTATATCACCATGCCCGTGCTTTCTCACACTAACAGTCCCATCCATGGCTTCTTTCTCTCCGATAATCAGCATGTAAGGTATTTTCTTAACCTCAGCATCTCTGATCTTTTTTCCTATCTTCTCGTCCCTATCGTCAAAGAGGGTGCGAATATCGGAAAAATTTAGCGAATCTGAAACTGTTTTTGAGTATTCTGTAAATTTCTCACTCAGAGGGAGAATGATCGCCTGATCAGGGGTAAGCCATAAGGGGAAATTCCCTTCACAATGTTCGATCAATACTGCAACAAATCGCTCCAATGAGCCGAATGGGGCTCTATGGATCATTACCGGTCTGTGTTTTTGATTGTCAGATCCAACATACTCTAATTCAAAACGTTCCGGCAAGTTGTAATCCACCTGTATGGTACCTAACTGCCACTTACGACCAATTGCATCCCTTACCATGAAATCGAGCTTTGGACCATAAAATGCCGCTTCACCTGTTACAACAGTGGTCTTCAAACCTTTTTCAGCAGTAGCTTCGATGATGGCAGCTTCCGCTTTTTCCCAATTTTCATCAGAACCAATATACTTTGCTTTGTTATCCGGATCGCGTAAGGAGATCTGGGCCGTAAAATCCTCAAAACCCAATGCTCCAAAGACATACAATACTAGATCGATAACCTTGATAAACTCTTCCTTAACCTGATCGGGTCGGCAGAAAAGGTGGGCATCATCTTGTGTAAATCCGCGCACACGAGTCAATCCATGTAATTCACCGCTTTGCTCATATCTGTAAACTGTACCAAATTCAGCATAACGGATCGGGAGATCGCGATAGGAGCGTGGCTTGGTTTTATAGATCTCACAATGGTGAGGACAATTCATGGGTTTCAGGAAAAACTCTTCACCTTCAGATGGAGTTTTGATAGGTTGAAACGAATCAGCACCGTATTTCTCGTAATGACCGGAAGTTACATACAATTCTTTGCTGGCGATATGTGGAGTAACGACAGGCTGATAACCTGCACGGATCTGCGCCTTGCGTAAGAAGGATTCCAGTTTCTCTCTCAATGCGGCACCTTTTGGCAACCACAAAGGAAGACCCTGGCCAACCTTATCTGAAAATGCAAAGAGTTCCAGTTCTTTTCCAAGTTTTCTATGATCTCGTTTTTTTGCTTCTTCAAGAACGGTCAAATATTCTGTAAGATCTTTTTGCTTCAGGAATGTGATGCCATATATTCGGGTAAGCTGCTTGCTTTTCTCATCGCCTCTCCAGTATGCGCCTGCAACATTCATCAGCTTTACAGCCTTGATGAAACCTGTGCTTGGGATATGTGGACCTTTACACAGATCCGTAAAATTACCCTGGGTATAAAAAGTGATTTGTCCGTCTTCAAGATCCTTTAATAGATCCAGCTTGTATGGATCACCTTTTTCAGTGAAGTAGGCAATCGCATCAGCTTTGCTTACTAACTTGCGTTCATACGTACTATTTTTCCTTGCCAATTCAAGGATCTTATCTTCTACTTTTTTGAAATCATCCGATGAAAAGCTTCCTTCTCCAAGATCAACATCATAATAAAATCCATTTTCTATTGGGGGACCAATTCCGAATTTGATACCCGGATAAAGTTCTTCCAAGGCTTCCGCCATCAGGTGAGCACTTGAATGCCAAAGTGTAGATTTAGCATCATCGTTATCCCAGGTCAGCAGTTCGAGTTTAGAATCGCCGGGAATAGGACGTGATGCATCCCAAACTTCGCCATTGATTTTTGCAGCCAAAACGTTACGGGCTAAGCCTTCGCTGATGGATTTTGCAATATCCATTGCACTAGTATTTTCAGAATATTCGCGGACAGCACCGTCGGGCAAAGTGATTTTCATCATAACATTCAAACTCGTTAATCCTCAGAAGGAGTGCAAAGATAAGCGATTTAGGGAGAAAAATAAATGCAGAAAAAAATTACGAATTACGAGAGACAAATTCATTTTGAGCCTTTGAGTTAAAAAGAAAAGGAACACGAAATATCTGAAACACTAAAAACACGGAATAATTACGAGATGCAATCTTAAACTAAATTTTTATTCATCTATACCAGAAATACAAACATCAAGACATATAGGACTAAAAAAACGAAACCCTGCCAGCGTTGTAGTTCATGGCGTTTTCCAAGAAAGAGAAATGCAAATAATAGTACATGAACAATCAGATTTATAATTACAGCAATGATACCTTCTTCAGGTATAGGGAGATCCGTGATGGTTGCACTGAGCCCCAGTATCCAGAAGATATTGAAGATATTTGAACCTACTACATTTCCAATTGCTATATCTGAATTTCCTTTTCGGGCGGCATTAATAGAAGTAGCCAATTCAGGCAAGGAAGTGCCTACAGCTACTATTGTAAGTCCTATAATTGCTGATGGTACTCCCAAAACTGTTGCTATATTAATTGATGAATCAACCATCAGCTGGCTACCAATAACCAAACCTACAAGTCCGATTATAGTATAGAACCAATATTTTGCAGGTTTGGTTGTATCAACGATCTTCTCCTCTTTTTCAACTTCTGGTTTCTTAGCTGAATCGTAAGCGTAGTACAAGAAAATAGCAAAGAACATGATCAAAGTCAAACCTTCTGCCCGATCTATAACGGGAGTATTTCCATCAGAATTAAAATAAGGCAGGATCATGAAAGCTACTACCAGTGCAGATACCAGTGCCAGAGGTATTTCTTTCCAAACGGTGACACTCTTCACTTTGAGTGGCAAGATGAGAGTAGAGACACCCAATATCAATAAGATATTTGCAATATTGCTTCCTATTATATTTCCAATTGCTATATCGGTATCACCGTCCAGAGTAGCATACAGATTCACAAAAAGTTCGGGAGCCGAAGTTCCAAATGCAACAACGGTAAGTCCGATGACAAGATCGGATATTCCGGATTTGCGAGCGATACCGGATGCACCGTCAACTAACCAGTCTGCTCCTTTTACTAGAAGGAGCAGACCGGCGATGAATAATAAGGAGTCAATGATCATGATTAATGCGTTGCTTCTTTAATAATGGTCGGAGCATTGGGATCTGCTTTATGCGGAGGTAATGGGTGCCATCCCCAAAGAGAAGCTAAGATTCCAAAACTGATTATATAGGCAAGAATTATATGCCAACCATTTTTGATCCATCCACCAACATCTCTTGCTTCCGGAAAGATGTTTGTGATCGCAACTCCGGCTGAAGATCCAAACCAAAGCATAGAACCTCCAAAACCAACAGAATACGCCAACACACCCCAATCATATCCACCTTGAGTCAAAGCAAGTTTTGTAAGCGGAATATTATCAAACACAGCAGAGATAAAACCCAGGGAGAATGCTGATAACAACGAAGCGGGTGGAAGTTCTTCGACAGGCATCATGGATGCTGAAAATACCAGGGCTAATAGGAATATACTGCCCTTTAATGCAGGAGGTAATTCTTTCCAGGGCGTTTCACGGAATGTAGTACCGACCATAATTGCCAGCCATACACCCAAAGCTGGCATATCAAGATATACGTTCGCAAGGATTGCACCGGCAAGGATCAAGAGAACGATAAAAACCCGTCCTCCGTCGATCTTGTTTTTCTTGGGTGCTTCTTTTTGGATGCGTTGATATTTATCCTGTTGAATAGAAGCGAAAACACCAAAGATGATCAATGCCGGAATAGCAGCAATATATGCGTGAAGCACTTCAGCCGCAGGTACTCCATCGATCCACATCATCGTGGTAGTGGTATCGCCTACAACAGAACCAGAACCTCCGGCATTGCTTGCAGCAACGATCGCAGCAATATATCCGATGTGTACTTTATGTTTATATACAATCAGTGCAACTGCACCTCCAATGATCGCTGCAGCGATATTATCCAGAAAAGAAGAAATGATAAAGACCAAAACTAATAGAACGAAACCACCTTTCCAGTCATTTGGCAGGAAGCGTGGCAATTCCTGAGGAACTCCACTGTCTTCAAAATGCCGGGCAAGGATTGCAAAACCCATCAATAATCCAAAAAGATTTAACAGGATTTTCCATTCATGCCCGATATGATGGATCATTTCAAAATCGGTGCAAAGTAATTTATACATAACAATCACGAAAAGCCCGGTAAGAGCAACTTTCATGGTTTGATGATGAAATATAGCTACACTGATAAGGGTCAATGCAAAAAAGATAAATTCATATTTGATCGGTAAATCAGGTAAGTTGAAGAGAGGTTCAGCAAAAACTGAAACAGGTATGAGGAAAGCAAAACAAGAAAGTAAAAGGACCTTAAAATTCTTCTGAATAAAATGTAATAACATAAGCTAAGGGTTTAATAATGAATAGTTCTGAAAGCAAAGCAAACAGAAATATCAAACCCTTAATTCAGTAGATAAGGATATACAATGTTGAAAATGGGATATGGATTCATAATGAATACTTGCTGAAAGTGCTCCTACATGTATTCGTTCTATCACTTGTAAAGAATGGGAGAATGGATTAGG
>JBBKWX010000183.1:0-4258 GCA_037969175.1 Bacteroidia bacterium | reverse complement strand
GAGATCCTGATCGAAAAAAATTCAGAATTAAATCTACTTTCCGGAAGCAGAATAATTTTAGATAAAAAATGCCAGATCAAAATAAAGTCGGGTGGAACATTAATTTATTCAAAAGGATCCATAGTAAATTCATCCGGAAAAAGTATCAAGATCAAAGGCGCAACAATTACCAATTAAGAGACGATGGCCTCTTGAGGAGCAGTAATTACCTGCAAAATGAATCATTCTCAATTTTACCACAGAGAACTCAGAGATCCTTTTTTTATGGGCGGTTGTATTATGACATTTGAGGTATACGTTTTAATGTAAATTTTTTAAAAATAAGATAAAGAAAACAAGCTAAACTCTGAGTTCTCTGTGTAAAACTCCGAGCTCTGTGGTTACAAAAAAAAGACTGCTAAAAAAAAACAGAATTTATTCCGTACTGCATTGATCAAGATTCATCAAATTAGCTTTACCTTTAGCTATGTCATTTATAATATCACTTTACGTAAGGGAAGGCCTGGTAATGGCTTCCGACAGCCGCTTGACCCTGAATACCGAACAGCGCGACGCACAAGGGAAATCCATAGGCAATGTTAGCATGGCCATGACGGATTCTAACTATAAAACCTTTTTGGCTTTTGACAGAATCGGAATCTCAACTTTTGGTCAGGCCGATATAAAAGGTGTTCCCATAGCAGGATACATCGAAAGTTTTATCATGCAGGAAAAAGATGAGAAGAGCAAAACTGTAGAACAAATAGCAACTGATCTGAGAGATTATTTCAAGAACATTCAAACCGGAATACAAACCGGATTTCATGTTGCAGGATACGATGAGGATGGAGGGCGTTGGACTCAAAAACTTTTCCGCGTTAGTATGGGTGATGGGGTAGTTCGATTGCTGAATCCACCAAACAATAATAACGAGATCCAAGGATCTAGCTGGGATGGAGAAAGCGATATCATGACCCGCATCTTGCAACCGGTGATGTTAAAAGATCAGGCCGGAAATATGCAGCAGCTCCCGCACTTTGTAATTCCCTGGCAATTTTTCACGCTGCAGGACTCCATTGACTTCGCAGTGTATGCAACCAGAACTACCACCGACTCGCTGCGTTTTATGCCACGTCCTAAGACGGTGGGAGGACCGATTGATGTGCTTGTGATCAAGCCCGGACAAGCGTTCTGGGTAGCGAGAAAAGGATTGAAGGTGGAGTAAAAAGAACACCTAACATTTAACATCTAACACTTAATGATTAAGTAAGAGAACGCAGAGAAAATTCCTTTGTGCCTTGAATAAACTTAGAGACTTAGTGTTAAAAAAAAAATCCCACTGTAACAAACAATGGGATCTTCAATATCATTTCTTGAAGTTAGTTCACGACAAACTTTCCATTTGCAAGGATCTCATTCTTTCCTTGTACTCTGTAAAAATACAAGCCTACTGTTAATGTTTTTCTTTCTATAGTAGCGCTTCCATTTACAAGCTCAACACGCTGAACTAATTCTCCTGCTTCATTCAGAATATCGGCAAACATAGACTCATTATTTTGCAAACCTGTGAAATGCAATTCCGCTTTTTCTGTAAAAGGATTTGGATATAAACTGATGATCTTACTTCCATCCTGGTCATTCACTCCTGCCGGAAGATCTGAAGTATAGAAAATGGTTATATTACCATTATTCTCCGAATAAGATAAAAGGGTTCTTCCATTATTCATATTGATCCAGGAATATTTATTAGAATTAGGGCCAAGGCTATTCGTACGCAGTTCATGCATCATAGCCACATTAGGAAATGAACCCTGTGGCAAATTCATTGTTCCATGTCCCACGAATGTAACCTGACGCGTACCTGTTTGGTAACTGCTAACAGTTGAGCTATTGCTGTAATTTGTTTTATTGTATGAATCTGTAAACGATTGCCCGTAAGCCATTGGAAAGATCAGGCTCTTGTCGGGATCTTGAAATATTTCGTGTGCAGTTGAAGCTTCATAGTTACCCATAGAAACTACACTATCGGCTGAGATACTAAAATAGTTGTATGGAATTACTGCTGTAAGTGCCGGGTCATACTGAACATAATTTGCAGCAGGATAAATCGCACTATACGGTGAAGAAGACGGGGCAGCATAGATCATGTGAATGGCTGGCGTACCTGCCTTTTGCAAAATCCCGGTGCTGACCCAGTTTGCGCCTGTCCCGGTTGCTGAAAACATAAGTGAATTAAATGAATTCGGCTCGCCCAATACTATATTTTGAGTAACGCTGAGGCTTTGAGAAAAGTTAGCATAGGTCAGGGTTTGCGCCTGAGATTGCATAACGAATCCCATAAATACTAAAGTAAAAATGTGTTTCATATAATCGTTATTTGAGGGGAGATAATATCCTTGGAATTGATCATAATATTCTATTATCATCAAATAGTTATGGATATCCACTGATCAAATGAATAACAAATTTTAGACTATTACAATAGCCTGGAACAAAATTCAATACGATATACCTAACCCATGCTGCTTTGCGCCTTAATCATGGTAAAAACATATTAACAATATCTTCATGACTTCCAAAGATTCTCTAAATTCGGAAGATAAACCTATATCATGCAACAAGCATCATTCGAAATCGATAAAACCACATTCCTAAAATATCTGACCTTTGTAAAAGGAAGTCTGAAAGCCACAAGTAAGAATGCCCGTAAAACAGTTTGCGAAATTACCATCACCGATGGACTTGTAAAGTTAGCCAGTCCGGGAGCCTTGTTTGAAATGCCATGTGTTACACGTGGAACATGCAAATTCACGATCTCCGTTTTGTATCTCAATGACATCATCAAAACAAATAAAGAAGAAGAGATCAAAATAATTGTTGGTGAAAAATCTATTACGCTGGGTAAATTAACTGTGCCTGTACAAGCCATATTTTTTGAGGATGATACTGTTCTCCGAACTATCGATCTGCCATTGAATTTTACGGATGCCGATCTATTGAGATTGAACCGATCGGTATACACTGCTGAAGAATTAGCCTTTAATAAACTCGAAAAAAAAATTGCAAAAGCCAGTGAGGCTTTAGATACGAATATGATGAAAGCAGAAAGTTTATTAAAAAAGTATGGAGTAAATTATGCTGATGTTGTTTTGATGGTTAATAGCAAATTGTATAGATGAGCGGTAGAGCGGAAAAAATATAACCGCAGAGATGCAGAGTCTAACTAACTATTCTTATGCGAAAATAAATCCTGTTAACTTTGATTAACTATATCGCAGAGACGCAGAGAAATAAAAACATTCCATCTACAATTTTACTCATTAGCAGGCCGTTAATCAACATAATACAATATTCAATTTATGAAACCGCATATAAATACATTGATCATTGCACTCGCTGTTTTGCTGGGTGCTTTTTGGTTGAATACAACGCTCAAGAAGAAATATACTTCCAATGAAACAATCTATGTAACCGGTTTGGGAGAAAAGGATTTTACTTCCGATCTGATTGTTTGGAGCGGAAATTTTTCAAAGCTGAATTACGAATTGAGCAAGGCTTATGAAGCTCTGAACAAAGACAGGGAAACCATAAGGCTGTATCTAAACAATAAAGGAATTGATCCCAAAGAAATGGTTTTTTCCTCAGTAGATATTCAAAAAGAATTTGAAAATATATTTGATGATAAAGGAAACAGAAGTTCAAAATTTATTGGATATAGTTTGCGACAAAGTGTAAATATTGAAAGCAGTGATGTTGATAAAATTGAAGCTATCTCAAGAGAAGTTACTGAACTGATAAATCAGGGTGTGGAGTTTTCTTCAAATGCTCCCCAATATTATTATACAAAATTGGGAGAATTAAAAATTGAAATGGTAGCAGAAGCTACGAAAGATGCACGGGTCAGAGCAGATCAAATAGCTGAAAATTCCGGTGCAAAATTGGGTGAATTGAAAAATGCAAACATGGGGATCTTCCAGATCATCGGTCAAAATTCTTCGGAAGATTATAGTTGGGGTGGTTCGTATAATACATCATCCAAAAGAAAAACTGCGACCATTACGATGAGGTTGCAGTTCGGGATAGAGTAGTAATTTTTCCCACGGATTACACAGAATTTTCCACGGATTACACAGAAATAATCTTAGAGATTTGTTGATGATTAGAATCCGTGTGTTATTCTTCGTAACTAATACTGAAAATGACTTTGTTTTTCTTCGTAAATAATTAATAGATGAATATTTCTGTGAAATTCCATCTAACTTATCTTAACCTGCTGATA
>JBBKWX010000182.1:0-8008 GCA_037969175.1 Bacteroidia bacterium | reverse complement strand
AAAATCGTCTGCTTAGAAAACCTAATCTGATTTTCTCATAATTTGTGAACGATCCTGCGGATCCCGGATTTTAAAAATCTCACATTAAAATTGATCAGCAATGCAAGTTTGCATTTTGTAAGTTTTAGGTAGGTGAGTGTTTGTGCAAAGTGGATATCATGTAAATTCTCTACCGCTTTAAGTTCAACGATCACGCAGTTTTCAACAAAAAGATCAATTCTATATCCGGATGATATTTTTATATCCCTGAAAGTTAGAGGCAATGAGAATTCTTTCTGTACAGCTAATCCCTGGTATTTCAATTCAGTAAACAAACAATCCCGATACGTAGATTCCAATAGTCCCGGTCCCAATTGTTCGTGGACATAAAGGGCACAGCTAATAATCTTATTTGAAATTTCATTCTCATTCATCCAGATGTAAAAATATTGTTTCAACATCTCAGATACAACCTCATATATAATGGGTTATTTAAGTTTCAAAAAGCTGTCAACTAATTGCCCCTTTGCGTTAAAAAAAATGCCGCTTTGCGGAAAAAAAAATAATTGCCCTTTATGGTATTTTTTTTCAAACCCAAACTCAAACCAAAACCCAAATCCAGATTCAACCCCTGAGCCCAAACACCTCGGTCTTCACCCAGGCCTTACCCCATTCTGCAATTTCCTCTTCCGACCATAACTCAGGATAAAAAATACGTTTTTGAAAACGCGGAGGTAAATACTTTTGCCAGTTGGTTCCACCGGTTGCTTTGATATCTTCCGGATCTTTTTGCAAATACCGAACTGCAGATTTATAATGCGCCAATGGCCAATTAATATTCACCAGCACATCGAGCATACGTAATTGTTCTTTCAGCTCGCTCAGATCAGCTCCGGTTTTTTCTAATGTATGATAGATCGATCTTAGATTATTATTCGCTACTTTTTTTGCCAGCTTGATAAACTGTTCTGAATATTTTTCTTCAAACTGAATAAGAGTAAGAGTCTTCTTCCCTGACGCAAGCTCCGTCGCTCCTGCCTTCCAGTAGATGTGCTCATACATCTCTTCCACACTCTTGCCGGAATCACGATATTCCTCTCTCACTTTTTGATCTACCAATTGTATAAAATCAGTAGAACTAATTTCTATCATTCGGTATTGTCCGCTTTGAAAACCGCTGGCAGGTAATAAGGACATTCTGAATTTTAAAAACTGTTGAGGCTCCATCCCATCTACCATCACTTCAAATGAAGAAGTCAATGCCTGGAAATAACGGTTCACTCTTTTTGCTCTGTCAATTGTGAATTTCAACTCCGGTTTTTCCTGATCAGAGATCTGTTCAAGTTCACATAATACCAGCTTAAAATAAAGCTCTGTGATCTGATGATACATGATAAAGATCTTCTCATCCGGAAAGCTTGTTTTAGGGCTCTGTAAACTCAGTAATGTGTCTAAGTGAATATAATCCCAATAAGTTAAATAATCAGCATACAGAAGCCCATCCAGATAGGAGCTCATATCTTGCCCCATCACGTTGTATTTCTCCTCTAATGCTTTTATTTTTTCTAATATTTCCGGCTTCAATTCCATGTCTAAAAAATTATGCTGCAAGATACTAATTTCCTTTGCCCTTTTCAGATTGGACATTTAGGGTTAGGTTCTTTTGAAACCGCAAAGTCGCAAAGTACCCGCAAAGTTTCGCAAAGAATACTTGGCGCCTTTGCGAAAAACTCATGCGTCTTTGCGGTTTCATTTTATTTTTTGAACAAAAAACCCCGGCCTAAAACAGACCGGGGTTCATACTGGATTTATGCTCTATTATTTTACGAAGTTCAATGGATTAGCCAGATTTTTATATTCAACCAGATCCATCTTTACACTACCTACTATAACTGCAGTTTCTAATCTAATCGGAATTCGGTTTGCATCATCCGAGATCCAGATTGTCATTTCTTCTTTTTCTTTGAAAACTCGGCCTGTCTGTAATAGTGGTTTGAACTTCATGCAATTCACAGAACCCAATCTGTTTTTTACAACTTCTTTTCCTACATATTTTATATTCATAGGAACCACTTCGTTATCTATGAATGCATCGATCGGGAAAATATCGCCCACTTTTGCATTGCTAAAATCCAGCATGCGTGCATAATAATATGCACTTAGCATATCCTGAATATTTGCAGGTACATCGTACGTTGTTTTTTCTAAAACTTTCTTGTTACGCGTGGCTTCATTAGTTGCCGTGCTTTTATACGGATTGAAGGTTGTATTTTCATTGATCTTGTAACCACCTTCATCAACTCTCCTGATAAAAAACCAGGGTACCATAGCTTCCTGATCTATATAGCTTTCATAACGATCACGAACTTTAAAAAACCAATCAAATGCACCCAATGTTTTTCCGGTTCCAACAACATGGTATGTTGGGCGGCCTCCAAAAGATTTTTGCTCATTCATTACTTCCAACTCAGCCTCACCGGCATCTACAAATCCATAATGCACCCGATAACGAAGTTTTTCGCCGGGTTTAAATGCAGTGTTATTTATTTTACGTAATGCTGAAACAGGCGCTGTGCCACTGTTAGATGAAGGTTGTGCGTTAAGAACTGGTAAGCTTGAAGCTACCAATAAAAATGCACCGAGAAATAAAGCTGTCTTTTTCATAGTGCTAATAACAACTCCAAAAATATGCCAACTCTTGCCCATTATGCTTCAGGATTTTGACCAATCTCATTCTCAGATACTTGAATGTCCTTTAGTTGGGGTAGCTCTTTCACAGATTTTAGCCCAAAATAATCCATAAAGGTTTTTGATGTCCCATAAAGAACAGGTTTTCCCGGTCCTTCACTTCTACCCACGATCTCAACCAATTCCTTTTCAAGTAATTTTTGCACGGAATAATCACAACTCACTCCCCGAATATGTTCCATTTCACTTTTTGAGATCGGCTGACGATAAGCGATGATAGATAAAGTCTCCAATGCAGCCGTACTCAGCCTTTTTTTAGCTTTATGTTGTAATAATGCATTTATTACCGGATAATGTCTGGGTTTGGTCATGAATTGAAATCCGCCCGCTACTTCCAGGATCTCAAAAGCAAAACTGTCATCTCTGTACTTTTCCATCAATGAAGCGATCTCTGTGTAAAGTTCATCTTCACTGATCTCTATATCATAAGCATTTTTAATACTCAACTGTAATTCCTGTATACTGATACTGGTCTCAGATGAAAAGATCAATGCTTCTATTTCCTGATTTAAATTTCTCATTATATAACTAAATTAACTATCCTTCCCGGAACTATGATCACTTTCTTTGGTTGCTTTCCTTCCAGAAATTTTTGTACTTCGTCCGATTCTAATACAGCTGTTTCAATTTGTTGATTATTCAAACCCAGATCTAATTCCATTTTTGTTCTGGTTTTTCCATTGATTGAAATGGGATATTCAAAACTGCTTTGAACCAAATATGCTTCATTGTATTTTGGGAATGGTGCTGCACTGATAGATTCTTTATGTCCAAGTATTGACCATAATTCTTCACATAAATGTGGAGCAAAAGGTGCCAATATCAAAACCAATGGTTCAATCACTGATCTTTTATGACACTTCATTTCTGTAAGTTCATTCACACAGATCATGAAGGTACTGATACAGGTATTGAAAGAAAAACGATCTATATCTTCAGTAATCTTTTTGATTGTTTTATGCAGCGTTCTTAACTCGTCTTTTGTAGCATCCGATTCATCGATAATTAAATTACCAGTTGCATCATGAAACAATCTCCAAACTCTTCGAATAAATTTTGATACTCCTTCGATCCCATTGGTATTCCAGGGCTTTCCTAGCTCAAGTGGTCCAAGGAACATCTCATACATTCGCAATGTGTCGGCACCATGTTGCTCAATGATCACATCCGGACTCACTACATTGTATTTCGATTTTGACATTTTTTCTACTTCATGCCCACAGATAAATTTCCCGTCCTCGAGAATAAATTCTGCATTAGCCATATCCGGTTTCCATGCCTTGACCGCTTCAATATCCATCACACCATTCTCAACCAAATTTACATCGATATGAATCGCAGTTGTTTTTTGATCCTTGATCAAATTAAAACTAACATATTTATTTTCGCCCTGAATTCGATGTGCAAAACAGGAAACACCTTGTATCATCCCTTGATTGATCAGCTTTTTTGCCATCTCATCTTTTGGGATCATTCCAAGATCAAACAAAAATTTTGTCCAGAAACGTACGTACAATAAATGACCGGTTGCATGCTCTGCACCACCGATGTAGAGATCTACATTCTGCCAGTAATTCAGTTCTTCTTTAGCTGCAAATTCATGCTCGTTTTTTGCATCCATATAACGCAAAAAATACCAGCTTGATCCGGCCCAACCGGGCATAGTGCTTGCCTCTAAAGCAAACCCATCATCCGACATCCAGTTCTTAGCCCTTGCCAATGGTGGCTCTCCGCTTTCAGTTGGCAGATACGCATCTACTTCCGGAAGCTTAAGTGGTAATTTATCTTCAGCTAATAATTCCGGAATTCCGTTTTTGAATTTTACAGGAATTGGCTCTCCCCAATAACGTTGTCTGCTGAAAATAGCATCGCGTAAACGATATTGTATAGTTCCTTTTCCAATTTCTTTTTCTTCAATTTTTGCAATAGCAGCTTTTATCGCATCGTATACTTCCAGTCCATTCAGGAAATCTGAATTTACCATTGCACCTTGTTTAGCATCATACGCTTCTACACTAAGATCACCACCGGAAACAACTTCCAAAATGGGTAAATCAAAATGTTTTGCAAATGCATAGTCTCTTGTATCATGCCCCGGAACAGCCATCACAGCACCGGTTCCATATCCTGCCAAAACATAATCACCTATCCAAACCGGAATATCTTTTCCGGTAAAAGGATGAACAACATAAGCTCCGGTGAACTCCCCGGAAATAGTTTTTACATCCGCCATCCGATCTCTTTCAGAACGATTGGCAGCAATATCAATATAGGCTTCCACTGTTGCTTTTCTATCAGCTGTGCAGATCTTCTTGACCAGCTCATGCTCGGGTGCAAGCGTCATATAACTCACCCCATAAATTGTATCAGGTCTGGTAGTGAAAACCTCTATAGCTTCTGCATGATCTTTTAGCTGAAAACGTATCGTGCTTCCTTCAGATTTTCCGATCCAATTTCTTTGCATTTCTTTGATAGGCTCAGGCCAGTCAATTCTATCCAGCCCTTCAAGCAAACGGTCCGCATAAGCTATGATGCGCAATGACCATTGCTTCATCTCTTTCCTTATCACCGGATATCCGCCACGCTCCGAAAGACCGTCTTTTACTTCTTCATTTGCAAGCACAGTTCCCAGCTGTGGGCACCAGTTTACCATGGTATCACTCAAATAAGCCAATCTATAGTTTAGTAAAATAATTTGCTTCTGCTCTTCTGAATAATTTTTCCACTCTTCAGAAGAAAATTGCTCTGTCTCAGAACAAACGGCTTTTACATTCGCATTACCATTTTGTTCAAAAATTGAGATCAGTGAAGCTAGATTTTCTGCTTTGTCAGTATCCTTGTTATACCAGGAATTAAAAAGTTGCATAAAGATCCACTGGGTCCATTTATAGTAGGCTGGATCCGATGTCCTTACTTCCCGGTCCCAGTCAAATGAAAAACCAACCTTATCAAGTTGCTCTCTGTATCTGTTTATATTCTGCTCCGTGGTTATCGCCGGATGTTGTCCAGTTTGAATTGCATATTGCTCTGCAGGCAATCCAAATGAATCGTATCCCATTGGGTGCAAAACATTGAATCCTTGCATTCTTTTATACCGGGTAACAATATCTGAAGCGATATATCCTAATGGATGCCCAACATGCAAACCGGCTCCGGAAGGGTATGGAAACATATCCAGGATATAATATTTAGGCTTGGTTTTGTCCTTCGCTGCAGCAAAAGTTTTATGATCTGCCCAATATTTTTGCCATTTTGCTTCGTTCTCTCTAAACTCGTATTCCATTATTTCGGATATTCTTTTTGTACTGAATACTGTGATTGCAAGGCTGCGAAGTTAATAAATGCCCTCTTATGAACAGTCTTTTGTTTATCTAAAAATGAGCAGACTGAGCATTATTGATGCAATTTTTCTAATTTAGCCACCGTTCCCAAAGCTATGGTCACAGGAGATAACAAATACGCCAAAAGACGATTAAGGTCGTCATACCTATCTACAGTTGTTAGTATTGCACTTGTATTGTTCATGCTGGGCTTACTTGGAACCATAGTTCTGTATGCCAAAAAGCTAAGTGACTATGTAAAAGAGAACATTGAATTGAGTATCATTCTCAATGAAAAATCGAAAGAGGCAGATATTGTTCAATTTCAGAAAACTCTGGATGCGAAAGGATATATCAGATCTACAGAATACATCACAAAAGAAGAGGCCGCCGAAAGACTAACCGAAGAACTGGGTGAGGATTTTGTAAGTTTTCTTGGATATAATCCCTTGCTTGGTTCCATAGATGTAAGATTGGTTGCCGACTATGCAAATAGCGACAGTCTTGCAAATATTGAAAAGCAATTAAGCACGAACCCGGTGGTTCAGGAGATCTTTTATCAGAAGTCACTTGTAGACGTGATAAACGATAATTTAAAAACGATCAGTCTTATCATTCTTGGTTTTAGCGGACTTCTGTTTATTATCGCGATAGCTTTGATAAACAACACGATTCGCCTTTCGATGTATTCCAGAAGATTCCTGATAAAAAGTATGCAGCTTGTTGGGGCCACAAAAGGGTTCATACGCAGACCTTTTGTTTGGAGAGGAATATTGAATGGGTTCTATGGTGCACTGATCGCTTTGGTTCTATTGTCAGGAGTGTTATATATGGCACAACGTGAAATACCCGAATTGATCCAGTTGCAAGACCTTCAAATGGTTGGCACTTTATTTATCGGTGTTATTATCCTTGGAATGTTTCTTTCATATATCAGTACTCAAATGGCTGTTCGTCGTTATTTGAGATCAAAATTGGATGACCTTTATTATTAACGGAAATGAATACACAAAAAGAAAACAAAGAATTTGCCTTCGGTAAAGAGAATTATGTGATAATGATAATCGGCCTTGCTGTGATCATTATTGGTTTCCTATTGATGGTAGGAGGAGGCTCAACCGATCCGAACGTTTTCAATGGAGATGAACTTTTTAGCTTCAGAAGAATAACATTGGCTCCGATCGTTGTAATGCTTGGGTTTATAATTGAAATTTACGCGATCGTTAAAAAGTCGAAGGATTAGGAATGACTCTTTTTCAAGCCATTATTCTGGCAATAGTTGAAGGGATCACTGAGTTTTTGCCGGTTTCTTCAACAGGTCACATGATTATTACCTCATCTTTGATGGGAATTGCCTCAGATCAGTTTACAAAAGATTATACAGTAGCCATACAATTCGGTGCAATACTTTCCGTAATTGTACTTTATTGGAAACGATTTTTCAAAACTTTAGATTTCTACTACAAGTTATTTGTTGGTTTCCTTCCTGCTGCAGTGCTAGGATTATTATTGGCAGATAAAATAGATGCTCTTATGGAGAATGTGATCGTAGTTGCGTTTATGTTGCTTATAGGAGGTGTATTTTTCCTGTTTGTTGATAAGATATTCAAGGATAATGTAACAGAGGAGGAGCAAGAGGTCAGTTATGGACAAGCTCTGAAGATCGGGTTTTTCCAGACGATCGCAATGATCCCGGGTGTATCCAGATCAGCAGCAACGATCATTGGAGGAATGGCTCAAGGGCTTAACAGAAGAACAGCAGCTGAATTTTCATTCTTTCTTGCAGTACCAACCATGTTTGCTGCAACAGCATATAAAATGCTGAAGTCCTACGAAAATATTGGATCCGAACACATAACAAATCTTGTGGTCGGAAATATAGTTGCATTTGTTGTGGCATTAGTCGCTATTAAAGGCTTTATCACCTATCTGAATAAACATGGGTTTAAGATGTTTGGTTA
>JBBKWX010000181.1:0-7065 GCA_037969175.1 Bacteroidia bacterium | reverse complement strand
AAGCCTGAAAATGAATCCATATATCCGGCTCCATTTCCTGAAATTATCTCAAATGCACTTTGACCGTATAGTGCAAGTATCCCCAAGGTTAAAGGGACATCGATATTCACTTCCGAATTTTGTATTGCTTTATATGCTGATCGAAAATAGGGCACACTGCAATACAGCAATACCGGTAAAGAAAGTAAAAGATTAAACCATCCAAAAAACCTGGCATATTCTGTATCAAAATCTCCTATTGATAAATATTCCGGCAAACTCATCAACATGATATTCCCAAAAGCAAATCCGGCGATTCCAATTCTGTAGATCAGAGACCTGTCGGTTTTATTTTTTTCTGCTTTGGTATCCGAATTCAGAGTAGGTGGATACCCGATCTTCGCAAGCAATAAAGCAAGTTCGTATAAGCTATAATCTAGCGAACTGAATTGTACACGGATCGTTTTCTTTGGAAAATCAACTCTTGATGAAACAATATTTTTGTTTAATTCAGATAAATTTTCCAATAACCAAATACAACTGCTGCAATGTATCGCAGGCAAATAAAAATTTGCATGCGTTATTTTATCATCCTTAAAATCTATAAATATTTTTGTAAGCGATTCTTCCTTGAGAATAAAGTAGGCATCCTCTGAGACCTTATCCCCACCTTTCAGTCCGGGCTTTACTTCAAGGTCATAAAAATCACACAGTCCTTTGTTTTTCAACAAGGAATACACCGTAATACAACCTGAACAACAGAATATTTTTTCCTCCTCTTTAAAAGAAAGATCTAAACAATCTGAGCCACAATGGTAACAGTGAGTGGGAATTCCTGCATGACCGGGGGTGTCTTTAGGGCTTTTCACGCTACAAAGAACACGTATGCAAAGAAATTTAAACATGACTTTTGTCATGTATTTTTACTTTCTTTATAACTGTATCTTATTAACTCATCATTAAAAGATGACAACCAAAGAAAAGCTTCACGATATAATTTTTGAATCAGATACGCCAAAAGGTAAAACCTTTGACGTGCTTTTATTATGGGCCATAATTATCAGTGTCTCTGTAGTAATGCTGGAAAGCGTTGCTTCCATTCGTCTGGAATACGGTAATGAGCTAAGAATCCTGGAGTGGACCTTTACGATAATTTTCTCAATTGAATATTTGGTGCGGCTATGGGTGGTCAAAAAACCTTTGGAGTATGTTTTTAGTTTTTATGGGATCATAGATCTTTTATCCGTGATCCCAACCTACCTGGCATTAGTAATTACCGGACCGCAGTATTTGATCGTAATACGTACCATCCGGCTTATCCGTGTATTTCGGGTATTGAAAATGACTCGTTTTTTAGGCGAGGCCAATCAATTGAGAAAAGCCATGGAAGCAAGCAGACATAAGATCACAATATTTATCATTGTAGTTATGTCAATAGTGACGATCATGGGTACTGCAATGTATTTGATAGAAGGCCCCGAATACGGATTTACAAGTATCCCGAAAGGTGTATACTGGGCAATTGTGACGCTGACCACTGTTGGGTACGGTGATATTGCACCATCAACTCCATTGGGACAGGTACTAGCCGCAATCATCATGATCATGGGTTATGCTATTATTGCAGTTCCAACCGGAATCGTAACTGCTGAAATAACAAGACAATCTCTGGGTGGATTGAGTCAAAAGACTTGCAGGAATTGTTCACGCGAAGGGCATGATATGAATTCCAAATTTTGCAAGTATTGCGGTTCGGAGCTTTGATCAGCAGCAACCACCGCCATCATAGAACCAGGTAGAGGAGCTGATATGAATATCTGTTCTTCCAAGATCTTCCAGAGCTGCAGCGGTTTTGTCGCAAATTGCCAGGGGCTGATTTTGCATTAACACATGACCATTGTGGTCATCAAGAAACGTTTCCTTCCCAAAAAATATAGCTGCTTTCCCGCTAAACACACAAGGGCCGTCAGCCGGCATTGGGTCTTTGATTGCACAGATCTCTATGCTTTCGATGATCAGATTCAAAGGCGTATCATAATGAGCCGGAGAGAGGATGCGATAGGGTCTGCGTGCTCTGATCTCTACAGTTCCGAAACCTGCATCTGTGATCAGTTGAATATACGCTTTCAAGGGGATAGCTCCGCTTAAACACAGCGCTCTCAACTTTGGATCATCCTGAAGATTTGCCGGCATGGCTTGCTCGCAGATTGGATCAGAAAGGACAAGTCTGCCATGAGGTTTTAGAACTCTATAGATCTCGCTGAGTGCTTTTTTTAGATCTTCCTTTTCAAAGATATTAAACAAGCAGTTTTGAGCAGCCACATCAACTGTACTATCGTCCACAGGCAAGCTCAGGGCATCGCCTGCTCTTACATCAACAAAAGTCGAATCAAACCAATCGTTTTTCTCTTCTGCAACTTTAAGATTTTCAATACAAGCCGTTCGCATTTCTTCCACCGGATCAATTCCAATGACGCCGGAGATCTTTCTGCTGAAATAAGCAAATTGCAATAATTCCATTCCTCCTCCAACTCCAACATATAGGATCACGGGATCATTGGCAAGGTCTCTGGGATGAACAGTGGTACCACAACCATAATTCATTGCAAGCATTTTGGAAGGAATATGAAGCCCCGGAAGCTGCCAGATCGGGGATGTTGTGCAACACAAACCTATATCAGGAGTGAGTGCAGCTTCTTTATATACATTGCGGGTTGTCTCTAAATAATTACTCATATGAAATCATTGTTGTCAGGAATAAATTCTACTTCTTTTATTTAAGGCTTTTTTTACCACATTGTCCTCAGTCCCGCACGAGCGCATACGCGTCAAGCTAACTTTATTCATTTTGGGTAATTTTATAAGCCTATGGCTCATTGTACTGCAGTTTCATTGCAGTAATTTTTCTCAAGTAATATGTTTTTTTTACCACTAAGGTCACAAGTACACTTAGTTACACTAAGTATTTAATACATATTCCGCAACAGTATTGTTTCTTTTTGATTTTGTATAATATCTGTTCTGATAATGATGTCTGCCTCTCGATTGCTATCGGGAAGGTGGACTATGACATGCCAAAAATAAAATTCGAATTAGAAGTGATATTTTCATGAATATATCTTAGTGAAACTTGTGACCTACGTGCTCTTCGTGGTTTTATTTTATTTATTAGCTTGACGCGTATGCGCACGAGCGGGATCCATATTGATCTAGGCTTTCTTGATGTGATTTCATTTTCGTGGAAAACCACTGGTATGCAGAGAAAAAAGAGATCGAATACCAAATAAAGTCCATTGAAAGAAAATTTCTATTCAATCTCTGAGATCCCTGTGTAAATCTCTGAGACCTCTGTGGTAAAATTAGCACAGATTCCCCTTGTAGATAAGTACTTATAATGCAATTCGACAGGATTAGAAACTCGATTCCGGACAACATTGATATGAAATAAAAAATTGAACTATAAATTTAGAGTAATTAAAAAGCTCCAAACGTAAGCCACACGACAATTGACTCAATAATAATTAGGATACAGTAAATTGTTTTGACCAAAGATCTTTTATAAGATCAACGGTGATCGGCTTGATCAGATAATCTGAAACTTCAGGTATAGCTCTCGCTTTTTGAATATCCTGATTATAAACCGAAGAAGATAATATAAAAACAGGAATCGCTTTGGACATTTTGGGAACCAGTATCTTGTATTCATCCAGAAATTCCCATCCATTCATCAATGGCATATTTACATCAAGTAAAATAAGATCAGGAAGATCAGCATTTGAATTAATACACTGTTCAATAAAATCCAGCGCTTCACGTCCATGAAGGAATGCTTTTACTTCTGCATTTATTTCTGATTTGGCAACAATCCGGGTACAAAGAAAATTGCTAACCGGATCGTCGTCCACGACTATGATTGTTTTAGTTTTTACCATGAATACTGTCCTTGAAATGTACTATAAATTCAGTGCCTTTATCAACTTCACTGCGAACTGTTATATGTCCGCCATGCATTTCAACCTGCGCTTTTACTATATAAAGCCCTAAGCCTTTACCTTCATAGTCAGTATGGAACCGCTGATATAGTTCAAATAACTTATTACCATAGAGTGCAAGGTCGATCCCGATACCGTTGTCTTTGACACTTAAACAAATATACCCATTATCCCGGTAAGTACGAATAGCTATTATAGGATCTCTGTCGGGCTTTCTGTATTTAATTGCATTGGTTAAGAAATTCTGAAATACGGAGACCATATGACTTCTTACATATAACACTTCCGGAGCATCGCTGAAATCATAACGTACTTGTGCATTCGATTTATCGATCTGGCTTTGTATAGATACCAAAGTAGCCTTGAAGATCTCCTCCAGACCTACTATTGAAAGTCTTTCCTGTTTATCTTTCTTTATTGCTACAATATCATTTAGATCTGAAATTGTTCCGGATAATCTTTCAACGGACTCGGATATTTTATGAAGAATTAATTTGTTGTCTTGAGAATCATTCTTGTCAAAATCATAAATGGCCAGTAAAGATTCTAAATTTACAACAGGAGCTCTTAGGTTATGAGAAGTGATATATGCAAAATGCTCAAGTTCGCTGTTATAATGCATCAGTTCCATTGATATCTTTTGCTTTTCATTTTCATTTTTTCTTTTCTCGCTGATATCAATAAAAGTCCCTGTCGCTTTTAAAGGAACTCCATCCTTATTCCATTCTGTAACCATTCCTCTTGTTTGTATCCAACGCCAAACTCCATTCATATCTTTCATCCGGTGCTCCATGATTATTCTCTCAGATCTTCCTTCGAGGTGAATGATCACTTCACTTACAATATCTTCCCAATCTTCCGGATGAACCAATGAACGCCAGCCCTTGAAATTCTGAGGGATATCTTTCACATCATAACCCAACATATCTATGGCCAAATTTTTAAAGTTCCCTTCACCTGTTTGCACATCGCATTCCCAAACTGCTTGCCCTGCACCTTCAAGAGCAAGCTCCAATCTTGTTTCACTTTTCTTAAGAGCCTCAAGTGCTGCGACCCGGTCCGTAATATCTATGATAGTACCCTCAATCAACATCGGCTCCCCCTCTTCATTTCTCACCAGGGCTACATTAAGCAAAGCATGTATCAAAATACCTTTTTTGCTAACATACCGGGCTTCATAATTTACTAGCACATCATGCTTATACAATGCCTCCATAAAAGCAGCCCTGGGAAAACTAGAATGATAAAATGCTGATGCAGGTGTATCAATGATCTCTTCAATATTTGCATAACCAAATATCCTTGCAAATGCGTTGTTACAATCGATCAATTGTCCTTGAATAGTGGATCTGTAAACACCGGCCACATTTTTCTGGATCAGCTCCCTGTATCTGCTTTCTGATTCTTCCAAATGTAAAGCGGCGGTTCTTCTTTCATCTAGAGCTTTGATCAATGCAATACGCATCTTCTCAATACTTAAATATAAGTTATACAGTTCAGTGGTTTTGGTTTTAAATTCTTTCCCCGGACCCAGATCTAAAGATGCGATGCGCTGATTTCTTTCTACAAGTTCAGTCAGTGGTTTGCTTATGGAAGAAGCAATTCTCCAGGAAATAAATAAAGCCAATAATAAACCAATGAAACCGACTAAATAAATAAGATAATTAAATCCTGCTGAATACATCCGAAGATCAGATTCCGGGATAATAACACCCGTCCAAAGTTTTTTATCTACTCCAACGGAATAGGGTTTCAACCTAACCCAAAATGTTTCACCTTCAATAGTAAAGCGAACCGGTTTCCCGGCATATGAATTATCCTTTTCCCAATTTGAAAAAATAAAATTAATAATCGGATTATTTAATACTTCAGGGGAATGCAATAACATTGAAGTATTCTCTTGATTTTTATTTTGATAAACTAAATTTGGTAAGCCTAATAATTTTGATTTATCCGAGAAAATAAAAACCCCTCCGTTGGGTGTCGGATCTTGTGCCTCTGTAAATTTATTGATATCACTGACCAAAAGATCATAGGCAATAAATACAGTATCTTTCTCTTCTGTTATAGCTGATATAACGGCAGTCATACCCAGATCACGAGTTGTATATAATGGATACAAATCTGTCCACATAACAGGTATAACCGAATCCAATTCGACTTGATGGTATTCCTTCTCAAGATATTCCATCGCCCTTAAAAACCATAAACGTTTTTTGGAATCGTATTCCGGCATATCTACCGACCATCTCATATCTACTACGGAACCATTGAATTCGTTTAAGCTCCAATTACTGCTTGTTCCCCAGACGGAGGGACGAAAATCCCGGGTAATAAAACGTTTCGACACACTGTCAGGCTTAGGCAGCTCATTTCTGATATTATCCAATAATTTTGAATAATATACATCTTCATTATAATTCATCACTAAAAACTGGGATCCGGAAGGTGAGGACATCATCACAGATTCGCACTGAGGTAAAGCAAGCAGAGCACTTGATAGTATAGCCGCTTGTTTAGCAGGTTCATATTTTCTTAGATGCCCATTTTGAATCAAATAATAACTCTTTCTTATTTCTCTCTCAATAGGCCTGAAAAGCTGGTCAAGACGCGAGTCGGTAATTTCAATGTATTGGTCAAGAACACTCTCTGAGGCAAGAGCACCCAGATTTTTGTGCAAAGTAACTGATAAGAACAGATACGCTCCTACAATGAGCAAGACGATTATTCCATAATTAAAGAATAATCTCGAACGAAACTTGAATAGAGAACTTGATCTGGACATGAGATAATGGGGATGTTCAAAAAGCTTGGGGGAGCTTCTGAGTCCGCAAATTTAACTAAAACCAGACATTTAGTGGTACTGTCTCATCGAATTTTGCTGATAATAACATATTTCGCAGTCTCAATCCGGGAAATAAATTCTGAAAGTAGATCCAACATTAATCTCACTTTCTACGGCTATCATGCCTCCCAGACCTTCGATCTGACTTTTAACCAAATACAAACCAAGTCCTTTGCCTTCAATCTCAGGATGAAAACGTTGATATAGATCAAATAATTTACCACCGGTTTTTGCCAGATCAAGACCTAA
>JBBKWX010000180.1:0-5127 GCA_037969175.1 Bacteroidia bacterium | reverse complement strand
ATAACATCCATCCTGAAGATTATGAAGAGAAGGGTATGGATCTGATCAAACAATAATACCATGGATAATTCTGATTTTTTTGATCTCAATAAAAATACATGGAACAGTCTTGTTCCAGCTCACCTTGCTTCTGAATTTTATGATAATACAAATTTTATACTTGGAAAATCATCCTTAAAACATATTGAACTACCACTTTTGGGAGATGTGAAAGGGAAAAAGATCCTGCATTTTCAATGTCATTTCGGGCAGGACAGCATCTCGCTTGCACGCATGGGAGCTGAAGTAACAGCTGTAGATCTTTCTGATAAAGCAATTGATGCGGCAAGAGATTTGGCGCAAGAATGCAAAGTTACCTGCAACTTTATTTGCTCCAATATTTATGATCTGAAGCAATATTTGAATGAACAATTTGATATCGTATTTATCAGCTACGGTGCCATTATCTGGCTGCCTGACTTAAGCAACTGGGCAGAGCTAATTTCATATTATCTGAAGCCATCGGGAAAGTTGATAATGGTCGAATTTCATCCTATTGTTTTTATGTTTGATGATGGATTTAAGAAAATAAAATACAGCTACTTCAATGATGGTCCCGTCATAGAGACCTACACAGGTTCATATGCCGATAAAGATCTTGATATAGAGAATAAAGATGTAACCTGGAATCACAGCATATCTGAAATAGTTTCCGCACTTATAGATTCCGGATTGAGCATAGCGTCTTTTCAAGAATATGATCATTCGCCCTACAATTGTTTTGAAGGTTTAGTGAAACAAGAAGAAGATAAATATTTCATCGAATATTTGGGAAACAAATTCCCGCTTTGCTTTTCTTTAGTTGCCAATAAAATATAATTATGTCAGAATTACCATCCTTTGTTGATGAAGTACTTATAAAAACCAAGCTGGTAAAAGGTGAGTATGAAGATTGTAGAATCAGGAATTGCAAACTATCCAGTCAGGATCTTTCAAACTATATTTTCCGGAATTGCATATTTGAACAATGCGACTTGAGCCTATGTGTATTACATAATACCATATTTAATGAAATTACTTTTCTGGATTGTAAGCTTCTTGGTTTACATTTCGAGAACTGTAGTGAGTTTCTGATCAGTATGGAATTTCAGAATTGCAATTTAAAGCTTACCTCATTTGCCGCACTTAAGTTAAAAAACACTAAATTTATTAACTGTGATCTTTCGGAAAGTGATTTCACAAGAACGGATCTAAGTCAAGCACTTTTTGAAAATTGCAATTTAGATCGTGTATTATTTGCAAATACAATTTTGAATAAGGCAGACTTTCGTACTTCTTATAACTACAGTTTGGATCCTGAAATAAACCGGATCAAAAAAGCACGATTTTCAAATGATCAAGTTCAAGGTTTGTTAAGCAAATATGATATCATTATTGAATAGAACAAAAACAACCTTAGCATGGACAGAAAAAAATTCATCATTAGTTCTGCAATGACAGCCTTTTCGCTGAGTACTTTTGGTTCTATCATAAAAAAAGAAAACGGAAGTTTTGTTGGAGATTGTGAAACCACGAATGATATACTGGGTCCCTTCTACAGATCCGATGCTCCTATCCGGTCTGATCTGACATTTAAAGGACTTTCAGGGAGTCGTATCCTGATCAAAGGCCGTGTATTCAAATCAGATTGTGTTACACCGCTCAAAGGAGCATTGGTGGAGATCTGGCAATGCAATAGCGATGGAGAATATGATAATGAATCCAATGAATTCAGATTAAGAGGGCGATGGTATACCAATGAAAATGGTGAGTATGCATTCCGAACAATTATTCCCGGAAAATATTTGAATGGTGAATTGTACCGACCATCTCATATTCATTACCGGGTAACAGAAGCCCATAGCAAGGAACTTATATCCCAGATCTATTTTAAGGGAGATCCGCATATAACCAAGGATCCTTGGGCCTCGCAAGAGAAGGCGAAACTAAGGATCTTAGCTATATCTCCTCTTGACATTAAAGGAAATCTGACGATTAATTTTGATATTAATTTAAAGGAAAAATAAACACTAAAATCCGGTATCATGAAATTTGAAATGAGTCACAATATTGCAGTAGCAACAACAGACCCTATAAAAGCAATTCATTTTTATACGGAGATTCTTGGGTTTAAAAACACTTCCGGACAATCGGATTTTGGGGATCTGGATGCTAGTCCATTACGCATGTTCGTCCAAAATGATAATGAGGTCCAGGGTGTTGTAATGGAACTTTTTGTGGATGATCTGGATGAAGCTAAGCTTATCCTGGAAGAAAATGGCTGTCGGATAATCCGTTGGGAGGGTAAGGGAAAAGATTGCTATATCGAAGATCCATTTGGGCTGAGGTTTAACATCTGGGAAAAAGACTGAAATTATCTTTTCAATCAACCATAAACCGGATACTTTTCATTTTCAATATCATTCCATAATATGATTTAACTCATAGTTTGACAAGGTATAGTGCTCTAATTTTGCTTTAATCCCAAATTGGGTCATAAGGTATTTAAATCTCATATTTTGGCAAACTTACATTCTTTCCATATCCCGGTCATGGGAATTGGATACACTATCGACACTCCTTTAAAAGTTTCTCATCTGGGCATAGATTCAGTGATCTCGCTTGTTGATGATGAACTATTGGAAAAGATCCGAAAAATGTATTGTGGAAAATACGCACTTCCTTATACAGAAATTCCCGAAAAAGAAAATGACTACCGTGCAAAGAGAATTACTTCCTATCTCAATCTGATCAACGAATTAGCCACAAGGAAATTTGAAGAATTAAAGCTTGCCGGTGCAGAACAAATTAAAGAACTTAAGGTTTATGTAGATATGCTTCCGGATCTATCTTCTCTCAAAGAAGAATTTAACAAATGCCTTCAGAATTTAGACTTTACTGAGCTGAAAAAAATTATTCGCGAGAAATTACACATGGGGAGTATAGATGTTAATATCATGACGAAAGTTGATAAAGACAACTATAGAAATAATGAAAAACTTCCTGTGGAATTCAATGATGCTCATGCAGCTTTGAGGGGTTATGCAAACAGCGATCTCAACTCATCCGTCATTCTTTCTGCCGGCATGAATCCCCGGCTATACAGCTATTTCGAAAACTTTGAACAATTCTATCCCGATGCGGATGGCTTGTTCAAGAAGAAGATCGTTCTCAAAGTAAGCGATTACAGATCGGCCATGATACAAGGGATGTTCCTGGCGAAAAAAGGTTTGTGGGTTTCAGAATACCGGATCGAATCCGGATTGAATTGCGGAGGACATGCTTTCGCAACAGATGGATACTTGATGGGCCCGATCCTGGAAGAATTTAAAACCAACAGACAGGATCTAATAAATTCTGTTCACGAAATTTTTGTAAGAGCATTGCAAACCAAAAACCGATTGATCCCTGAATCACCGCTGCTTGTCAAAATCACGGCACAAGGTGGAGTGGGTACTGCAGATGAACATCAGTTTCTTTTGGATCACTACAGCATCGATTCTGTTGGATGGGGCTCACCCTTCTTGCTTGTTCCGGAAGCTACTTCTGTTGATACCGAAACGCTGAAACGATTGGCAGATGCCCTGGAGGAAGATCTATACCTAAGTAATATTTCCCCTCTGGGTATCCCGTTCAACAACCTGAGAGGAAATACCAAGGATCTTGAAAAACTGGAATACATCCGGAAAGACAGACCCGGTAGCCCTTGTCCTAAAAAACATGTTGCCTTGAATACCGAACTTACTGAAAAAGGAATTTGTACAGCTTCCCGACAATATCAAAACCTGAGAATAATTGAGCTCGATAAACAAGAACTTTCGAAAGAAGAACATCAGATAAGTTATGATTCCATTGTTGAAAAATCATGTATCTGTGTAGGGTTAGGAACGTCGATATTACTTGCAAATAATCTTGATACAAAAACGGAAGGCAAAGGTGTATCGATTTGTCCCGGTCCCAATATGGCATATTTCGAGCGGATCTATAGCCTGAAGGAAATGACGGATCATATCTATGGAAGGACGAATATCCTTACCCGAAAAGATCGTCCCCATATGTTTGTTAAAGAATTAAATATTTATATTGAATATCTTCAAAAGAAAATTAAAAGTCTAAACAATACTTCAACACCAAAACAAATTACTTACCTGATCAATTTTGCAAAGAATCTGGAGGCGGGTATTAATTATTATGTTGATCTTTTTACAAACTCAGTTGTTTTTTCCACCAAGATCAGGTCGGAGATCATACTGCAATTGAACCTAAGCCGTGAGCATCTTAAACTTTCCGAAAAAGATCTGGATAAATTTATTCCGGTAAATTCCTGAGTTATCCCATTAAAAAAAAATAAATGTCATGAAAAATTTTACCAAAATCATTCTCTTCACAGTACTAACTATCTTAGTATCATCATGCGGTAACAACAAAGAACATGAACATGCCGGGCAGGAAGCTTCCGGGCAGGAGCATCACGGCGATGAGCATGGAATAATGCTTAACGACGGTAAGCCATGGATGGCAAACTCCGAAACCACACAGGGCATACATAATATGTCAGCTCTTTGGGATGGATTCAAGTCGGGTAACGATATAGAAGAATATCATGCTTTACAGGAAGATCTGTTGACTGAATTTAATACGATCATAAAAGAGTGCACCATGGAAGGTGATTCACATGAACAATTACATAATTATCTACTACCTATGAAAGATCTGATCAGCGATCTGGGCTCGGATGATATAAGTGTTTGTAATAACAGTGTTGATCTGTTAAAAAAATACCTGAGTACGTATCCAAAATATTTCGAATAAACGAAAAATCTAGTCATCTTTTTATACCTGAAGAATCCCTGAACAAACAGAATTCATAGCAAGAAAATTTCTCTCAAATCTCTGAGAACTCTGTGTACCGCGAGACTTCGCATACGCGTCAAGCTAACTTTATCAATGTTGTATAATATTGCAAGCCCATGGCTTGTCATACAACACGTTGAATGTAGTTTTATCTTCTGTTTAACAAAAAATAAATTACGATAAGACCAACTGCAGGAACATTTTGGTGAACTTGAATTTTCCTCATAAATATCAAAGGTATTTGCAAATAGATAC
>JBBKWX010000179.1:0-18125 GCA_037969175.1 Bacteroidia bacterium | reverse complement strand
GTATTGGGAGCGAATGTCGTATTGACAATGAGCACAAAAATAATTGATGTGACAGGACCTGAGCCTGTAGAATATAAAGGCTTTGTACCACCTCGTTCGGTAGTGATTCCGGGTACCCTGGATAAGAAATTTGCAGCAGGAACGTATGGAGTTCCATGTGCTTTGATCATCGGACAGCGTAAAGAAAGCACGGATAAAAAAACATCACTCAATTCTGCACTTCGCGAACATAACGTTGCTGTTTAAAGATGAATTCTTTTCTGGTTATACAAACAGCCTTCATTGGCGATGTGATTCTTGCCACGCCCGTTATCGGAAAACTCAGAAGAGACTTTCCGGAGGCAAGAATAGATGTATTGATCCGGAAAGGAAATGAATCCTTATTACAACATCATCCCGGAATAAATAATTTATTGATCTGGGATAAAAAAGATCGTAAATGGAGTTCCTGGTTAGAAAATATCAAACAGATCCGAAGCAATAAATACGATGTTGTGATAAATCTGCAACGCTTTGGCAGCACAGGTTTACTCACTGCTTTTTCAGGTGGAAAATTGAAGATAGGTTTTGACAAAAATCCTTTTTCTTTTATGTTTGATAAAAAAATAAAACATGTTTTCGGTGATGAATTGAATGCTGTCCATGAAACGGATCGCAATTTATCATTGATAAAAGATCTTGGAAGCGAGGAAAATTATCCGATGGAATTATTTCCGGGAGAAAAGGACAAAGCCTCTGCCCTGCCCTATTTACAAGGAATATATTATTGTATCGCACCCACTTCCGTTTGGTTTACAAAACAATTTCCTGCATCAAAATGGATAGAGCTGATCGACAAATTAGAACACAAAGTTTATTTGTTGGGTGCCCCTTCAGATTTTAAGGCATGTGAAGAAATTCGCAATGCAACAAAAAATATTCAGGTAGAAAATTTATGTGGCAAGCTGAGTTTGGCTGCCAGTGCGGTATTGATGAAGAGTGCAAAAATGAATTATGTGAATGACTCTGCTCCTCTTCATCTCGCGTCTGCTATGAACGCCCCGGTCACCGCAATTTTTTGCAGTACGATTCCTGCTTTTGGATTTGGGCCTCGTTCAGAAAATTCTCGCATCATAGAAACCAAAGAAACACTTTCCTGCCGCCCCTGCGGGTTACACGGATATAAGAAATGCCCCGAAGGGCATTTCAAATGTGCATTGACAATTGATGTTCGAGATCTTTTATAATTGTGATCTCTGTTAGTTTATTTAGCAGCTAATTTACTGATCGTTTTTGTGATCCTTTCCTTTTGCCCATCGGGTGCTTTAGCCAGGGCTGTCTTATAATTTGCGACAGCTAATTTAGTATTTCCCTGTTTTTCATAACACTCAGCAAGGCTGTCATAAACATTCCAGCTTTCAGGATATTTTTTAACATTCATCTCAAATATTTCTTGAGCTTTCTTGTCATTTCCTTCTCCCATCAACTGATATCCATATGTATTCAATTGAGTTTCATCGGCCATGGTCATGGCTTTTGCCATAGTTGCATCAGCTTCCGTCTTCTTACCCATCTTCGCCAATATTTGCGATTTTGTAGCTGTGTTTGTAAAGTTGGGAGCTATACCAATGGATCTTTCTGCGAACTTTAATGCTTCATCTAGTTTATAATTATTCTTCAATGAAAAATTAGCAGCCTGATTATAGCCCTGCCATCCAAAGCCGGAAACACCCTTCAGTTCTGTGTTCATGGATGCCAAAACGGTTGTATTCAGATCAACAGAAACAGGAATTGCAACACGCAGTTTTTCCCATCTCAAAACCATTTTAACATTATCATTAGCAGGTTCTTCAAATGTATAACTCAGCCAATCCTGATGCGCAACTTGTGTAGGTGTAACATTTACCCGGGCTACATCTCTTGATTCATCATAGAAAAAACTTCCCCATGAATCTTTATCTTTATTCAGGATAATGATCCAATCTTTGGCTGAAGGGATCATATGCAGACCATAGGTTCCGGCAGAAACATTTTTTCCGGCAAAAGTAACATCTGTAGAAAATGTAACTGTGGTGTTTTCATTTGCGCCCGCTCGCCACACTTCATTATATGGTACCACATCACCCCAGATCTTTCGATCCTTAGCTAATGGACTGTGATACTGAACATACATTTTTGTCAGACCAATGGTCTGAACTACTTTAGCTGCCTGACTTTGATCAGGTTGCTGAAGTCCTGCCTGTGCCACGGCATTTGTTGCCGGAATAAAACATAGACCAAGTACGGAAATCGTAAATAAATAAAAAGCATACTTTTTCATAATTAAAAATTTATTGAGGTTAGAAAATATTATTTAAACTCACATTGGAATAAAACGACATCGCCGGGCATCACATCATCTCCAAGATACCCCTTGAATATTCCTTTTATCTTAACTGCCATTCCTTCTTCAAGTTCATTGATCGTATACTGTTCTTTGGGAAAGAAACAACTAATTCCAAAAATATCCCCTGTACTAAGTATGACATTTAATTCTCCATTTGGATCAACACTCATCCTTTCTATGATTCCATTTACAACCAATACTTTGTTGCGATATTTTTTATTTGTGTTTAAAGGATCGTTGACAAATTCATCAAAAAGCTCCTCTGAAGAAATAAAGGCATAAGGCTCAATTTCGGCAATATTTTTATGCGGACCGGAATACATATAAAAAGCCAATCCGGCTACTGCAAAAATAAATACGGCTATTATCGCTAAAAAACGTTTCATGTTGAAACGAATATTCGTAAATATACAAAATATTGATCTTTATTAAAAATATCATATACTATTGATATTCTTCTATTTAGGTAAACTGTAAGATATTTTATTAAAAATAAAAATCATCACATTTTCCTTAAAAGCCTTTGCTGTTTACCTCTTTGCTAAACTTTGAAATACTAACTTTGCATCTCAAGATCAAAAAAATTGAAACAACATCTTCAAAATCCAATATTTAAGCTGGTTTCCGACGCTGCTGCTGAAAAAGGAATGCCCTGTTTTGTTATAGGTGGATTTGTAAGAGATCTATTTCTAAACAGAGAAAGCAAGGATATTGATATTGTTGTACAAGGCAGTGGAATAGAATTGGCTCAGGCTGTTGCCAATAAGATAGGTCGTAATACACGTGTGAGTTTTTTTAAAACTTTCGGTACTGCAATGTTGAGGTATGATGATCTGGATATTGAATTTGTAGGTGCCCGAAAAGAATCATACAATTCCAATTCGAGGAAACCAGTCGTGGAAGATGGCAGTTTGAGTGATGATCAGCTAAGAAGAGACTTCACGATCAATGCACTTGCGCTTGATCTGAATCCTATTCGATTTGGTGAATTGGTTGATCCATTTAATGGTGTGCAGGATATGGAAGATAAAATGATCCGCACGCCGCAAGATCCAGATCTCACATTCTCTGATGATCCATTAAGAATGATGAGAGCCATTCGATTTGCATCACAACTGGATTTTAAAATTGATGATGAAACTTACGAAGCGATCTGCAGAAATAAAGACAGAATAAAAATTGTCAGTGCAGAAAGGATCATAGATGAATTAAATAAAATCGTGATGTCATCTATACCCAGCAAAGGTTTCAAACTATTATTCAATACGAAATTATTGGATTTGATCTTTCCTGAATTTGTTGAGTTGCATGGTGTAGAGATCGTAAAAGGAAAAGGACATAAAGATAATTTCTACCATACTTTACAAGTCTTAGACAATATCGCACTTGAAACAGATGACCTGTGGCTAAGGTGGGCAGCCATTTTGCATGATATTGCTAAACCGGCAACAAAAAGATTTGAAGAAGGAACCGGGTGGACATTTCACGGACATGAAGATAAAGGTTCACGAATGGTACCCGGAATATTCAGAAAACTAAAATTACCGATGAACGAAAAAATGAAATTCGTTCAAAAAATGGTCTTACTACATTTACGACCTATCGTGCTGGCACAGACCAATGTGACAGATTCAGCCATCAGAAGATTATTGTTTGATGCAGGTGATGATATTGATTCATTGATGACGCTGTGCCATGCAGATATCACATCTAAGAATGAAATTAAGGTTAAAAAATACATTCGCAATTTTGAGTTGGTCAGAGAAAAATTACACGAAGTCGAAGAGAAAGATCGGGTAAGAGTGTGGCAACCACCTATAACCGGCGAAGAGATCATGAAAATTTTTGCATTAAAACCCGGGAAAGAAGTGGGTGAAATTAAGAATGCAATTCGCGAAGCGATACTTGAAGGAGAAATAAGAAATGACTATGATGAAGCACACAAATACATGTTGAAAATTGGTGAAGACATGGGATTGAAATTGCAATCCTAATTGTTTACATTCATTTATTAATATTCTTTATTTTTGCATTAATCGAACAAAAAAAATAAAAGCATGGCAGCCTATCGTTTCAGGGTTACTTTTGAAGAGCACGAAGATATCTATAGAGACATTGAAGTAAAGTCAAATCAGACTTTTGAAGATTTACATACTATTATTCAACAGTCTATTGGTTTTGATGGTTCTCAATTGGCTTCGTTTTATTTGAGTGATGACAACTGGCATAAGGGTCTTGAGATCACTTTGCTGGATATGTCAGAACAAGAAGAACATAAGCTCATTGTTATGAAGGATGCAAGACTTAAAGATTTTATTGCAGATCCTCATCAAAAAATTTACTATGTATTTGACTTCATGAATATGTGGAGTTTTTATATTGAACTCACTAAAATAATCCCATCTGAAGAACAGGGAGTCACATTTCCAAGAATAATCAAATCAATCGGGGAAGCACCGAAACAATACGGTTCAAGCATACTTAAAGATTCTGATGAAGATCTGGGTTTTGAAGAAGAAACTCAGCTTGTAGATGTAGATCAAAATGGAGAGATCCTGGATGGAGAAGATGGAGAAATGGGAGAAGTTGACACTGCTACAGAAGAAACTACCGATGACTTCGAAGAGATCTAATTTTTGTTTTGAGTAAGAACCTGCTCGTTATCGCGGGCCCTACGGCTTCAGGTAAAACAGCGGTTGCAGTTAAAATAGCTCAATACTTCAACTGTTCAGTAATTTCAGCCGATTCACGCCAGTTTTTTCATGAAATGCAGATCGGTACTGCAAGGCCCTTGGAGGATGAGTTAGAAAATGTTCCGCATTATTTTCTTGCTGACAGATCTATAAAAGAAGAATTTACGGTTGCAGATTTTGAAGTTGAAGCTCTGCGAAAAATAGAAGAGCTTTTCTTAACAAACGACTGGGTGATCATGACCGGTGGTTCCGGATTATTTATAGATGCAGTTTGTAATGGCATTGATGAAATACCGGATATCGATGAAAGTTACCGTCTTCAGTTAATGCATGAATTTGAATCCAAGGGTCTGGAGCCATTGATCCTGGAATTGAAAGAGCGGGATCCGGAATTGTTTGAGACCATAGATCTTCAAAACCATAGACGGGTAATTAGGGCTTTGGAAGTATGCAGAGCAACCGGTAAACCATTTTCAGAACTGAGAAAAGGAAAGCGAGTTGAAAGACCCTTCAATATCATAAAGACCGGACTGTTATGGGAAAGAGATGCGCTCTATGATCGGATCAACAAACGTGTAGATAAAATGCTGGAGCAAGGTTTGTTAGCTGAAGCAAAAGCTCTTTTACCCTATAAAGGTCTGAATGCATTGCATACTGTGGGATACACTGAATTGTTCCGACATTTTGCCGGAGAATTATCGTTTGAAGAAGCTGTTTCTTTGATAAAGCAGAATTCCAGAAGGTATGCCAAAAGGCAGATGACCTGGTTTAGAAAAGACAAAGACTATCATTGGTATGAGATAAATGAGATCCCATATTTGATAGCATTTGTAGAAAAATTGGGAAAAGACAAATAATGCGGAAATTTATTCAGACCTATCGTCAACTTGATCGCTTTGTTTGGCTACTGGTAGCAGCAGAATTCTGTTTGCAACTGATCAATGCTTCTTTCATGTTGATACTCAATTTGTATCTAAGCAAAAAAGGGTATTCAGATCCTATTATCGCCGATTTTGTATCCTATCGTTTTCTGGGTGTATTGGTCTTGGCCTTACCCTTGGGTTTATTTATCAAAGGAAGAAAACTCAAACCCCTTTTTATGATAGCCGGCATAGCGATGCCGATCTTGTCCCTGACCATATTGTACGCCATCGATGCAGGTTTAGTCCGTCTACTCTATGCATCACTTTGTTTCTGGGGTATTAGTTTCACATTAATGCAGATCTGCACATTACCCTATCTATTAAGAAATGCAAATCCCAATTATCAAAGTGAAGCTATATCGCTGAATTACTCAACCTGGAGCGTCAGTACCGTAGTGAGTGGCTTATTGATCTATGTTTTGACCAATGTTGATCCGGGCTATTTTAATGAAAAAGTACTGTTACAAATATTCTCCGTTTGTGGATTTTTCAGTTTGATCTTTTTCTCAAAGATCAAAATCAAAGAACATGTTCCGGATCTGACATCCAAAAGAATGGATATGCGGGATTTTGACTGGCCTGTGATCCTGAAAGCGCTCATCCCTACTCTGATAATTGCTGTTGGTGCCGGTCTTACGATTCCATTCATCAACTTATTTTTCTTCAGTGTACATGGTATGGATTCCGAAAATTTCGCTGCTGTAGGCTCATTGGCTGCCTTATTCGTTTTCTTTGCAGCATTATTGATCCCTTTTATCCGTAAAAGATGGGGCTATCGAATTGCTATCACATTATTCCAATCCATGGCCGTTGTTGCTCTTATTTTGCTCGCTACCACCGAATTCTTTGCTCCGGGCCCTGTAGCATTGGCAATCGCAGTGTTCTGTTATTTACTTCGCCAGCCACTGATGAATATGGCAGGTCCGATGACATCCGAACTTGTCATGAATTATGTGGGTAAAAGAAATCAGGAAATGATGAGTGCCCTGACATCTGCTATCTGGTCAGGCAGTTGGTTCATCTCCTCCATCATTTTTAAGGTGCTGAGAGAATCCGGTTTGGCTTATGTTTGGATCTTCTATATCACGGCTGTGTTATATGCACTTGGAGTGCTTTGGTATCATTTTCTGATAAAGGATTATTACCGAAAAGAGACCATGCTTATGCCTGTGGTAGATGGTAATTGATCAATCCCTGTAAAGGTGAACTCAAGATTTTTCCTAAATGCATTCCCCTCTCCTTCAATACCTCCGACAAAATCTCATGATAATGTGAAGCAACGGATCCTGTGAAGTGAACAGGTAAGCCTTGTGCATTTTCAAACCTCATTAAATGACGATCTGCAAATGAATTTAATTCTGTCCTGACCAGATCACGCATTTCAGGTTTATCCAGATTCTCTCCCACAAAAATTGAAAATGAAGCCAGATATCTGTTAGGGAATTCTTTTTTATAAACAGCTTCCAAAACGCTGTCCTTGGTAATTCCGAATTTCGCAACTATAGCTTTGGAGATCTGTTCCGGCAGTTCATCATACAAATAAGCTTTTATCAATGCTTTACCTATTTGACTGCCTGCTCCTTCATCTCCCAAAATATAACCCAATGCCGGTCTTTGACTGATTATCACATTGCCATCAAAGTGACATGCGTTAGAACCTGTTCCAAGAATGCAAGCAATGCCTTCGCTTCGTCCACAGAGCGCTCTTGCTGCAGCTAACAGATCATGATCAACGGTGACCTCAGCATGCGGAAAAACGGTTGTAAAAGCATTCTTAACCAGCGAAATTTGCTTTTCGCTGCTACAACCGGCACCATAAAAAAAGATCTTCTCCGGTATAAAATTGTGATTCTTTACTTGTGAAATGATCTCATTTTCCAAAACTTCTGAAGTAGAAAAATAAGGATTCATTCCTCCACCCTTGCGTAACTCAATAGGTTTAAGGCCATCTGAAAAAGCCCATTCAGTTTTGGTGGAACCGCTATCTGCTATCAGGATATTCATCAATAATAAATAATAAACAGGTATTCAGTCTAATCGATTAGAAATTGTTGCCCTTCAGTAGCCAAATGAGTTTCTGCAAATTCAGCCTTTGCCTCTTCGAGTATAGGATTCAGATCCCGATATCTGGCAGAAAAATGTCCAATGATCAGTTTCTTCACTTCGGCTTCTCTGGCTACCGTTCCTGCTTGTTTCGCGGTAGTATGGAATGTTTCTGTGGCCCTTTCTGCCATTTCATCAAGAAATGTTGCTTCATGATATAATAAACTCACATTCCTGACAGATTTGATCACATCTTTATCAAAACAAGTATCTGAACAATATGCATACGATAGTGCATCTGAAGGTGGTTTTGTGTAATCAGAAACTGTAAAACTCTTGCCCTCAGCAGAAGTAAAATCCAAGCCTTTTTTTAAATCATTGAAGGCTTCAACCGGTACTTTATCTATGCCGATCTTCTCTTTTATTAAATGAAATGGCTTATTGATCTCTTTAAATATGAACCCCGTACATGCAATTCTGTGGTTCAATATAATAGTTGAGACACTTATGTTTTCGGTTTCAAACAGCAATGTTGATTCTGTAGCAGGAATAGCATGGAACAAAAGCTCATAACGCAAGTCTGTCTGACTGTGCAGCAACTGGATATCAATTATTTCCTTTAATGCTTCAGGTCCATATACATGCATTGCATGACTACGTCCTTGAAGATGTAATGTGGAAAGCAAACCCATCAAACCGAGGTAGTGATCGCCATGCAAATGGCTGATCAATATATGGTTGATCTTATGAGCTTTTATTTTGTATCTATTGAGCTGCATTTGAGTTCCTTCCCCGCAATCAATCAGGAAAAGATGCTCGTTGTATGTTAATACCTGAGCTGTAGGATGTCTTTGATTTGTGGGGGTTGCGGAACTACTTCCAAGGATCGTGATATGAAATGACATTATCTGGCAGAGATAACCATCCTTCGTGTCAAAACCCCATAAGAAGTGCTAAGTGTATAAAAATAGACGCCGGGGTTCATCCCTTCCAGATTTACATTTGCAGTATTTTGTCCTGCCAGCCCTTGTAGCTTGAGCTTTTTAACAGGGTTACCCAACATATCATAGATCTGGATCTCTGCACTTGCAGCCTTAGGCAAATTGAATCTGATCTCTGTATTGTTGATCGCAGGATTTGGCTTGTTAGCCTGCAATTCATATTTGACAGGTGCTATTAAAGAAGCAGACAATGGATTCACGATTTGGATCCTATATCCTTTGATCGTATCTGGAACATCTATAGGAACAGGAAGGCCGGTGATCTGGCCTCTAATTATGACACTTACCTTGATGTCATAAGTTCCAACTTGTAGAGCTGTAGGATTGCCATTAAGTGAGATGCATCCATTGCTTCCACCCGGAAAGATGCAATTTGCCGGGTTACACGTATAGGTAAAACCTGCAGGAAGCCCTTGAACGCCAGTAACGGTTATACGAAGTACGGAAGCCGGTAGTCCATTATAAGTGGTATCGGTTAAAACTCTAACTTGGATAACCTCTGAATAAGGAACACCCGTATTTGCAATTGCAAGATTTGTAGCTATATCAGGATATATACCCGGAACGGTCAATGTTGTATTCGGTGTACACTGAGCAAATCCACCCAAGGTGGCGGCAATAACGAAAAGCAAGCTGAGTATAATTTTTTTCATCTTTTTGAGATCAGAATTAATTTTCATCATGAAGGTCGCGTTCGATCTCCTCCATGAAAATATAATCAACTGCTTCATTTACAGTTGGGGTGATCAATAATACCTGATCAAGTTGTGAAATTGAGATCAATTTCTGGATAGGATCACCTAATCCGGATAAGATAAATGCACCTTTTGCATTCTTACAAACCCTGTTTCCAACTAAAATGGCACTCAATCCGGAAGAATCGCAGTATTGAGTCTCACTGAGATCCAAAATAATATTGCTGAATCCCTGATTGTTGATCAAGATCAATTCTGACTTCAACTCAGGCGCTACCAAGGAGTTAAGCTTGGGCTCATGAAGTTTCAGAGTTACGTACTTTTCTTGTTTATCGAGAGTATACTGCATGCTGTGCTTGTATTTGTTTCAAATTTAGGAAAAGAACCATCAACATTCAAGAACTATCTTGAACTTATGAACAAAAGCGTATTAATAAAGTTGATTACTTGCTGATCTTTCCTGCAAGCAGGTAAAGCACTGCCATACGAATTGCAACCCCATTCTCGACTTGTTCAAGGATCAGCGATTGGCCGGAATCAGCTACATCTGAGGTTATTTCAACCCCTCTGTTTATTGGGCCCGGGTGCATGATGGAAATGGGTTTGGACAAGGAATCCAGGATCTTTTTATTTAATCCGTATAACATTACATATTCGCGAATGCTGGGAAAATATTTTATGTCCTGTCTTTCCAATTGAATCCTGAGCATATTGGCCACATCACACCATTCAAGTGCTTTTCTGAAATTGTTTTCAACCAAAACCCCAAGACTGCTTATATATCTAGGTATCAACGTTGTTGGGCCACATACCATAACCTCTGCTCCAAGCTTTTTTAGACATAATATGTTGGATAAAGCAACACGGGAATGAAGTATATCACCAACGATGACCACTTTTTTTCCGGCTACATCGCCCAGCTTTTGTCTGATTGAATATGCATCAAGCAGGGCTTGAGTAGGATGCTCATGGGTACCGTCACCTGCATTTACTATTCTTGCTTTTACATGCTTTGCTAAAAATACTGCAGCTCCCGGATTGGGATGTCTCATTACAACCATATCCACTTTCATGGCAAGTATATTATTCACAGTATCAACGAGTGTCTCTCCTTTACTTACAGAAGAAGATGAAGCGGAAAAATTGACTATATCTGCACTTAAGCGTTTTTCAGCTAGCTCAAAAGATAGTCTAGTCCGGGTTGAATTCTCAAAAAATAAATTGGCAATAGTGAGATCTCTGAGCGAGGGCACTTTTTTGATCGGTCGATTGATTACATCCTTGAATGTATCAGCAGTAGCAAAAATGAGGTTGATATCTTCGGGAGTAAGCTCCTTAATTCCTAAAAGATGATTCACACTCAGGTCTTGATTCATTGCTTATATTTAAATTATCCTTCGGTTACTTCGGGTGTAAATAGTATGACTATATCTGATCCTCCTGTTTCTTTCCAATCAACCTTTACCTTTTCGGCATTAATGGTATCAACAGCTTTTCCAACATAATCCGGTTCAATCGGCAAGTGCCTGCTATATTTCCTGTCTATGAGGCAGAGCAGCTCCATTTTGCGGGGTCTGCCAAATGCCAGGATCGCATCCATTCCTGAGCGGATGGTTCTGCCGGTAAACAGCACATCATCCACTAGCACAACCTTCTTATCCTCCACCAGGAAATCCATTTGAGTAGCGCTGGGAACCAACATCTCTTCGCGTCTTCTGAAATCGTCTCTAAAAAATGTGATATCCAAATTACCCACTGGGACTTTAAGCCCGGGGATCATCGATGAGAGCGTCTCGGAGACGCGTTTAGCCAGATAAATACCTCTGGGTTGTAAACCAACCAGAACGGTATCTTTAAAATCATCATGGTTCTCGATGAGCTGATAACACAGTCTTTTGATCGTAATATCAAATTGTCGGTTATCAAGTATTATCCGCTTTTCCATAGGTCTTGTCAGGCAAAGATAGAATTATTAGATTTTGATCTCTAATGCTCAAAAAAAAAGTCTTCCCGAAGGAAGACTTTTTTTTAATTATTCAGTTTCAGCGTCATCAGACTTTTTCTTTTTCGCCTTTGGCTCTTTTGGAGCATCAGTGGAAGCATCGTCTTTCGCTTTTTTCTTATCCTTCGCTTCAGAAGTTTCAAGATCAGCTTTCAATGCAGAAAGAACATTCAGGTCGCCCAGGGTGGTCTTTTCAAGACCATCTTTCATCTTCTTAACTGCTTTGTTACCTGCTTCTACATTCTTCTTCTTCTCGTTACGTTCTTCTTTCAATTCGGCTTCAGAAACCTCTTCATGAATGCGTGAATGAGAAACAACGATCTTACGATTTTCTTTATTGAATTCAATTACTTTGAACTCAAGTTTATCGTCAACCTTTGCATTGGATCCGTCAGCCTTTACAAGATGTTTTGCAGGAGCAAAACCTTCAAGACCATAAGGAAGTGATATAACAGCACCTTTATCGATAGCTTTCAAAACCTGTCCTTCGTGGATCGATCCTACATCAAATATAGATTCGAATACATCCCAAGGATTATCTTCAAGCTGTTTGTGACCAAGGCTCAAACGACGGTTCTCAGCATCCAGCTCAAGTACAACTACATCGATATCATCACCCACTTTAGTGAATTCTGAAGGATGCTTGATCTTCTTAGACCAGCTCAGATCAGAAATATGGATAAGTCCATCAATACCTTCTTCAAGTTCTACGAACACTCCGAAGTTTGTGAAGTTCTTAACTTTAGCAGTATGCTTGCTATTCAATGGATATTTTGAATTGATATCAGTCCATGGATCAGGCATCAATTGCTTAATACCCAATGACATCTTACGCTCTTCACGATCAAGTGTCAGGATAACTGCGTCAACTTCTTGACCAACCTTCAGGAAATCCTGTGGGCTGCGAAGGTGCTGAGACCAAGACATTTCAGATACGTGAATAAGACCTTCGATACCCGGCTGAATTTCAACAAATGCACCGTAATCTGCTATAACAACAACTTTTCCGGTCAATTTATCACCAACTTTCAGATCAGCACTCAGGTTATCCCAAGGATGAGAAGTAAGTTGTTTCAAACCAAGGGCGATACGCTTCTTATCATCATCAAAATCAAGAATTACAACGTTGATCTTCTGATCAAGCTGCAATACTTCTTCCGGATGATTGATACGTCCCCAAGAGATATCAGTAATGTGTAGAAGTCCATCAACACCACCAAGGTCCATGAATACACCGTAAGAAGTAATGTTCTTAACAGTTCCTTCAAGTACCTGACCTTTTTCAAGCTTAGAAATGATCTCAGCTTTCTGGCTTTCAAGTTCTTCTTCAATAAGTATCTTATGAGATACAACAACGTTTTTGAATTCATTGTTGATCTTCACAACTTTAAATTCCATGTTCTTACCTACGAATACATCGTAATCACGGATAGGCTTAACATCGATCTGCGATCCCGGAAGGAAAGCTTCGATACCAAACACATCAACGATAAGTCCGCCTTTAGTACGGCATTTAACGTATCCTGTAATTGTTTCATCATTCTCAAGAGCAGCATTAACGCGATCCCATGATTTAAGAGCACGTGCTTTCTTGTGGCTAAGAATCAACTGACCATTCTTGTCTTCCTGATTCTCAACATATACTTCCACTTCATCACCAACCTTAAGGTTAGGATTATGACGGAATTCGCTAAGTGGAACTAGTCCATCAGATTTGAATCCAATATTAATAACAGCTTCTTTGTTTGTTAAACCGATAACAAGACCATTTACGATCTCGTGTTCTACAACCTGGTTCAGGGTTTCTTCATACAGCTTTTCAAATTTAGCTCTTTCAGAAGGTTTGTAGTCATCCCACGTTTTACCGGCATTAGACCAGTCAAATTCTTCACTGCCGGGTGTTTCCACAGATGCAGCAAGGGGAGTAGTTTCTTGAGTGTTAGTTTCTTCAACAGAAGCTTCTGTCTCAAGGTTTTGGTTTTCAGCGTCAGCTTGGTTTACCATTGTAATCTTTAAAATGTTAGACAATATTTAATTTTCCTTTTTTTCTCTTAAAAAGGAGTGCAAATGTAGGAAATATCTTTGGTATAAAGAAGTAGAATGATATAAAACCGGAAAGTGAAAGAAAAACAGCTTAAAAATATCGTTATCAGGTAGTTATATCTTGCTTATTCAACTCTTCTGCAACCGCTTCCATAAGCCACATAGGTGTACTTGTTGCACCACAGATCCCAACTTTGTCGTTTGGCTGAAACCAGTTCATATCCAGCTCTCCTGAATCGGAAATGAAATAGGATCTTGGATTTTCACTCAAACAAACGCTGTGTAGCGCTTTGCCATTGGAGCTCTTCTTGCCACTGACAAAAACGATCACATCATGTTCCTGAGCAAAAATGCGTAAACGAGGCTCACGGTTCGAAACCTGTCTGCATAAGGTATCATTTGAAGTAAAAAATTCCAGATTCTCAGGGTTTCCTCCCTGTACTATCCGGTCTTCAATCATGGCCTTCATAGCAGCAAAGCCTGCAGTACTCTTAGTAGTCTGTGAAAATAAATGAATGGGGCGGGTAAAATCTACTTTATCAAGATCTTCTTTTAGTTTTACGATGATCGCAGTTCCTTTGGTCTGACCAACCAATCCATTTACCTCTGCATGTCCTTCTTCACCATAGATCACGATCTGGCCTTCATCTTCAATGGTATCCAAATGAGAATTCTTAACTCGGTTCTGAAGCTTTAGTACAACAGGGCAGGAAGCATCAACAAGTTCTATATTATTCTGAATTGCAGTTTTATAGGTTGATGGAGGTTCACCATGAGCGCGGATCAGGACCTTACAATCATGCAGCTTATTCAATGTTTCATGGTCGATGATCTTAAGGCCTTTAGCCTTTAGTCGTTCCACTTCCATGTTGTTATGAACGATATCCCCCAGGCAATATAAAGTACCGGATCTATCCAGCTCTTCCTCAGCCATTTGGATGGCGTAAACTACACCAAAACAAAAACCTGAACCTGTATCAATATTTACCTGCATGGTACAAAGTTAAGCATTAGGACTTAATCTAGCTTCTTTTTGAGCGATCACTTTTTTAGCCCAGCTGAGTGCCAAAGCCAATTGTTCTTCTCTGCTGATGTCAGAGTTATCTAGTGTTAAAGCTGTATCGGCTTTACGTAATGGACTTTCCTTACGGTTAGAATCTTCCCGATCACGCGAGATCAGATTTTCAAGAACTTCTTCTAAACTGACTGAGATCCCTTTAGCCAACAATTCCTCAAACCGTCTTTGCGCCCTCACTTCAGGTCGGGCTGTCATAAAGATCTTCAATTCAGCATCCGGAAAAACATGGGTTCCAATATCTCTTCCATCCATTACCAGTCCCCGCTCCTCGCCCATCTTCTGTTGGAGCAAAACCAACTTATCTCTTACAGCTTTAACTGAACTCACAAAACTTACCCAACGGCTTACTTCCATGCCACGGATCTCTTTTTCAATATTCTCCCCGTTGAGAAATGTATCTGCATGTCCCGATTCCATTTTTCGAAAGCGGATCTGCATTTCATCAAGATGTTGTGTTAAGGTATGGGGCTTGGGTAAACTTGTTGTATCGCTTCCCAATAGGCCTTTTTCCAGAAAAAATAAAGTCGCAGCACGATACATCGCACCGGAATCTATATACACATAGCCTAATTTATCAGCCAACTCTCTGGCCATGGTACTCTTCCCACAAGAAGAATGTCCGTCAACTGCAATTATTATTGGCTCCATTAAATCTTTTTCACGGATCAATTTAATCCGATGATAATGGCAAAGATACGTTTTTGCCTTTGCCCAAGAGTTCTGTAAGGTTAGTTGTTAATGAAAAATGATTGCTGGCACCCTGCAAATGATAGGTAGCCCGACCATAACCTATTATGAATTTAGATACCCTAAAGCCAAAGCCCCAGCTAACTCCTGTTGTCGACATCCTTGATTCCAGACCGAGTTCTTTTCTACGCTGGAAATTATAAGCAGCTCTGATATGGAAATTTTTACCGGGCAAAAGCTCCATGCCAAATATCGTGTGTAACAGCAATTTATCTCCAAAACTAGCAGAATTATCTATAGGTTCCTGTGTCAGGGGATCAACTTCTTGTGCAGAATTTGGATCAATATAGGTCAGATCCCATTTTTGCAGATTTCTCATTGTCAAACTAAAACGCAATGGGGCTCTGCCCAATTTTTTAGAGATCCCGGCCTGGACTTCAAATGGAAGATCCTCTTTTTCGCCTTCGCGGTATTTATTTATTTGAGATCCCAGGTTTCTGACAAGCACCGTAGCTGTTAAACCATGGTTCGCATTATAATATGAACTTGCCAGATCCACTGCCATACCTGAAGAAGTATAATTCTCTAACTGGCTGTAAATGAAATGCAAATTGGCTCCAAAACTGAACATGGAATCGATGGGGATAGCCCAGGAAGTAAGAAAATCGTATTCAGATGCACTAAAAGTTCCGGTTTGCTCACCTATCTCATCTGCAGCTATAAAATCGCCGTAATTGATGTAATTAATTCCGGCTGCAAAGGTGCCCAGCTTGTTAAAATGCTGTGCATAGGATACATTGCCAAGCTTAATATCAGAGAAATAGTTTACACCATTCAGCGCCAATTGCCCTGATACAGAAGGGTCAAGTAAGGACGGATTGCGCAAACCTAAATTCAGATCGGCATCTTTTACAGATATGAAAGTACCACCCATGGCTGCTATTCTGGCCGGAGTTGCAAGATTCAGGAAAGCGTAAGTCGAATTACCCCCGATCTGGGAAAATGATAAGAATGGCCCTGTTAGCATTAGCAGGGATAATAGGGTTTTCCTCATATCCATAAAAGAATTGTAAATGGAAACGCTGTAAGTTATCTATTATTTTGCTTTCGCTGCTTTGCTTACAGAATTTGTCGAACTGATCTTAAGTGCTTGCTTGGGTTTCTTGTTTGTTATAGCCAGATCAATAACATCCATCATACTATCTACATAATGGAATTTAAGATCCGCGATATAGTCTTTTCTGATCTCTTCAATGTCCTTACGATTTCTGGATGAAAGGATCACTTCTTTGATTCCGGCACGTTTCGCGGCAAGGATCTTCTCTTTAATTCCACCAACAGGTAATACCTTGCCTCTCAGAGTTATCTCCCCGGTCATTGCAAGTTTAGCTTTAACTAATCTCTGTGTAAAAGAGGATGCCAAAGCAGTAAGCATGGTTATTCCGGCTGAAGGTCCGTCCTTAGGAGTTGCTCCTTCAGGGACATGAATATGGACATCCCATTCTTCAAAAGCAGAATAAGGAATATTCAATTCTTCTGCATGCGCTTTTAGATAGGCCAAAGCTATAATGGCACTTTCTTTCATTACATCACCCAAGTTACCGGTTAAGGTAAGCTTTCCCTTGCCTCTGCTCAGGCTGCTTTCTATGTACAACATGTCGCCACCAACGGACGTCCATGCCAATCCATTCACCACACCCGGTACTGTATTGTTTTCGTAGACATCTGATATATAGAAAGGAGCTCCCAGAATCTTCTCAATATCCTTTTTCGTTAGCTTTTTGGAATATTCTTCCTCCATAGCAATACACTTAGCGATCCATCTGATCACTGCTGCCAGACGTTTCTCGAGCGTACGGACACCACTTTCACGGGTATAATTCACCGCTATAAACTCAATGATATTGGTTGGTATACTCACATCCTTCTTGGTGATTCCGTGAGCCTCCAATTGTTTGGGGATCAAATGACGAATGCCGATCTGAACTTTTTCTTCTATCGTGTATCCGTTGATCTCAATGATCTCCATTCTATCCAGCAAAGCAGGCTGAATGGAACTCAAAGAATTGGCAGTAGCTACAAATAGTACATTACTCAGGTCATAATCCATTTCCAGATAATTATCATAGAAATGACTGTTCTGCTCAGGATCAAGTACTTCGAGCATGGCGCTTGAAGGATCTCCATGATAGTCTCTTCCTAGCTTATCTATCTCATCCAGAACGAATAATGGGTTTGAGGAATTGGCTTTTTTGATATTCTGAACGATACGACCCGGCATTGCACCAATATAGGTCTTGCGATGTCCTCTTATTTCTGCTTCATCCCTTAATCCACCTAACGACATGCGAACGTATTTCCTGCCCAAAGCCTTTGCTATCGATCTGCCTAAGGAAGTTTTACCCACTCCCGGAGGTCCGTATAAACACATGATCGGACTCCGCATATTCTGTTTTAGCTTTAAAACAGCCAGGTATTCCATTATTCTGGACTTAACTTTTTCAAGTCCATAATGATCCTTATCCAATACTTTTTGAGCACGTTTCAGATCGAAATTATCCTTGGTGAACTCGCCCCAGGGCAATTCCAATAATA
>JBBKWX010000178.1:0-16333 GCA_037969175.1 Bacteroidia bacterium | reverse complement strand
GGGAAGGGGGATTCGCACAGTAATTTTTTATTCTTCGAGTGTACTTTGAATCTTCGGGCCTTAGTGGCAAAAAAAAAGCAAACTGCACTTGGCTCGCCACAAAAAAAAAGTCCCTATCTTTAGATAAGGACTTGATTATCAAGTGATTCCGATAGGATTCGAACCTATGACCCACAGCTTAGAAGGCTGTTGCTCTATCCAGCTGAGCTACGGAACCGGATTTTTGACAATCCCGCAGCAGGGGATAAAGCACGGGATAAATTGGTGTCGGGGTGGCAGGATTCGAACCTACGGCCTCCTGCTCCCAAAGCAGGCGCGATACCGGACTACGCTACACCCCGAATTCCCTAAAGTTAAAACATGCCGTTGCAAGTCTTGCGGAGAGAGAGGGATTCGAACCCTCGGTACCGTTTCCAGTACGACAGTTTAGCAAACTGTTCCTTTCGGCCTCTCAGGCACCTCTCCTTTCGGGTCGGCAAAGATAACAAAGTATTTATATTGTTTGCAAATGAAGCTAAAATAATTGATATTTTTTTGATGCTGACCCAAAATCCCAATCAAATTCAATTACGAATTCCAAATTACGAGATACGAATTCAATTAAAAATTATGAATTTTGTCCCCCATCAAGGCGCCCACGTTTCAATTTAGCACAATATCACTCTGTGTTAATCCGTGTTTCCGTGTCTCCATGGTGAAAAAAAAATAGCATGGAGCAACAGAATCAAGACAATAACATATTTGTATTGTTTGGTATTAGTTCATTCCCTAAATTCGAAAATCTTTTCAATTCCCCTTTCTTATACTAATCACCACTAATAACGATTGCATGAAAAACAATTATTACGCGAAATTGCTTGTGATGCTTGCTTTTTTTACCGGTTCTGAGATCAATGCTCAGGATTGGGTAAGCAAAATGAAGGATCCAAATGTAAACTTCTTTGAAGTCCAAAAGACGTTTGAAGAATATAAGGAACAAGAACTGGCCGCACAAGCTAGACTACTGGCTACAAAACCTCTTGGTACTGAACTCACAACTGCTGAAAAACGGATCTCAGGATATAAGCAATTTAAACGCTGGGAATGGTTCATGGCTCCACGTGTAGCAGAAGACGGAACCCGTTTCAACCCTATGGCCGTGGCTGATGAAGCGCGTAAACTAAATGAACGCGTGCAAAGAACGAATGCCGGTACCTGGACTTTGATAGGTCCAACTACAGTAGCCGGAATGTCGGGCGCAGGAAGATTGAATTTTGTAAAAGTGCATCCAAATGATGCTAACAAGCTTTATGTAGGCTCGCCGGCCGGTGGTCTTTGGACATCCTCCAATGGAGGTTCTACCTGGACTACCAATACAGATTGGGTTGATCAGGTGATCGGATGTACCGACATAGCTTTTGATCCAAACAACAACAATATCATGTATCTGGCAACCGGAGACGGAGACGCGGGAGACACATACACGATCGGTCTGTTAAAAAGTACAGATGCCGGTTTGACCTGGAATAGAACAGGACTTCAGTTCTATATGGCTAATTTCAGACAAATGAGCAAAGTTTCAGTGAACCCTGCAAATTCAAATAATATTGTAGTAGTAACTTCTGGTGGTATCTATAGAAGTATGGATGCTGCTGCAACTTTTACTCAGGTTCAAACCGGATCTTTTAAAGACATGGAATTCAAGCCGGGTGACCCGAATACCATGTATGCTTGCGGTTCCAGCTTTGTGCGTTCTACAGATGCAGGTGCTACTTGGACAACTATCGCCGGCGGGCTTCCTGCTGTTGCAGCAGTTAGCAGAATGGCAATTGCAGTTACAACTGCTGATCCTAATTACATATATATGATCGTAGGAAAACCTGCTCCTGCATATGGAACAGAAGGTTTCTACAGATCTACAAATGGTGGTACTAACTGGAACAAGATCAACACGCCTGACATAGGTACACAGCAATGGTATGACCTCTGTATAGCAGCTTCGCCAAATAGTGCAAATGAAGTGCTGATCGGAGGACAAACCCAATTTCTGAAAACAATTAATGGTGGGGCAACCTGGTCAGCGAGTGGTGCAGGTACACATGTCGATTACCATGATGTAGTTTATACCGGTGGAACAACAGTTTATATGGCCAATGATGGTGGTGTTTACAGATCGACCAACTCTGGAGGATCCTGGTCCAACCTAAGCAACGGACTTACCATTGCTCAAATGTATGGCTTCGGACAATCTGCAAACAACCCAAATCTGTTGATTCACGGATGGCAGGACAATGGCTCTAACCGCTACAATGGAACAAGCTGGAATTCAATTTTAGGTGGTGATGGAATGCTTCCTTTCATTGATTATAACAATGACAATAATATGTGGGCTGAAAGCCAGAATGGTGGATTAGCGCGTAGTACTAATGGCGGCGGATCTATGTCGGGTTGTGTTGGCAATATATCAGAAGCTGGTGCCTGGGTTACTCCCTGGTTGCAGGATCCGAATGTGCCGGGTACTATTTATGCAGGTTTTGTAAATGTTTGGAAAAGTACGGTGGGTGGAAATACCTGGACCAAGATCAGTAATTTCGGGGGTTCGGCTACATTGAATCGCATAGCTGTTTCAGGTGCTAATTCTCAGGTTATTTGGGCTGCTAATAATGCCAACCTGTATGTAACAAATAATGGTGGTACCAATTGGTCAACTATCTCGAATGTACCATCCGGAACCATAACGTATATAGCTTGCAGTAATACGGATCCCAACAAAGCCTGGATCACGTATTCCGGTTTCAACAATCAGAACAAAGTATTCCAAACAAATGACCAGGGTGCTACCTGGATGAATATTTCAGCTTCATTACCCAATGTTCCTGTAAACTGCATAGTGTACATGAAGAATTCGAATGATGCTGTTTATGTTGGAACTGACCTAGGTGTATTCTACAAAGATGCAACACTTACAACTTGGCAACCTTATTTTGATGGTTTACCAAATGTTATAGTGACACAACTGGAGATCTTTTATCCCGGTAATAAATTACGTGCATCAACCTACGGACGCGGTCTATGGGAAACACCCTTATATGTTGCCGGTAACTATCCTCCAAGTGCTTTCTTTATCTCAGATCAAACGATCTCATGTCCGGGAGCAGGAGTACAGTTCACAGATTATTCTGCCGGTCAGCCAACAAGCTGGAACTGGTCTTTCCCGGGTGGAAATCCTTCCAGTTCAACACAGCAAAATCCTGTTGTTAATTTCAATGCTCCGGGTAGCTATAATGTTACACTGACAGCTACGAATGCCAATGGAACGGATATATATACTGCAAACAATCACATAACGATCAGCTCCAGTCCATATTCTGCACCAAGTACTGTAGGTGCACAGCGTTGTGATCCGGGAACTGTAAATCTTTCTGCATCTTCTTCTGTTGCCGGTGGTACAATCAGATGGTGGGATGCACCGGGAGGTGGAAATATAGTTGCAACCGGTAATACCTATTCTCCATTTATAAACGGAACGACAAACTTTTATGTAGATGTAGATGTACCGGGTGGACTTGTAGATTATGTAGGCGAGCCGGGAATATCAGGTTCTGTTGGAGCTTACTTCACTGCAAATGATATCAGAGGTTTATATTTTGATGTATTGGATCCGATCGTGTTAAACTCAGTTCAGGTATATGCAAATTCTGCAGGTAACAGAACCATTGAGATCATAGGCCCCACAGGAAATACAGTTGTTGAAAAAACCGTATTCATTCCTGCTAGTCCAACAGTACCAACAACAGTCTCATTGAATTTCAATTTGTATCCGGGTAATAATTATTTCATAAAATGCAGAGGAAATGTGGATCTGTTCAGACATTCAGCAGGAGCTGTTTATCCGTATACAGGTACTTCGGTAAGAATCACTGAAAGTAATGCATCGATCCCGGGTTACTATTATTTCTTCTATGACTGGACCTACACCACGGTAACTTGTAATTCAGAGCGTGCCTCAGTTACAGCAACTGATACGTGTGCAATTATTGGTATCAATGAACTGTTTGCGAACGGTGGAATTTCCATCTATCCAAATCCAAATAATGGTATGTTCTCTGTGTCATTTGATGCTGCAGATCAGGACAACTATCTGGTTGAAGTTTTGAATCCTTTGGGTCAGGTGGTCTATAGCGAAAAGCTTCTCTCGTTCTCAGGAAAGTATAAAAACGATATTGAATTAGGTAAAAAAGCTAAAGGAATCTACATGCTTCGCGTAAGTAATTCCAAGAAAAATTCTGTAAAGAAAGTAGCAGTTTACTAAGTAAATTAATTACGATGTTAAAGCGACAAGGCCTCAAGTCTTGTCGCTTTTTTGTATTCCTTAATTCATCCATTAGAATCATTGTTGTCCGGAAGTTTTTTAATTAAGGCTTTTTTAACCACAAGGACCTCAGTCTCGCATGTGCTTATGCACGTTGAGTGAAGATTTTGCAAATTGCTGACCTTCCTTTTTCCCCGCAGATCCCGGTGAACTGTTAATTTCATTCTGCGTTTTCTGCGATATTGTTAGTGAATTCCTTGCAATACCCTTTCAATTCCGCAGATATCGCTGATACAAAGAAGCATTCTGCGTATTTTGCGGGAAAAAGGAAGGTCAGCAATTTGCAAATACCTTAGATATTTTAGATTTGAATTAGCTTGACGCATATTAGCACTTGCAGGACTAAGACCTCTGTGGTAAAATTAGCACAGATTCCCCTTGTAGATAAGTACTTATGATGCAATTCGACAGGATTAGAAACCCGATTCCGGACTACAATGATTTTTTATAGAAAATCCATGACGCTTTGTCTCTATGGTATTTTTTATATTTGAACAAAGAACTACATTATGACTAAGCTTTCTGTCCGCGAAATTGAAGTTCGAGATATTGAACCCATTTGTGATTATTGGTTCAAATCAGATCCCGAATTTTTAAAAGGGATGGGTGTCGATCTAGATAAGATGCATAACAGAGCAGAGTTTGAAGCTATGTTGCATAAACAGATTAAATCACCTTATGAGGAAAAAAAATCCTTTGCTACTATCTGGTGTATTGATGGAAAAGCAATAGGCCATTGTAATATCGGCAACATTATTTTTGGTAAAGAAGCGTATATGCATCTGCATATGTGGAATTCTTCTACAAGGAAACAAGGGATAGGAAAAGAGCTCGTGAAATTATCACTTCCTTTTTTCTTTAGTATTTTTCAACTGAAAACTCTTTATTGTGAACCTTACGCCTTGAATCCTGCACCCAATAAGACCTTGGAAATATTCGGCTTTGAGTTTATAGAAAAACATTTAACTACTCCCGGATTTATCACTTTTGAACAAATGGTAAATAAATGGAAATTGACCCGCGAGAAATTTGAATCGATGCAGAATAAGAGCTAGTCCTGAAGATCATAAATCCTTAAACCTGTTTCCTCATCATGTAAGATCAACTTGGGTTCCTTCGAAAGAAATTCTCCGGGCTGAGTAACAGGATCGCTCATCAGTAAATAGTCAATTTCATAAGTATTCAATTGATCCGCAAATCCAATTTGAATGAGACTATCACTTAATTCTCCATAATAGTTGAATTCATTTTGAAAAGCCAGAATAGTGGAATGAACATAACTGTCGCCAAGACTGATACTCGCGACCCGCTTATGTTTCAGGAAATTCAATTTATGCTGGTTGGTTAGATCGTTATAAGCTAGTTTCTCAGAGTAGATTAATTTTAATTCTGCATTAGGATTAGTAAGAAATGCCTTAGCTGTTACGAAACTCAATTCTTTATCATCTACAAAGATCATTTCTTTAACCGATCTCTTGAAGATGAGTAATGAAGAAATAACAATACTTAGTAACCCAAGTAATCTCCATTTTCCTTTGAACCGGATAAATTCATCAGCAATAATAAAGATCAATATGATCATGATTATTGAAACCGGCCACAGATAACGGTTCATGGGAAATATTAGCATATATCCTCCAGTATAAATGAAAGCTGTAATGAGCAGGAAAGTAATGTCAGGATTGATTGCCAATTTCTTTTTAAGATGATAGAAAAAATAAATTAGTAATAAGAGTAGAACGATTACTCCAGTCTGTCTTTTTATATGTCCATAATAAAATGATAAAATATTATTCTTGATAATAAATAAATAATGATCCCGATCGTATGCAGTGCTTAATGGATTCCATTTCTTTATTGGATACAAGGAAGGATCTTCCCACGCACTACTTGCAGTTTCATTGGCAGGAGGGAAGAGGCCTTCAAAAATGGTAGGATGCATTTTTCTTTCCGGATTCCAAAGCTCAGGACCTTGTAACGACATATTATAAGTGCCCGATTTACTTATAGTAAGTTCACCATATTTATTGGTGAGCAAAATGATCCATGATGCGGAGATCAGTAAAAAAACAGTCATCATTTTGAAAAAGTTTTTGACTTCTTTTTGTCCTTGAAAGGACCTCAGCATATAAAAGATCAAGATATGAATCAGGAAAAATGGAAGTGCATAACTCTTACATAAAAACATCAATCCCCCTAACAAACCATGTTGTAAATGTTGCTTGGGTTTAAAAAGAAGATTGTTCAGATAAAGGATAAAAAGTAATACCAGCAGAAGATCAGGAGTACTATTTTGCAAGGCATAGGTCGAGATCAAAATGGCAAAAAGAAAATTCAAAAAGACATGGAGTGTCATTGAAAGACCCAAGTTTCGGATCAACCTATTCAAGACTAATAAAACAAATGCACCGATAAATATCTGTAAGATCTTAAATGCAAGCAATGCATCAGAAATAAAAACAAGAAAAGGAATCAAAAGCCAGGAGATCAAAGGTCCCCAATATCCATTAATTGCATTACTAAGATCGCCATGCCTCCACTTTTCAGCGATGCTGATATACTGTATGGTATCGGTTACATCATAATTGATCCCAACCGGAGTAAGCATCCAGAAAAAACTCCATAGCATATAAAAAGTAATTGCTCCTTTGATCGAAAGAACAAACTTCTTGATGTTAAATAAAAATGAATGGTTCGGGATATGTGTTGACAAAACTTTGATTTGGTTTTAATATTAAGAATAAAAAATCAAAGAATTTGAATAATGGAATTACAAGGCTTTCTTCAGGGTTACCATCTTTATTGCTGTAGCAGCAGCTTCGTCTCCTTTATTACCATGTTTCCCGCCTGCACGATCCATAGCTTGTTCCTGGGTATTTGGCGTAAGTACACCAAAGATGACCGGCTTATTAAACTGAATTGCAAGATCGGTCAAGCCATGTGCTACAGCAGAACAAATGAAATCAAAATGCCGGGTCTCACCCTGGATCACGCAACCCAAACAAATAACAGCATCACAGTCTGATTCTATCACATATCTGGCTCCGGTTGTAAGTTCGAAACTGCCCGGTACCCAATGGATCCGAATATTTTCTTCAGCAGCTCCCTGAGTAACCAATGTCGAAACCGCGCCTTTTAAAAGTGCACCAGTTACTTCCGCATTCCATTCCGCAACAACTATATCGAAACGCATTTCTTTTGCTGAAGGAAGCGGATTAGCAGAAAAATCTGACAAGTTCTTTAGATGAGTAGCCATGGTGCAATTTAAGATTTCAAATGTCTTTAAAAAAATTACAATAAGAATTTAATGTCCAAAAAAAATGCTGCCCTATAGACAGCATCTTTATGAAAATTGATGATGATTATTTAACCATCATTTCAGCTCTGGCGATATATTTTTCAATATCACGTCCTTCTGTTGTGTCGCTATATTTATCCTTGATCTTATTATACAATTCAAGAGCTTTCTTGTAATCACTCTTAGATTCTAAAACCTGAGCTGCTTTCATCATGAATAATGGAGCTGTAAGTTTGTTTTCATCATAACTTACTGCTTTGTTATAATAAGAAACAGCTTCATCAGCATTACCCAATTCCATGTTTGCATCACCAATGGCACCAAATGCTAAAGCACCTGTAATCGCATCCTCAGCATCGTAATTTTTCAAATGATCAATAGCAGATTGGAATTCACCTTTCTTAAGATAGATCATACCTGCATAATAATGTGAAAGATTAGCAGCATTGGTTGAGCTATAATCATCAATTATGGTCAGAAAACCGGGATAGTTACCATCACCGTTCAATGCCAGATCAAGACTATCCGTACGGAAATACTTTTCTGCAACAAACATTTGCTCTTGTGCAGCTTTCTCTTTTGGTTTAACAATGAGGCTGGTATATGCAAAGTATCCACCTACAACCAAAACGATCGCTCCAATGATAATAGATAGACTCTTTTTGTTCTCGTCAATATATTTCTCTGTTTTATCTAGAGTTTCAACGATATCCAGTTCCTGATCTTTGTTTTTGTCTGCCATGATAAATTATTAAATAGGCTTGATTTCTATGTTCCTATTAAATCGACTGCAAAAATACTTTTTTTTTCATATTCACCTAATAGAATAATCTTGTCTGACTACTGAATAAGTGTGAGTAATTTAACAAACGAACCAAATATCACATATATGTGGATTCAAGGCTATGCTTTGCCGGCCTTTTATTAACTTTACAGCCTGTCCCAATCAATGCTACTCAAACGCCTTAGCCTCATCAATTTCAAGAATTACTCTGAAGCCGATATTGAATTCGGAAGCGGTGCAAACGCTTTTGTAGGAGATAATGGCAGTGGCAAGACGAATTTGCTGGATGCGATTCATTATTTGGCGTTGTGTAAGAGTTATTTTAATCCGATTGACAGCCAGAATATACTTTTTGATGAAGCATTTTTCATGGTCCAGGGTTGGTTTGAGAATGAAGGCAAGACCGATCTGGTGCATTGTGGGGTTAAGAAAAACCAAAAGAAACAGTTTCTACTGAATAAAGAGGAGTATGCCCGATTAGCAGATCATATAGGCATGATCCCGCTGGTGATGATATCTCCAACGGATAACAGCCTGATCACGGAAGGGAGTGAGGAACGCAGGAAGCTGATGGATAGCATTATCTCTCAATATGACCGCACCTATCTGGATAACCTGATCTCATATAATAAAGCTTTGCAACAAAGGAATGCACTGCTGAAGAGCTTTTCACGATCCCATCATTTCGATGCTGTTTCACTTGAAATATGGGATGATCAACTCAGTAATTACGGTGCACCTATCTTTCAGGCAAGACAAAGTTTTCTTGAAAAGCTGAATCCCATCTTTCTGGATTACTACAACAGGATCTCAGGTGGTAAAGAGGATGTAAGCGTTGATTATGATAGTGCTTTGCATGATGATGATATGGGAACCCTGTTGAAAGGATCTCTCTCAAGAGACCGTTCGGTAGAGCATACCACAAAAGGCATTCATAAAGATGATCTGCTGTTTAAACTGGCAGGACAACCGGTTAAGAAATTCGGATCTCAGGGACAACAAAAGAGTTTTATTCTGGCTCTGAAGTTAGCAGAATATGAATTTTTCGGGAATGTCCGCAAGTTGAGTCCTCTATTATTATTGGATGATATTTTTGATAAGCTGGATGACAGTCGGGTAACTGCCTTGATGGAACTGGTAAGTAAGGAAGGCTTCGGGCAGATCTTTATCACAGATGCACATCCGGAAAGAATAAAGTCCGTTTTTAATCATATTGGAATGCCCCTGCGCGTATTCGAGATCGAATCCGGGAATGTTAAACATATTCAAATAGCTGAAACCGCATGAGATCTTCAAATGAACAAAGTTTGGGGGATGTCATTAAGCAATTACTGGAAACCTATAACCTGAAAAGCGGGCTCAATGAGCATAACCTGATCGCAGCCTGGGATAAAGTGATGGGGAAAACAATAAGTTCACGCACTGATCAGATCTTTATTAAGGATAGTAAGCTCTATGTAAGATTTAATTCAGCTGTCCTGAAGAATGAGATCTCTTACAATAGAGAAAAAGTAATCGATCTGTTGAATAAAGAAGTAGGGGATACGGTAATAACAGAATTGGTACTGCTGTAAATCCGGCTTTTTTTGAGGTTATTATTTACTATCTATTTTATTAACAATATATTAGGTTGATTGATTTTACAGTTTTGACAAAAGGCTTCGCCTTAACTTGCTAGGTTGAATTTTCTTTAGCAATTGTAAGCAATCCGCCGTTCCTGCACCACCGCATAAATGCTGAATTATTTCCCATAAAAAAAGCCCCGCTAATGCAGGGCTTTTTCATGTATATGCCAGATATTAGAATCTTTCCAGCTTGCTGAAAAAGAAATCACCTTCGATAGCTGCGTTCTCATCTGAATCAGAACCATGAACTGCATTCGCATCGATTGATTTAGCAAACAGATTACGGATAGTGCCCGGTGCTGCCTTGCTTGGATCAGTAGCACCGATCAAATTACGGAAATCCTCAATTGCATTGTCCTTTTCAAGGATCACTGCTACGATAGGACCGGAAGACATAAAGCTTACCAGATCTTTGTAGAAAGGACGCTCTGCATGTACTTCATAAAATTTCCCTGCTACATCAGCACTCAAGCCAATATATTTCATTGCGATGATCTTGAAACCTGCTTCAGTGATCTTAGCCAGGATTGCACCAATATGTCCGTTCGCTACAGCATCCGGTTTGATCATTGTAAAAGTTCTGTTACTTGCCATTCTTTTATTCTTATTTAGTTCTTAGAAATCGGGTGCAAAAGTAATGAAAATAACCTGAATCTCATTGTTGGTTTTGATTTATAAATGGAGATACGGTTCAATAACAAGACTTAAATTTTCATACTTTTGCCATCCATGCTATCCAGAATCAGATTCCCCGATACAAAATTGAATATCCTGAAGGAAAAACTCAATGAGAATCCTTCCATAGTAATTATTCCTCATCACCGTCCGGATGGCGATGCTATAGGAGCTTCCCTTGGATTATTCAATTATTTAAAATCAAAAGGTATCGCGTCCAACGTGATCATCCCAAGTTCGTTTCCTGATTTTCTTGCCTGGATGGAAGGAACGGATACCATCCTGGATGCAGAAAAAGAACATCAAAAAGCAACGGATCTGATAGCAAATGCAGGATTGATCTTCTGCCTTGATTTCAATGCTCCTAACCGTGTGAACCATCTGGAAGAAGCGCTCGTCTCTTCCAAAGCATTCAAAGTATTGATCGATCATCATCTGGATCCGGTCTCTTTCTGCGATCTCGAATTTTGTATCTCGGATGCTCCGGCAACAGCTGAACTGATCATGGATCTGATTTTAGCTATGGATGATGAAGAGTTGCTAAATCGGGATATTGCCGAATGTTTATATGCAGGTATCATGACCGATACGGGTTCATTCCGTTTTGAATCCGTAACAGCTCACACCCATTATCTGACTGCAAGACTTATTAAGTCAGGGACTCGCAATTTCCGTATCCATGAGTGGGTCTATGATAATTACAATGAACAACGTCTCAGATTATTGGGATACTGTCTTTCTGAAAAACTCGTTGTATTACCCGAATTTCGGACAGCATATATGACCTTGTCAAAAGAAGAGATGGATAGGTTCGATTATCAGGAAGGCGATACAGAAGGAATCGTAAACTATGGTTTGAGTATAAAGAATATTGTAATGGCGGCATTATTCACCGAAAAACATGGTATGATTAGGATCTCTTTCAGATCACTTGGTGATTTTTCAGTGAAAGAATTATCAAACGCTCATTTTGATGGGGGAGGCCACAGAAATGCGGCCGGTGGAAGATCCAAAGATGATATGATAAAGACAATAGAGCGTTTTAAAGCAGCACTTCCTGAATTCAAAGATAAATTAATGGCTCAATGAAGAATATGGGTAAATCTATCATTTACTTTTTGATGCTTTCCTTTTTTATTTCTGCCTGCGGTTCACAAGAACAACCCAAGAAAGCACTTACAGAAGCCGAAGTGAATGAGCAACTCATCCGTGTCAATAAGATGATGATGCAGAATGAGATAAAAGAGATCGATGAATATATTGAACAGAAGCGTCTGAAGATGGAGACTTCCGGTACCGGTTTGAGATATCAGATCATTGAACCGGGTAAGTCGGAACACCCAAAAAAAAATTATGAAGTTGAGATCCGATACAGCAGTTCATTGATGGATGGAACCGCTCTCTATGGCAGTGTTTCTGATAGTTCAGAGAAGTTTGTAATGGGTAGGGATGAAGCAGTTAGAGGGCTGGAAGAAGGAATAAGTTTGATCGGTGTAGGTGGGAAAGCGTTTCTTATTGTACCTTCGCACCTCGGACATGGAAAATTGGGTGATTTTGACAAAATTCCCGGCAATGCAGTCCTTATATATAAAGTAGAATTAGTAAGTATTAAAAATATAGAACAACAATAATCACATATATTAAATGAAAAAAATATTCACTTATTTATCAGCTGTTTCTTTGCTTACGATGACAGCTTGCGGAGATGGTTTCAAAACAACAGACAATGGTTTGAAATACAAGATCCATACTACGAACGAAGGTGAAACGGCTAAGCTCGGTGACCTTTTGGATTTACATATGGTAGTTTTGAATGAAAATGATTCTGCATTTTTCGATTCTCATCTAACCGGAAGTCCTATCAAACTTGAACTTTCTGAGCCTACTTTCAAAGGTGGTCTGGAAGAAGGATTTGCCATGCTAAGAGTTGGTGATAGTGCAACATTCATTGTTCCTGCCGATTCATTCTTCGAAAAAACTTCCCAGGAACCTTTTCCTGCATTTGTAACTAAAGGAAGTAAACTTACTTTCAGAGTTAAGCTTGAAAAAAAGATGTCAAAAGAAGATTACGATAATCAGATCTCTTCAGAGGCATCCAAAATGGCTACGGATGAAACAGTAGGTATTACAAAATATCTTGCTGATAATAACATTACAGCTCAGCCACTGCCAAGTGGACTTTATTATATTCCTGTAAAAGAAGGTAAAGGTGCAGCAGCTACTCCGGGTAAAACTGTTGGTGTGCATTACACCGGTAAACTTTTGAATGGGGAAGTATTTGATACAAGTGTTGGTCGTGGAGAGCCGCTTGAATTTAACCTTGGTCAGGGAATGGTTATTCCGGGATGGGAAGAAGGAATTTCGATGATGAAAACCGGTGGTAAAGCCAATTTGATCATCCCATCTGGTCTTGCTTATGGCCCACAAGGATATGGTAATAAGATTCCACCATACTCAACTCTTATTTTTGAAGTAGAACTTGTTAGCGTTAAATAATTAACATGAACAGAATATTAGTTAGCATTCTTTCTGTCTCGGTTTTGTTTACAATTGCATGTAAGACAACCGGAGAATCAACAAAGAAAACAAATGAAGAATCTAAAGCAACAACTGAAACTCCGGTAAAGGAAGTTTCAAAGCCTGCTGAAAATATAAAGAAAGGACCCATGACGACAGCTAGCGGATTGATTTACGAAATGATTCAAACCGGAACTGGTAAGCAGGCTCAAGCCGGCGATAAAGTAGTCGTTCATTATACCGGAACATTCGCGGATGGAACTAAATTCGATTCAAGCCGTGACCGTGATGACCCAATTCGTTTCACACTTGGAGTTGGTCAGGTTATACCGGGATGGGATGAAGGGATTGCTTTGTTGAAAGTTGGTGATCGTGCTAAATTTACTATTCCACCTTCATTGGCTTATGGAGATCGTGAGATAGGTCCTATCCCACCAAATTCAACTTTATTTTTTGATGTTGAATTGATGGATGTGATAGAAAAAGTTGTTGTTAAGCCTTATGATGTAACCGGTATAGAAAAGAAAACTACTGCTAGTGGTTTATCTTATTATATATTGAAAAACGGAACAGGTGCTCAAGCTGCAAATGGCAAAACAGTTAAAGTACATTATTCCGGATATCTGGAAGATGGAAAAATGTTTGATTCATCTGTTGAGAGAGGCGAACCACTTGAGTTTCCACTTGGCCAAGGTCGTGTGATCCAAGGCTGGGAAGAAGGCATTGCATTATTGAAAGTTGGATCAAAAGCCAAATTGGTAATTCCTCCTTCATTGGGTTACGGAGAAAAAGGTTTTCCACCTATCATTCCGGAAAATGCAACACTGATCTTTGATGTAGAATTGATTGAAGTAGGAGAGTAATTTTTTAATTTCTTAATAATAAAAAGACGGCAGGTCGCTTGTGTAAATCAGGCAATCTGCCGTTTTTCCATTTGGCAGTAGATTGAGTCAAAATGTATTCTGTTGACAATGTCAGGTCACAAGAAATCCCGATCAATGTATCCGGATGGCAAGCTACAAGCAGGTCCTCCATCATCTGCTTATTTCGATAAGGAGTTTCTATAAATACTTGTGTCTCGTTATTCTTAAATGATTCTTTCTCTAACTCTTTGATTGCTTTAACCCGATCTTTTGAATCACGTGGCAAATAACCAATAAATCGAAACCGCTGTCCATTCATTCCTGCTGCCATCAATGCCAGTAAGATCGAAGAGGGCCCAACCATTGGAACAACCTTTATCTGATTTTCATGTGCGAACTTTACCAATTCTGCACCTGGATCTGCAATTCCGGGTGCACCTGCATCTGTTATTAATCCCATATTGATCCCACTTTTGATCAACATGATGCATTGATAAACTTCCTCTACACTGGTGTGTTCACTTATCTCAGTAAATTCAAAATCTTCCTGAAGAATGTTACTTCCAATTTTTTTTAGAAATGATCTTGCACTTTTTTCTTGCTCGATCGCAAAATATTTCAAATCCCTTATGATTGCCAGATTTCCCGGTGGAATACTGTATTCAATATTGGTTGGACCAAGTAGGGTAGGGATAAGATATAAGATTCCTTGTCCGGCCTTGATATGTGTACTCATTTTATTATATTTTTTTTATAAAAAAGTCCAATGCTTTATCCAACATTTGAAATACATTTTCAAATCCATCCTCAGCACCAAAATAAGGATCAGGTACAGATCTGATTTTTGAATCGGGATCTTCAGTCAGGATCAATTTCACTTTTGATTTTTGATCTTCGTTTTGGGCAAGAGAAATCACATCTTCATAATTACTGGTATCCATGACAAAAATAATATCAAATAGCTCAAAGTCTTCTACAACAAACTGTCTTGCTTTTTGTTCGCTGATATCTACTCCATGCTCTTTACTTTTCAGTACGGATCTGTCATCCGGTTTTTCACCTGCATGCCAGGAAGAAGTCCCTGCAGAATCTACTAAAACTTCTATATTAAGTTTTGAAGCTTTTTCTTTTAATATTCCTTCAGCCATCGGACTTCTGCAAATATTACCCAGACAAACCATTAATACTTTCATAGTCAAAAAAAAAGGGGCTAAAAGCCCCTCTTGTTTATTTAGAGTTTATATTAATTCGTTTTGAAAGATCAAGCACATTCGCTTTGAACTTTTTATCCGTTTCAATCAGATTATTAACCGTTCTGCATGCATGTAGTACGGTTGCATGATCTTTCCCGCCACAATGCATTCCGATCGTGCTCAAACTTGACTTGGTCAAACTTTTAGCAAAGTACATTGCAATTTGTCTTGCCTGTACTACTTCACGCTTTCTGGTTTTAGATTTTAACAACTCCATTGGAAGATCAAAATAATCACAAACAACTTTTTGAATAAAGTCTATTGAGATTTCGTGAGCAGTATTCTTCACAAATTTGTCGATCATTTGCTTAGCCAGCTCAAGAGTTATCGCTTTCTTATTTAATGAAGACTGAGCTAAGATGGATATCAATGCACCTTCCAGTTCACGAATATTACTAGTGATGCTATATGCAATGTATTCCGTTATCTCATTTGATAATTCGATACCATCGATATACATCTTCTTTTTCAAGATAGCGATACGCGTTTCAAGATCCGGTGCTTGCAGATCCGCAGAAAGGCCCCACTTAAATCTGGAAAGTAATCTTTGTTCCATTCCCTGCAGATCCACCGGAGGTTTATCTGAAGTGAGAATGATCTGTTTATGATTTTGATGTAGATGATTGAAGATATGGAAGAATACATCCTGAGTCTTTTCTTTTCCTGCAAGGAATTGAATATCATCTATGATCAACACATCTATCATTTGATAGAAATGTATAAAGTCATTTTGTGAATTGTTCTTTACCGAATCAATATACTGGTGAGTAAATTTCTCGGAAGAAACATACAAAACAGTTTTGTTTGGAAATCCATTCTTGATCTCAATACCTATAGCATGCGCAAGATGAGTCTTTCCCAAACCAACTCCACCATATAATAATAATGGATTAAATGAAGTTCCACCCGGTTTACTTGCTACTGCATATCCTGCAGAACGTGCCAGTCTGTTACAATCACCTTCAAT
>JBBKWX010000177.1:0-5157 GCA_037969175.1 Bacteroidia bacterium | reverse complement strand
AGGATCAAAAGATCATAGAGCATTATGATCAGTTTGACTTTCATAAATGGGCAGGTCAAGCACTGGGGATTAATGGTAAACTGTTTGGATGGATGCCTTTTATGAGAAGGAGAGTAGGTTTGTATGCGATGAAAAATTTGGAAAATTTTATGTCCTAAGATCAATCTCAGCGGCTCAACTTATTAATTAGTAAAAGATTTATTTCCACACACTTACAGAAGAAAGATCCCTGTAAAGAACAAAGGAGTTGTGATATGTATTTTTTTGATCCTGTTTCAAATTAAATTTATTTGTTTATTATTAGTAGATAATAGCATTGTTTGAGTTATTTTATCAATTGATTGATATATATGTGTGGAATAATTGGTGTTTTTTGCAACAATACAACGGCTTCGGTTATCAGACCGGGCGTGTTGGAGATGTCAAAAAAGATAAGACATCGTGGTCCTGATTGGTCAGGCATCTACAGCGATGAGAAAGTTATCCTTTCTCACGAAAGGCTTGCCATTGTTGATCCTTCTTCCGGAGGCCAGCCTTTGTACAGCAAAGACAGGAACCTTGTGCTTGCAGTAAATGGAGAGATCTACAATCATAAGGATCTTGAAAAAACGGTGCCTGATTTTGAATTTCAAACACATTCTGATTGTGAGGTTATATTAGCATTGTACCAACAAAAAGGAGCAGGATTTATTGATGAATTGAATGGTATTTTTGCCTTTGCACTCTATGATAAGCTGAATGATATTTACCTGATCGCCAGAGACCATATGGGTATCATTCCATTGTATATGGGTTGGGATAGCAATGGAAATTTTTATGTTGCTTCTGAGTTAAAGGCACTTGAAGGAGTTTGTAATAAGATCAGGGAATTTCCTCCCGGCCATTATCTGTATAGCAAAGAAAGTTTGGATCTTCAGAAATGGTATGAACGCGAATGGACTGATTATGAAAATGTAAAGAATAATGTAAGCGATACTGCCGATTTGCGTAAAGCTCTTGAGGATGCTGTTCACAGACAATTAATGTCGGATGTGCCTTACGGTGTCTTGCTCTCTGGCGGATTAGATTCCTCTATCATCTCGGCAATAACAAAAAAGTACGCAGCCAAAAGAATCGAAACAGAAGATACGCAACAAGCCTGGTATCCACAGCTGCATTCCTTTGCGGTAGGTCTGGTTGGCTCACCGGATCTGGCGGCAGCAAAAAAAGCTGCTGAGCATATAGGCTCCATCCACCACGAAGTGAACTTTACGGTACAGGAAGGGTTGGATGCTATACGCGATGTTATCTATCATCTGGAAACATATGATGTGACAACGATCAGAGCCTCAACGCCAATGTATTTACTTGCCCGTGTCATCAAGTCGATGGGAATAAAAATGGTACTTTCAGGCGAAGGAGCAGATGAGATCTTTGGTGGATATTTATATTTCCATAAAGCGCCGGATGCAAAATCTTTCCATGAGGAAACCGTTCGTAAACTAAACAAATTACATTTGTACGATTGTTTGAGAGCCAACAAATCGCTAGCCGCATGGGGCATTGAGGGTAGAGTTCCATTTCTGGATAAAGAATTTATGGATGTAGCCATGCGCTTAAATCCCAAAGATAAAATGGCCGGTCCGGAGAAAATGGAAAAATGGATCCTCCGGAAAACATTTGAAGATTATTTGCCCGAAAGCATTGCCTGGAGACAAAAAGAACAATTTTCTGATGGGGTTGGATACAGCTGGATAGATTCACTGAAAGCAGTTGCTCAGGAAAAGGTGAGTGATGAAGAAATGAAAAATGCTGAGTTTAGATTCCCGATAAATACTCCGATGAGCAAGGAAGAATACAGATATAGAACTATCTTTTCAGAATTGTTTCCTTCGGATTCGGCAGCAATGTGCGTACCGTCCGTAAAATCAGTTGCATGCAGTACTCCTGAGGCTCTTGCATGGGATGCTTCATTTCAAAATACTAACGATCCCTCGGGAAGAGCAGTTAAAGCTATCCATAAGGATGGCTACAAATAAGAACAAAACCCAGTTTAAAATTAAATCAGCTTTTTTAAATGAATAGATACAACATGATTAGCGCATCTCAAACTTTGGATCCTGCATTTGACCTAGGAGTATTTTTTGATCTATCCCCCGACTTCTTATGCATTGTAAGTTTTGATGGCTATTTTCTTAAAGTGAATTCAGGAGTTTGTAATATACTTGGCTATTCAGAAGCTGAACTTATAAATACATTGGTAGAAAACTACATGTATCCACAAGACCGGGATTATACATTAAAACTGAGAGCTGAATTAAAGAAGGGAAAACATCTTGTCCACTATGAAAACAGATATGTATGCAAGAATGGAGATATTGTATGGTTGGCCTGGACTACTACACCCTTAATGGAAAATAAATTGATATACGGAAGTGCTAAAAATATAACACATAAGAAAAAACTGGAGCAAGAAAGAAATTCATTAATGCAAAATTTGACTGTAGTAAATGAAGAACTGAAAAAGCTTACATACACTACTACCCACGACTTGCGATCACCTGTAAGCAACATGATCACAGTCTTAAGTTTATTAGACAGATCAGAAATTACAAATTCAGATTCCCTCGACTTGTTAGATATCCTGGATACTACATGCGCAGGACTAAAAGAAAGCCTTGACAAGAACATGGAGATTCTAAGCAGTAGACAAGAATCCGGAAATCATATTGAAGATGTTGATATCTATGAATGTATACAGACTGTACAAAGATCCATTAGTTCACTCCTGGAAAATGCAAATGTTGTTTTCAATATCGATCTTTCAGCATATGAAAATATCTCATTCAACAAATTCTATTTAGAAAGCATATTTTTAAATTTAATTACAAATTCCGTCAAGTATGCTAAACCGGATATCGCTCCGATTATTTCAATCAAAACAATCCTATCAGATAGTAAAAAACAACTGACATTTACAGATAATGGTCTGGGGTTCGATCTTGATAAAGTCCAGGATCAAATTTTTGGATTGAATAAAACTTTTCATGATAATAAGGATAGCAAAGGGATAGGGCTCTATCTGGTAAAAAGCAAAATTACCAGTATGGGCGGAGATGTGACCGTTTATAGCGAAGTCAATAAAGGAACCACATTTACGTTTACATTTTAAAGCTAATATCCATTAGAACGGATTTAAAATTGAAAACAAATTTTAAAAGCGTGTTTTTTGTTTTGCCAACAATCCTGTTGGCTTTTAACTCATGTCAATCCCGCTCTTTTGAAGCAACTGGAAATAGTGACAACACAACGAATAAGATAATAGGTGGTGGTTGTGATGGATGCGAATTAATGTATTCCGGCATTCCGGATGAGATCAACGCTGTCGATACAAACGCTCTTTGGTTTGAGGATGGCCAGAAACTGATAGTAAGCGGAACCATATACAGATCAGATAAAAAAACACCCGCTTCTGATGTGATCTTGTATTACTGGCAAACAGATGCGCAAGGGTATTATTCAAAGTCTCAGACTCAAACCACTTTGCATGGCCGGGTAAGAGGTTGGGTACGAAGCGATATCAATGGAAAATATTCTATCTATACCATAAAACCTACTCCCTACCCCAATAATGTCCTGCCATCCCATATTCATTTTGCGATAAAAGAAGCGGACATCCAGGATGAATATTATACGGACGAATTGGTCTTTGATGACGATCCTTTACTCACTCCGGAAAGAAGAAATAAACTGGAAAACAGAGGAGGATCCGGGATCGTTAAAACGAAATTAGCTGATGGCGTTTTATCTGCATCTCACGATATTATTTTGGGATTAAACATTCCCAATTATCCAAATTAATTTGAACCCAATACGGTTTAATTAATTCATGCATTGCATTTATTAATAAATAAAACGGAACCTGTACAATGAAAATCTTGCTTTACTTTTTTCTTTGTTTACTTACTTTCAATGTAACAGCTCAACCCTCTTTTACTGTTCAACTCAGCTTCTCCATGTATGATGAAGTGGGTAATGTCATTGAATTTGATGAATTTTGTGAAGACTACAAACTATGGAATGAACATTTTCAGGATATAACTTCATGCAATGAAAAGTCTGCGCAAAACTCATTTTACGATCCACAATTAAAACTCTATACCGTTTCAGGAGGCATCGTATATAATGATCTTATCTTATATTTTATAAATGAAGGAGACACAATGAAACTGGTGTTGGATACAGGAGGGGGTGGTAATCATAGATTCAAGATCCATCATCTAACATTCAAACCGGGAAAGTTCAGGATCCGCAAGAAAGATATGCTTATCGTAAATTTTAATATCCCAGAGGTGAATTATTACAATCACATTCTTACAGGTGTTCTGCAAATTCGATCGCAGTATGCAGCATATAAAACTACTCCGCAGTTTGCAGAGCTTATGGAATTAAAAACTAAGTACGGCATTCATCCTGAAGATTATGAAGAGAAGGGTATGGATCTGATCAAACAATAATACCATGGACAATTCTGAATTTTTTGATCTCAATAAAAATGCATGGAATAGTCTCGTTTCTGCTCACCTTGTTTCTGAATTTTATGATAATACAAATTTTATACTTGGAAGATCATCCTTAAAACAAATTGAACTACCACTTTTGGGAGATGTGAAAGGGAAAAAGATTCTGCATCTTCAATGTCATTTTGGGCAGGACAGCATCTCGCTTGCACGCATGGGAGCCGAAGTTACAGCTGTAGATCTTTCGGATAAAGCAATTGATGCGGCAAGAGAATTAGCCAAAGAGTGTAAGGTTAGCTGCAACTTTATTTGCTCCAATATTTATGATCTGAAGCAAAACTTGAATGAACAATTTGATATCGTTTTTATTAGTTACGGCGCCATAATCTGGTTGCCTGATCTAGGAACCTGGGCTGAACTTATTTCACATTATCTTAAACCAATGGGAAAGTTGATATTGGTAGAATTTCATCCTTTTGTTTTTATGTTTGATGATGGATTTAAGAAAATAAAATACAGCTACTTCAACGATGGCCTTGTGATCGAGACCTACACAGGTTCATATGCCAATAAAGATCTTGATATAGAGAATAAAGATGTAACCTGGAATCACAGCATATCTGAAATAGTTTCCGCTCTTATAGATTCCGGATTGAGC
>JBBKWX010000176.1:0-8864 GCA_037969175.1 Bacteroidia bacterium | reverse complement strand
TTTCTCCGTGCCCTCTGTGTATTCTTTGTGGGCTCTGTGGTAAAAAAAGGAAGGACTATTAATATCTCTTAAAATCCCAATCTTGTAATTCGTAATTGTATCCGTGATTTTCGTGTTTTTGTTCTTTTTTGTTCCTTTTCTTTTTTAACACGAAAGCTCTAAAAGATTTATTTTTTTAATCTATATAAATGCTAAATTTAAAGAAATTGTAAGCAGATGATAGTTAATAAAATTCTGATGTTAAGCGTTTTTATTACTTCATCATTTTGCAATTTATTTGCACAGGAAATGAGTATAGAAGAATTGTTCAGACCCAAAATGCCCACCAAAACAGATACCCTGTATTTCCCTTTTTATGATGGGATTCAAATGATAGAGGTAGATCATATAGGTTACTGGGATAGAAAAATTTTCTTCCTTGAACAAAGCGAGCCCAGGGCCTTGCCTCATTCTATGTTCCATCCTCAACCTCTGAGCAATGAATTTTATTTCAGAGATACCAGGGGTACAATTGTAAAAGCATACAATGCTATTTTATCAAAAGAAGATCTGACTAACCATTTTAAAGATATCCCGATCAACAAAAAAGGAAGTATGATTCAAACATTTTTGCCTTATCATATTTCCAGAAATAATTTTTCAGAAGGAGCTTGGGTATATAGCCCACAGTCGATGTTTGCTTTCAATGCACACTACAAAATTTCAAACAACTATGCCTTATTACCAAAAGCAAATTCATTCTCAAGTACAGTAGATCTAAATGTATTATATGGTTTGATTGATACGCTGGGAAATATTAAAGTTCCGATAAAGTATCAAGAAATCCTTCCTCTGAAAGAGAATTTGATCGTAATGCAAAACAGCAAGTGGGGCATTATGGATATGAATGAAAAAATAATTGTTCCGTTAAAATATACTTCATATGATAATTATTATTCTGAACCGGAAAATAATAAACTGATCTATTTTAAGGATGACAAAAACTATGTTGCCATCTACAACATAAAGAAAAATTCACTTTCCGAAATCGATAATTATGAGCGGATCTATGATCATTATTATCAGTTCGGATATTTATTAGTATTTAAAAACAAACACTTCGGCCTTATAGATCTAGAAGGAAAAGTTGTTTTACCGGTAGAATACGAACGGGTCAATAATGTAAACCAAGCAGATTGTACTTTTAAAAACTGCGTGAGTGTTGTGAAGGATGGGAAGACCTATGATATCGAGCTGAAATAATAATACCACGGAAACACGAAATCACAGAAAAACACGGAAATAATTAATAAGCCTCCGTGAAATTTAGTGTTTTTGTGCTTCTGTGGTGAACTTCATCACTCATCTTTATCGCCTAAAATCCTGATATATCCGAAAAATTAAAATATTTTTGCTTTCTGTCAGTTTTATAAGCCGAAGAAGATCTTGATAAATAAAGTGAAACATATACATTATCTGGGCATAGCCCTTTTTCTTTTAGTAGCGATCACAGGCTGCAGCACCAAGAAAAATACCATATTCAGCCGGACCTATCATGGGGTTACAGCTAAGTATAATGGCTATTTTAATGGCAAATTGCGTCTGAAGGACGGTATTACTAAACTGGCTAATGCACATGAAGATAAGTATGATCGTACCTTGTCGATCTTCAAATATGCAAATGCGCAGAAAGCAAAAACAGCTTTTCCCGATCTGGATGAAGTCATTAAAAAAGCTTCTATAGTGATCCAGCGCCATAGCATTGAGATCAAAGGCAAGGAATACAACAAATGGATAGACGATAGCTATATGCTGTTAGGGCAAGCTCATTTCTATAAACACGATTATTTTTCTGCCATTGAAACTTTCCAATATGTTGCCGGTCAGTATCCGAATTCGGGCATAAAAGACGCAGCGGTGCTTTGGGCCATGAAAACAAATCTGGAGTTGGGGCGTGTTTCGGATGCAAATAATATGTTTGACTATTTGAATAATAGTCAGACCATGAGCAAAAATCTGAAAGGTGATTTTTATGCCACCACTGCACATATGCATTTGCAGCAAAAGAATTATCCCAAGACCATAGAATATCTTGAAAAGGCGATCCCGCTGACCTCCAAACGTGCCCCAAAGACGCGCTATACGTTTATCCTGGCCCAGTTGTATCAGGGGCAGAACGACTATCAAAAAGCCTATAAATTGTATGAGCAGGTCATTAAGCTGAATCCTGTTTATGAAATGGCCTTTAATGCCAAGATCAGCAAAGCAAGAAGTTTTGATCCCGAAGGAAAAGACAGCAAGGCTATCAAGACACAATTGCAGAAAATGATCCGGGACGATAAAAACATCGAATACCTGGATCAGATCTATTATGCACTGGCGGGAATAGCTCAAAAAGAGAACGATCTTCCACTGGCGATGGAATATTTACAAAAGTCGGTTGAATCAAGTGTAAGTAACGATAACCAGAAAGCATTCAGTTATCTGGAACTTGCCAGGATCTGGTTTGATAAACCGGATTACCGTAAGGCACAGACCTATTATGATAGCACAATAACTTTTCTGGCTCAGGATTACCCGGAATATAACAACATCAAAGCCATACGTAACAGTCTGAGCAAGGTGGTTCAAAACCTGAACACCCTGGAGCTCGAAGACAGTTTGCAGGTGCTTGCATCATACAGCATGGAAAAACGTGTTGGGATCATTGATGAGATCGTGGCTCTGGAGATGGAAGCTCAGCAGGAAAAACAACGTGTTGAGAATGAAGCCAAGACAAGCCTGACCCAACTAAATCAGACAAACCCCGGGAAAAGCCTGCTAAATCAGGTAGCAGCCGGTTCAGCCTGGTACTTTTATAACCCACAAGCCTTGAGTCTGGGGTATACTGAGTTTATAAAAAAATGGGGTCAGCGTAAACTTGAAGATAGCTGGAGAAGAAGCGATAAAAGCAGCATCGCCTTTGAAACGGAAGATGGTGATGAACCCGATTCGCTTGCAAACGGTACCAAGGAACCCGGAGGATTGGTGAATAACAAGACCCGCTATCTGAAAGCAATTCCTGTCTCTGAAAAGATGCTGGAGAAATCGGATGCCAAGATCGAAAAAGCCTTGTATAACCTGGGACTTATTTACCGCGAACAGCTGAATAACCCTAAAGAGAGCTCGTATTATTTCGAAGAATTGCTTCGCCGTTTTCCGGCCAATGAGAATAAGCTGGCTACCTATTATCAGTTGTACCGCAATTATACCGACTTGTTTGATAATGCGAATTCAGAGAAGTATAAAAACATTTTATTGAATCAGTATCCGGATAGCGAGTTCAGCATGGTGATTCGCAATCCCGGATCTCCGGTAGAAAAAGCAACCAAGACCAAGGAGCTTTTTGCCTATTATGAGGCAACATATCTATTGTATAAAGACAAACAGTATGTTGATGTGATCAATCGCAAGGCTGAATCCGATAGTTTATTCCCATACAATGAACTGGTTCCAAAGTTCGACTACCTCAAGACATTGGCTGTGGGCAAAACCCGTGATATTGGCTCCTTTGAGAACTCATTGAAGGCCATTGTGATCAATTATCCTTCTGACCCGGTAAAGACAGAAGCCATGGAGATCCTTGCCTATCTGGATCAGTTGCGCAACCCTCAGCAAAAGCAAAATGACAGCATAGCCGAAAGCATTTATAAATTCGTACCCGATGCTGAGCATATGGTTGTAGTTTCATACAGCAATGCAGCCGGAATAGATCTGAATGATCTGAAAGTGAAGATCAGCGATTATAATACGATCTATTATAGTCTGAAAGGACTGACCATCACAAGCGCGGGATTGGATGACAAACATACACTGGTGATGGTAAAGGGGTTTCTGAATGGTCAGGAAGCGCTTGAGTATTTTGATGGCCTGAATGGGAATAGTGATATTTTCACAGAAGCACAGATCGAGGAATCCAAGGTTTTCGCCATTGCTTCCCCCAACATGCCCACGCTGTACAAAGAGAAAAATATCAACCAGTATTTAACATTCTTTGCAAAAAGCTATCAAAGATAGAATTTGAGTTTTTGGCGAGATCAAAGAGGCAATTGTCGAATTAGATTGAGGCTGAAACCCTTATAGCTGTTGGTGTTAAATGAAAATTAGGTAAATATTGAATTTTAGCTAACTTTGCGTGAATAATGCAAATGTTAATAAATATTTAGACCATATAAATATTCCTGCGATGTTTAACAACACCAAACCAACCCAAACCAAGAACGGAGAAAATAATTCAGGAACCATCAATATCATAGGTGCCGGCACCTCTATTGAAGGGGAAGTTCGTTCTAACGGAGATATCCGCATTGATGGAACCATCAAAGGTTCTATAACTTCTAAAGCCAGAGTCGTAATCGGTTCTACCGGTATGGTTGAAGGCGATGTAATTTGTCAGAATGCAGATGTAAGCGGTTCTATCAAAGGACGTACTACTGTTTCTGAACTACTTTTTCTTAAAGCTACGGCGAAGGTTAATGGTGATATCATCACAGGCAAGCTCGTAGTAGAAGTGGGTGCAAGTTTCACCGGTGCTTGTAACATGGGTCCGGTTATCAAGGACATCAAGCATGGAGAAAAAACCCCTGAAAACTCCCAGCTCGCGGAGAAAACAGCTTAGTTCTTACGGCAAATACACAGCAGTGGCAGGGCAGATGATCTTTATCATTCTGGCTTCAGTCTTTGGTGGCATCAAGCTCGATGAGTGGCTTGATTTGAAATTCCCAATCTTCACATTAATACTTACCCTTGTCGGTGTTGGCCTTGCACTTTACAGTGTGATCCGACAGTTTACCGGTAAACCCTGAATATGGATCCTATCCTGGTAAAATTCCGCAACAAACTGTTGATCTATACACTTATCGTGTTGCTTTCAGGTTTGTTAGTTGGATATTTTTCGGGTGAAGAATTTATCTTGAAATGGTCATGGACCCTGGTAGCCTTATTTTCAATCACCTCCTGGCTCATTTATTTTATGCTGTTCAAGGAAAGCCGCGTTCATCCTAAGAAATTCATACCCTGGTTTATGGGGATCAGCGGTCTTAAGATGTTTCTTTTTCTTGCAATATTGATCAGTTTTGTTTTTTTTAATAAGGATGCAGCTATCCCTTTTGTGATCACCTTTTTTGCATGCTATCTGTTATTCTCTATTTTTGAAGTGATACATCTCCTGAAAATGCCAATGGGAGATAAAAACACTTCCGATGAGAACAAATAATGTCAGCTCCGTTTTTCTACTTTTCATTTTCTTATTTACTTCCGGAATGACCATGGCCCAGTACGATGGTTCTGCACATAAGCAATCTGTTGATCAATGGAAAGAGCGTAGAGTTTCTTCACTGCTAAAAACAGACGGATGGCTCAGCCTTGCCGGACTCTGGGAGCTCAAAGAAGGTCGTCAACGATTTGGAAGTGCAAAAGATAATGAGTTGATCTTTCCGGATCATGTTGTGGATTATCTCGGTGTGCTTGATAAGCGAGGGGATGAAGTGTATATCGAAGCTGTTCCCGGGCAGGAAATATTATTGGATGATAAACCTGTTTTGCGCACCTGGATGGGAAATGGAGAGCAGGAAAACGGACGCATATTTACGCATAAAAGTTTGAGCTGGTATCTGATCATGCGTGCAGGAAAATTCATGATCCGATTGAAGGATAGTGAAAGTGCGGTGCTGAAAAATTTTCATGGAATAGATTATTTTGATCTCACCGAAGAGTTTTTTTTCAAAGCCAGATTCGAAGCCTATACTCAGCCCAAACCTCAGATCATTCCCAATATCATCAGTGGCATCGAAGAACAGGAAATGATTCCCGGTGCTGTTGTTTTTGAGTACAAAGGCAAGAGCTATCGTATCGATGCATTGGATGCAGGAGAGAGTTATTTTTTGATCATCGGCGATGCGACCAGTGGCGAAGAAACCTATGGCGGAGGGCGGTTTGTGTATGTCAAAAAACCCGGCGAAGATGGCATCATTGATCTTGATTTCAACAAGGCGTATAATCCGCCATGTGTCTTTACTCCGTATGCAACCTGTCCGTTACCGCCGGCGCAGAACCTGTTGCCGTTTGCGATCCGAGCGGGGGAGAAGAGTTGGGGGCACTGAGAAACATCTAACACCTAACATCTAACATCTAACATCTAACATCTAACATTTTTGGGGATAAAAGGTAAGGAGAATTTAGAGCTTTTTATCTTTTGATTTAGCGAGTTGATTATTTGTTTTTGCAGTTGAGATGCTCTTGGCAAAGATTCTCATCAATTCTTTGCATTCAGTGATTAACTCATTTGGATCAGTGGTAAGATTTGTTTTAATCTTCTTTTTTATAATTGAAAGAGAGATGAACGTTTCATTCAATTCCTTTAAACATATTTTCATTTTATGAACAAAGTCTGATCTTGATTCTGCAACTTGAGCTTCTCCGTAATTTAAAGCTGGCGCTATACCAGAACGTATCATCTGATTGCTCATATAGATTCCAAAATTATCTCTTGGAAGTTTTTCAGCACTTTCAATGATTTTTATTGAAAAGTCAATTAATCTTTCTTGAAGATCATAAGCTTGGTTTACCATATTTTTCAATGATCATTAGATGTTAATTGTTAGGTGTTAGATGTTTGAAAACGGTCAGGCCGGACGCCAGTCAAGACACCCGGTAGACCCCGTCAAAGCCTGACCCATCAAACCACGGAAACCTGCATACCTTCCGGGCTTGTACTCACATTACCCAACCTTCATTGGCTTTGACGAAAACAAATATAGTATCCGGCATAGGGGAATGCCAAAATATATAAGCGGGTTAGTTTATGCAACGGATAAGAGGGCTGGTGGTGGCGGAAAATGCAAACGTTTTTTTTCTTAACGCAAAGAAGCAAAGAGTGCTTTTGTGTATTCAGTAAAAACTAAAATCTTTTATTCTTCTTCCAATTTTTAGCAAAGAAGCAAAAACCGTATTTGAATTCGTTGCTTCTTTGCTAAAGGTTGAGTAGAACTAAACTACCTTTAAATAGAACTAAAGTGGATATGAAAAACTCTTTGCTTCTTTGCGTTAAAAGAAATTATTTAAGATGCTTCAAGATCTCCGGAATCGGAACACCAGGATCATTTGATCTGTTACTAAATCTTTCCCAATCAGTTTCAATTCGGCCATCTATAATTGGAGGATTATTAAGCGCGTATTTCTCACGGAAATTTGGATAATGTGTTCTTTGAATTTTCTGAAATAAATTTTCAATTTCCTGTTTTTCTTTCAGGATCTTTAGTGAGCGCTTCCTTTCATCAAGTCGGTCAGTATTTCCTTTCCATTCAGAGTAAAGCGTGATCTTAAATTTCTCAAGAAAATCAACTAGAAAAATATGGATACGGAAGAATGACATAAGATATGATTTGAGAATACAAACTCTATTTATTGATAATTATTTTAACGCAAAGCAGCAACGAATTCAAATACTGTTTTTGCTTCTTTGCTAAAAGTTTATTGAAGAATTAATGGTTCTAAATTATACTGAATATCCAAAAGCACTCTTTGCTTCTTTGCGTTAAAAAAGAAGGCCAGCCTTCCAACTTACAACCTTGTTAGCTACCTTTAAACCATGGAAGCTCCCTTTACCTTTGGCCGTGTGGTGAGCGGCAGAGATTTCACCAACCGCGAACAGGAAACTGAAACCCTGGTACAGAACTTTGTAGCCGGAACACATACCATCCTCATCTCCCCACGCCGCTGGGGCAAGTCATCGCTGGTAGCCAAAGCCGCTGATCTGGCAGCAGCGCAGAAAGGCGATCTTCGGGTTTGCCACCTCGATCTCTACAATGTGAGAGATGAAGAGGAGTTTTATCGCAGCCTGGCAGAAGGAGTGCTTAGAGCAAGCTCAACCCGGCTGGATGAGATAACAGATGGCATCAAGAAATTCCTCAGCCGCTTTATCCCCAAACTCAACATAGGCGCAGGTCCGGATACCGATTTTTCGCTGGGACTGGATTGGAAAGAGGTAAAACTGAGTCCGGATGATATCCTGGATATGGCTGAAAAGCTGGCTGCTGATAAAGGAATCAAACTTCTGATCTGTATCGATGAGTTCCAAAACCTCAGCGGATTCGATGAGCCTCTCAACTTCCAGAAGAAACTGCGTGCTCATTGGCAGAAACACAGTCATGTGACCTATTGCCTCTATGGTAGCAAACGTCATATGATGATGGATGTCTTCACCAACCCTTCCATGCCGTTTTACAAGTTCGGACAAACGATATTTCTGGAGAAGATCAGACGGCGCGACTGGGTAACATTCATCACCGAGCGCTTTGTTCAAAGCGGCAAAAAGATCAGTCCGGAGCTGGCCGACCTGATTGCTCAATCCGCAGATGACCATCCCTACTACGTGCAGCAGGTGGCTCAACTGGCCTGGTTCCGAACCACAGAGCAGTGCCGGGAAAAAGATGTGTGGAATGCGCTTTATGGTTTGATCATGCAGCTCAGCATGCTTTTTCGTACCCAGACCGATAACCTTAGCAATACCCAGGTGAATTTTCTGAAAGCCATGCTCAGCAATGTAGAGCAATACAGCGCAAAGGAAACTCTGGATGAATTTAAGCTGGGTACTTCTGCCAATGTGAATCGCATCAAACAGGCTCTTATCCAAAAAGAGATCATCGATATGGATGGGCATGTGCCTATGTTTTTGGATCCGATTTATCGGATCTGGTTGAAGAATTATTATTTCAAGATCTGAAATCTTAACGCAAAGAAGCAAAGAGCTTTTTAATTCATCTTTTTCTTTTTAAAGTAATGTGAATTACTACTCGTCTTTAAGCAAAGAAGCAAAAAATTCAAATACGGTTTTTTGCTTCTTTGCT
>JBBKWX010000175.1:0-6927 GCA_037969175.1 Bacteroidia bacterium | reverse complement strand
ATGAACCCATCTATTGATCAAAGGTCTGAGCCTAAACATGCAGAACTTCCAAATCTGGTAAAAGTGATTTTGGTAGGAGATAAGATGATGCCGGTGGTAAATCTGCCGGAGATGGAAGTATTTTCGGATAATCAGCCATCACTTGCAAAGTATAATCCCGCTAACGGTAATTTTGTAATGGAATCTAATCTACCGGGGATCTTTGTAGTAGCAAAACAATCTTTTGAAGGACGTATCTACAGAGCTGAGAATGTGGCGGGAACCTGGATGCCACAAGTCAATTTACCTACCATGGTCATCAGTGCATACAGTGCTAATTACTATGCGGATAATTTACCAAAGGTTGGTATAGCAGGAAGTTAAAGAGTTTGGGGTTTATTTTTAAGGGTACTGAGCTTATGCTTGGTGCCCTTTTTTTATAGGAAAAACCACCACGGAAAAGCAGAAACACGGAATTACACGGAAAATAATTCAAAGCATCTGCGTGATCTGCTCAATCAGCGCGATCTGCGGGAAACAAGAATTGTTTCTAAACTCAACCAGCGTCCCTACTTCCTCCCCTTCAGTTACCCGTTTCAAATGATGGATGTCCTGATACTCAATTATTGTATCAACTTATGCTCTCTTATCAAAATTTAAATTAAATTGCTAAATAATTTAGACGTATGAGGCTAATTCTGTTTTTTCTCCTATTCTTTTTTCAGATAAATTTTATTTCTGCACAAGTGATTATTGAATGGCAAAAAACATTCGGTGGTAGCCAAGACGACTCCTTTGGTGATATTATCCAAGATTCTTATGGAAATCTTATTGCCATCGGCGGTTCTATGTCTAATAATTTTGACATTCCAGCAAACCATGGAAACAGTGATATTATAGTCACAAAAATGGATGATAAAGGAAATGTTGTATGGACAAAAAACTACGGAGGAACTGAACACGATTTTGGGGGAACAATCATGTTTGCACCTGATGGTAGTTATATAATTTCGGGTTGGGTGAAATCAAATAATATTGACATAAGTGGAAATCGCGGTGGTTATGATATTTGGGTTGCGAATCTAGACACATCCGGGACTATTATTTGGCAAAAATGTTATGGCACAACTCAAACTGATTATCCCGGAAACATAATATCTGTCCCTGGGGGATATGTATTTATTGCAAGTGTGACACATAACAGTGGGGATGTTACTAATTATAATTCTACTTGGTTAAGACAAGCATGGGTAGTAAAAATCGATTATTCAGGCAACATAATCTGGCAAAAGTGTATTAATACTCCAGATGATGATGTAGTCAGCAAAATAAATTCTATTAGCTCAGGAGGATTTCTATTGAGTATTGCAAAAGGATCGGGGGGATGTCAAGGTGATGTAGATGCTGTTATAATGAAGTTGAATGATCAGGGAAATCTAGTGCAAACTTATTGTAAAGGAGGTCCTGAAGGAGATACAGCAGATGATGCAATTCAAACAATAGATGGTAATATAGTTTTTTTAGGTGTTGCCGGGGCAAACGGGGGGCATGTTGTTGGGCATCATGGAGGATATCATGATATATGGCTGGTAAAACAAAATGCAGCGGGAACTATACTTTGGCAAAAATGCTTAGGTGGAATTGAAACGGATTTACCAATATCTTTGTTTGAAGATACTAATGGAAGTCTTTATGTATTAGGACAAACTTATTCTAGTGATGGTGATGTAGATATTTTAAGAGGTATTAATGATGCTTGGTTATTAAAATTTAATTCTGCCGGAAACATAATATACAAGCAGACCATTGGAGGCTATAGTAGTGATCAAGCAAGCAGAATGCTCAAAGTTTCTGAAAATGAAATCCTAATCGTAGGAAGTTCCAAATCTGATGATATGTTTGTTACTAGAAATAAAGGTGAGAAAGATGCCTGGATAATAAAAGTTCGTGAGAATTATAGCCAAATAACAGGAAATTTATTTATTGACCTAGACAACAATTTCAATTGGGATGCGGGAGAAAACCCATTACCATATCACAAAATCGATTTGCTTAATTCCAATATTCATGGTTATTCGTCATCAAATGGCTCATATTTTATAATAGCTGCTGATACAGGTTCATTTATATACAGACCCAATTTATTAGGTTATTATAACCAGATACCAACACAAAGAACCTCTGTATTTGTTCAGGGAAACTCAACAGATTCCTTGAATGACTTTGCTTTCCAACCTTTAGGTTCCTTTAATGATCTTTGTGTTAGTATTTCCCCTGTTTCTCCTTTTCGCTCTGATTCCGAAGCAAGTTATTCATTGGCTTACAAAAATCAAGGCACTACTTTGATAAGCAATGTGATGGTAGTATTAAAATTAGATTCTAAATTAACATACTTATCATCTGATAATTTACCCTTTATTATAAATTCTGATTCTATAGTTTGGAATTTAGGACTGCTAAATCCATGGGATCATGGAAAAATTGCAGTTCGGGTACTTTTGGATCCAGCACTTCCTATTGGAACATTAATCAATTCTACAGTTCAGATTATTCCAGAAATAGGTGATTTTAATCCTTCTTGCAATAATGCCGCATGGGAACTGAATACAACAGGATCCTTTGACCCTAATGATATTATTGTTGATCGGACAACCCTGTATCAGAATGAAATTTCAAATCCACCTTTTCTGAACTACATTATCAGATTTCAGAATACAGGAAATGATACTGCATTTTTTGTAAGCATTGAAAATAAACTTCCTGACAAACTTGATTTGAATACTTTTGAATTTATAGACTCCTCTCATCCTGCATCAATACACTATGTAAACCACTCAGGTTGGATGAATTACAAATTTGAGAATATACTATTACCTGATAGCAATATAAATGAACCTGAAAGCCATGGGTTCATTAGCTATAGGATCAAGCCTTTTGCAAATCTGAGTATTGGGGATTCGATAAATAACAAAGCCAATATTGTATTCGATAAAAACATGCCCATTGTCACAAATACTGCTACAACCATTTTCAGTCAATTACTGAATGTAAATCATACCAGTCAAAAAATGGATGAACTTATGATTTACCCTAATCCAGCCCGTCACCGAATCAATTTACAAGGAATAACTGAAAGTGGAGTACTTGAAGTTTATGATATGTCTGGCCGGAATGTTCTGTCCATACAAGTGAGTGCACAAAATGGGGACAAGGAGCTTGAACTTCCTGAATTACAAACTGGATTGTATTTACTAAGGTTTGTGAATAAGAATACAAGTCTATCAGCTAAGATCTTGATTGAATAAAATCATTAATCACCCTTAGTGAAACTTAGTGCACTTGTGACCTAAGTGGTTAAAAAAGAAATGCAGCGAAAACAACGGTAATGGACCTCGTATTTCGTAATTCGTATCTCGACATTTAATACCTCGCACTGTTTCTCCCCACTTACGCACTTTAAAACTCTACCAGCGTCCCCACCACTTCGCCTTCAGTTACTCTTTTCAGATTACCTGCAGTATTCATATCAAAAACGATGATCGGTAATTTGTTTTCATTACACAATGTGAAAGCGGTAAGATCCATTACATTCAGCCCTTTTTCATAGACCTCATTGAAAGTTACGGTTTGATATTTAATAGCATCCGGATTCTTGAGCGGATCCTTATCATAGATCCCATCTACACGTGTTCCTTTAAGAATAACATCAGCCTCTATCTCGATAGCTCTTAGCGAAGCTGCTGTGTCTGTTGTGAAATACGGATTACCGGTACCTGCACCAAAGATCACTACCCTGCCCTTTTCAAGATGACGCACTGCCCGGCGACGAATAAACGGCTCGCAGATCTCTTCCATCTTAATGGCAGAAAGTAAACGCGTATTCACACCCATGGCTTCAAGCGCACATTGCAAAGCCATGCTGTTGATTACCGTCGCAAGCATTCCCATATAATCTCCTTGTACACGATCCATACCTCCCTGACTTGCTTGAATACCGCGGAAAATATTTCCTCCGCCGATCACAATTGCAAGTTCAACACCGGAAGCTGCTACTTCCTTGATCTCCGCCGCATACTGGTTCAATCTGTCATGATCGATACCAAATTGCTTTTCACCCATAAGGGCTTCACCGGAAAGTTTGAGGAGGATACGTTTGTATTTCATGCTTGCAAATTTACTAGTTTAAAAACAAGGCAAAAAAAAAGAGAATTGTTTCCAATTCTCTTTTTAAATTATTTTATGATTAGCTACCGACTTTCAATCTCTTGAATTCGGTTACTTTCAAGCCTTTCTCCGTGTTTTCCAGGAGTTGAGCTATACTCACTTTATCATCTTTAATGAAATTCTGAGCCATCAATGTATTCTCTTTGTAGAATTTATTCAATTTACCAAGTGCGATCTTTTCAAGCATTTCTTCAGGTTTTCCTTCAGCACGAGCTTGCTCTTTACCAACTTCGATCTCACGATCGATGGTTTTCTGATCAACACCGTCTTTATCTATAGCTACAGGAGCCATAGCTGCAACTTGCATAGCTACATCTTTAGAAATTCCTTCTGCTTTATCGCTGCTGAAACCAACAACAGACACTAATCTGTATCCCGGGTGGTTATAAACAATCACCAATGGAGCTTCAACTACTGCGTATTCAGAAATTTCAAGTTTCTCTCCGATCTTACCGATTTGATCAAAAAGGTTATCTGTAACAGATAAACCATTCAATTCCAAAGCCTTTAAAGCTTCAAGATCTGCAGGTTGTTTTTCGATAGCAAGATCTACTAATGATTCAACAAACTTGATAAAAGCGTCATTCTTTGCAACGAAATCAGTCTCACAATTCAAAACAATTGCAACACCACGTTTCTTGTCAGCACTAACTTTACCAATAACAACACCTTCCATTGCATCACGGTCTGAGCGGTTATTCGCCACTTTCTGACCTTTCTTGCGGAGGTAATCAACAGCTGCATCGAAATCGCCATTAGCTTCTGTAAGGGCTTTCTTGCAATCCATCATACCGGCACCGGTTTGTTGTCTTAATTTGTTTACGTCTGATGCTGAAATTTGTACAGTTGACATTCTTATTTATACTAATTAATCAGGTTAAGAATTTATTTTATTTTCTTCGGAGCAGAAGAGCTTGTTTTGCGAGGACGAAGAGCAGGAGACTTATCACCTTTTTTCTTTGGTGCATCATCATCTTCTTCTTCAACCTTATCGTATTTGCTACGAGTCTGGTTTTCTTCTTCAGCAGCTACTTCACGTTCCTTTTCCATTTCCTTGTCATGCTTACGCTCTTCCAGACCTTCCTGGATAGCTTTGATCATGATCTCCATGATCAAACCAACAGACTTCGTCGCATCATCGTTTGCCGGGATCGGGAAATCGATAAGGGTAGGATCTGTGTTTGTATCGCAGATAGCAATGGTAGGAATATTTAATTTCACAGCTTCTTTTACTGAGATATGTTCTTTCATGATATCCACGATGAACAAAGCAGCAGGAAGACGTGTCAGATCTGAAACAGAACCGATCAATTTTTCCATTTTAGCTCTTTGACGACTAACCTGGAGACGCTCACGCTTAGAGATATTTGCGAATGTACCATCCGTTTCCATCTTCTCCATGTTATGCATCTTCTTTACTGACTTACGCTGAGTAGCGAAGTTAGTAAGCATACCACCGGGCCAACGCTCTGTGATAAAAGGCATATTCACCGATTTAGCACCTTCAGAAACGATCTCTTTAGCTTGCTTTTTGGTTGCCACAAACAGGATCTTCTTTCCTGATTTTGCGATTTGCTTCAAGGCATTGGCTGCCTCTTCCATCTTAGCGACGGTTTTGTTAAGATCGATGATATGGATACCATTACGCTCCATGAAAATATATGGAGCCATTTTCGGGTTCCACTTTCTTTTTAGGTGACCAAAATGTACACCTGCGTTTAACAGATCTTCGTAAGAAACTCTTGACATTTAGTTAATTGTATTTGTTGGATAAAACCAATATGATAATGGAGCCGGAAATGATCCGGACTCCGTAAATCCTTTTTTAACGCTTAGAGAACTGGAAGCGCTTACGAGCTTTCTTCTGACCAGGCTTCTTACGCTCAACCATACGTGGGTCACGTGTAAGCAATCCTTGCGCTTTAAGTACAGGCTTAGAATCAGGATTCACCGCTACCAACGCTCTTGTCACTGCAAGATTGATGGCATGTGCCTGACCTTTGATTCCTCCTCCTGCAACAGTAACCTTCAAATCGTAGGTACCAAGTGTATCGGTAAGTTCGAAAGGCTGGTTCACTACATATTGTAATGTAGTAACAGGGAAATATTCCTTGTAATCTTTATTGTTTACCAGGATATCTCCTTTTCCCGGCTGCATGTAAATGCGGGCTACTGAAGTCTTCCTTCTGCCTATTTTATGAGTAATTTCCATTTAATATAGAATGGGTAATAATTAAAATTTAATTTCTTTAGGCTGTTGTGCAGCATGTGGATGCTCCGTGCTTGCATATACATACAAGTTACGATATAGAGCATCACCAAGACGATTCTTTGGTAACATACCACGAACGGCTTTCTCAACGATTCTTTCAGGAAATGTTGTCAAAAGCTGAGCTGGAGATGAGAAACGCTGTCCACCCGGATAACCCGTATGTCTGATGTATTCTTTCTCTTGCATCTTATTCCCCGTAAGGCGAACTTTATGTGCATTGATAACGATAACATTATCACCACAATCCATATGAGGAGTGTAGCTTGGCTTAGTCTTTCCGCGTAAAACCTTTGCAATTTCTGAGCATAAACGACCTAGAACCTGGTTCTCTGCGTCTACGATTAACCAGCTCTTTTCTGCTGTTTTGCTGTTGACAGACTGTGTTTTGTAACTTATTGCGTCCACTGTAATTTGTATTAGTTCACTCTTTGACCCCTACACTAAAGGGGACG
>JBBKWX010000174.1:0-6512 GCA_037969175.1 Bacteroidia bacterium | reverse complement strand
GTACCACCTCCGTCAGTTGTTCTGAGATCGGTTCCTAATAGAACTACAGAAGTGTTGTACTCATTGGTAGGATCAGCATCTGCATCATTAACCTGATCATTTACCACATCCTGTGCCCTCTTGGCAAACAAAGAATATGGAACACTCATAAGCTGACTAGTCCCCATAACTACATAGGAAGTTCCGCCGGAAACATCAACAGCTGTTTCAATAAAATAGGGACCTGCTGCCCAGTTAATATTTGCAAAATTACCGGTCACAACTACTCCGGTTCCTATACCAAGATCCACAAGTCCATTGGCACTTGTGTTGGTTGAAAATGTTTCCGTATAAACAACAGTTCCGGGTAATGCACCCTGAATAACACGGATTCTCATTCCAACGGCTTGATTGTTTAAAATAACATTAGATGCGTTTCTGACTACAGCTTGATACTTAAAACCCTCCGGTGCCTGACCGAATGAGGTAATAGTCATTGCAAGTGTAATAGCGAAAGTGAGTAAGGTCTTTTTCATTTTATTTGGTCTTAATAATTCGATAAGTCTTTAATTTATTTTCCTGGTTACTCAACACAAGTGAATAACTTCCGGGTGCAAGGTGATCAACACCAATAGAAGTCAATTCGGAATTGAGATTATCTTGTAATACTATTTTTCCCTGAATGTCTATCAATGAATAACTGACATCCTTGAAATTTTGTATTTTAATATTTAACAGATCGCTTAACGGGTTTGGATACAATGAAACTTCGTAACCCGGAAAATGATCTTCAAGTCCAACAAAATTCCAATTGGTTTGATGGAAACCCTGTGTTAAGATCGTAGACCCGCTAGTTCCTGTATTTATTACCACTTCCCCAATGGTAAAATCTATTGCTGCACTTGCGTTGGAATATGAGTCGCCTTGACTCGAAATTACTTCTTGTGCTAAAGCAGAAAATGAAAGAGGAATAAGTACGATTGAGAATAAAATATTTTTCATTTTTAAAAGTTTAGAATTTGGAAAGTATAAAATTTATGAGGAGAATAAAAATATAATTACACCAACGCAACATTTTTACATGTTGATCCTTGCTTAATTAAAAGCAACTATCCTGATTGAACTCATTGTTTATATTTATTCTATTGTAATTTGTATATCAGCCCTTTACAACTTATGTTATCTATATATTTAAAGCTTTTTTATCACCCTTTACGAAATTTAAATATTGAAGTATTAAAATACTATTTGCACTGAAGTTATAATAAATACAAAATTATATTTCAATTTAAATTCATAATTCAAAATCATTATTATATAAAAATCGATTTTCCATAATTTACCAAAACCAAATCCAGTGCTTTCTTAAGAATAAAGTTTATTTGGCTAAAATTCAAAATAAAGTTCCAATATATTAAGGAAAATGCCAAATTCCAGAACCATTAGTCATGTTCAAGAAGATTCAATTCCATGTAGATAATTTAAGAAAAGGATATATTAAATATGTATTTTGTAATCTGCATAAATCGTAATCATGAATTCACAAAAACATCTCTTTAGTTTAAATCCTGATATACTATACACAAAATGTATCTACAAAAAGCACAGCTATCCGATATTGAAGCATTGAGGGTCATTGGCAGAAAAACCTTTATTGAAACTTTTGCTGACTTAAATTCAGCAGAGAATATGAAACAATATCTTGAAGAAGGATTTGCTACGGAAAAACTTACAGAAGAATTGAGCAATGAAAATTCTGAATTCTATTTTGCTGTATTAGAAGAAAAAGTCATTGGCTATTTAAAGATCAATATGGCTGATGCGCAAACAGAATTAGAATCTGAAAACTCGCTGGAAATTGAGAGGATCTATATATTGAGAGACTATTATGGTAAAAATGTGGGGCAACTGCTTCTGGAAAAAGCACTGTCAATTGCCAATGATTTGAAAAAACAATATGTATGGTTAGGGGTTTGGGAACAAAATACCAGGGCGATCAGCTTTTATAAAAAGTATGGTTTTATTGAATATGATAAACATGTTTTTATATTGGGCGATGATCATCAAACGGATATACTGATGAAGCTTGAACTATAATACGAATTACTAATTACTGATTACGAAATCAATTAAGAATTACTGATTATAAATTGCTCCTTTCGAGCCTTATTTATTCCTTTGAGTCTTTGTGTTAAAATAAAAATTTAACAACAGAGACGAAAATTACTGATTCTTACTCAATGTTGTCCGGAATCAGGTTTCTAATCCTGTCTAATTGCATCATATGTACTTAGCTACAAGGGAAATCTGTGCTATTTTTACCACAGAGGCCTCAGAGATTTACACAGAGTTCTCAGAGAGTGAAGAGAAATTTTCTTTCAATGGACTTTATTTAGTATTCGATCTCTTTTTTCTCTGTATACCCGTGGTTTTCCATGAAAATGAAATCAGATCAAAAGAGCCTAGATCAATTTGGAAGTATAACTCTGAGGTCCCTGTGGTTAAAAAAAAGCCTTACATAAAAAACTAAAATTTATTCCGGACAACAATGATTCTTACTTTCTATTTTAAAAAGATCTTTCTTTATAAAATCTTTCAGACTAATTCTCCCTGGTATATAAAAAACAAAAAAAAGTATTTTATATTCAATTATGTTGTAAATTGAATAGTGCTTAATCTGAATATGAAATTATTAAAAATAGAAATTCAGCAATAGTATAGATTTAATTTTACTCAACTTAATTAAATAAAATCCGAAAATATATAGTTCATTTTTCCTTATTAAATTAAATAATCGTGATTCTAATTTTGTAAATAAGTTTTAAACCATTTAACCAAAAAAAACTATTATGAAAAGAAATCTATCTCTTTTAGTTTTACTGTTTATTAGCTTGTCCACAGCTTATGGACAACATATGGTAAAAGGAAGTGTGAAAGATGCTAAAGGAGAATCCTTAGCATTTGCAAGTGTTGCTGAAAAAGGCACCACTAGCGGAACAACCACCGATGTAAATGGAAATTTTGAGTTATCGGTATCTTCTGCTGAGGCAACTATTGTTGTTAGTTTTATCGGATACCAAAAACAAGAAATTCCACTAGGTGGAAGAAATCAGATCACAATTAATTTAGCGAAAGGGGTAAGTCTGCATGAAGTGCAGGTTGTTGGCTCCAGAAGTTATAACAGATCCAGCACCGAATCGCCGGTGGCTGTCGATGTGATCGATGTAGCAGAGATCGCCGCACAGACCGGAAAAGTTGAGGTAAATCAAGTGCTTCAGTATGCTGCTCCTTCTTTTAACGCTACGAAACAAAGTGGTTCAGACGGAGCTGATCACGTTGATCCTGCTTCATTACGAGGCTTAGGTCCGGATCAAACATTGGTACTTATCAATGGAAAGAGAAGACATCAATCATCACTTGTAAATGTATTTGGTACCAGAGGCAGAGGAAACACAGGAACCGATTTGAATGCGATCCCTGCATCTGCAATAAAGAGAATTGAAGTTTTGAGAGATGGTGCTTCTGCCCAGTATGGTTCGGATGCAATTGCCGGAGTGATCAACATTGTGCTCAAAGACAAGACTGACGGAGTAACTGCAGGGGTCACCTATGGTGCATACAGCACAGATGTTGGTGATGGCTACGAAGCGAAATCCGGAGAGACCTTATATAATATCAGTGGAAAGAAAAGAGTGTTGGATCCTGATGGTGATAAAAGTTTTGATGGTAACACAGCAAAGTTTGATCTAAACTACGGAATAGGTTTAGGAGATAAAGGAGGATTCTTGAATTTCACAACTGAATATCTAACGAAAGAAAGAACATTAAGACCCGGATTCTCGTGGAGAAAAGGATATGGTTCGGCTGCCGTAGATCAATTTCAATTTATGGTAAATGGAGCTATGCCTTTGTCGGCTAAAACCGAATTCTATTTATTCGGAGGATCAGGAAACAGAGATACGGATGCATTTGCTTTTTCAAGAGGAGCTGCAGGTCCTGATAGTTTGGATGGAGACCCAAGAAGTGTAAACAGTTTGTATCCAGATGGGTTTACACCCCACATCACATCTACCATCATTGATAATTCCATTACAGCAGGAGTCAGACATGAATTAGAGAATGGATTTACAGCTGATTTTAGTCATTCATTTGGTTATAATAATTTCCACTACTTCATCAAGGGAACTAATAATGCATCAATGGGGTCGGCTTCTCCTACTGAGTTTGATGCAGGTGGACATAGCTTAGGCATGAATGTAACAGCATTGGATTTTTCTAAATTTTATAAAGATGTTGCTTCCGGATTGAACTTTGCATTTGGAACAGAATACAGAGCAGAAAATTTCCAGATCTACGCAGGGGAAGTGGGTTCATACGCCACATATGACACATTGGGAATTCCTATTACTAATCCAGCTGTTCAATCACCCTATATAAACGAATTCGGACAACAACCTGATGGCGGATCCCAAGGATTTCCGGGTTATAGTCCGGCAAATGTTGTAGATAAAAACAGATCAAATTTTAGTGTTTATGGTGATGCGGAATTGAACATCACGGATCCTTTCCTTGTAGCAGCAGCAGTGCGTTATGAGGACTACAGTGATTTTGGAAATACCTTAAATTTCAAATTGGCTTCAAGATATAAAGTTGCTGAAAGTCTATCCTTAAGAGCTTCTGTTTCCACCGGTTTCAGAGCGCCATCATTGGCACAGATCCACTACAATTTACTATTCAATAATATTGTCGTTGGTACATCTGTAAGTACATTACTTGCATCTAATACAAGTACGGTTGCAAAGGCTTTCGGTATAGAACCATTGAAAGAAGAAAAAGCAAATAACCTTGCCGGTGGTTTTACATTTAGCAAAAAAGGTTTTACTGCAACTATTGACGGTTACATGATTAATGTAACAGACCGAATTGTATTGACGGATGTGTTTGATGCTACAAGCTTAAATGTAGGTGCAGAAGCAGCCCAGTTTTTTGCAAATGGAGTTGATACAAAAACCAGCGGAGTAGATGTAGTTCTTTCCTACAAACATCATTTATCAAATGAAAAAGCAATCACAGCAGGTATCGCAGCTAATTTCAACGATACCAAAATTGATAAGATCAATAGTGGCAAACTGAATGAATTTACGTTCTTCGGTCCGTTCTCACAGGCCTATCTGGAGGCTGCTGCTCCTGATTATAAGATAGGATTCAATCTGGGTTTTGCAGCTAAGAAGTTTCATGCAATGGCAAATTATACCTTGTTCAGTGAGGTGATACTGCAGGATTTCCAGTGGGTTGATTCTCCGGCGACAAATCAGGCAGAAGCAGATGAGTTATTCAAAGTAGCAACGGATACATATGAATCTGCAGGTGTTTTAGATCTTAGTGTTGGCTATGCGATCACCAAGAATTTTCATTTGACGATCGGTGCAAATAATGTGTTGAACACCTATCCAACACCGCAATATGATGGATGGACAGATCAGGGTGGATTCAACGATTCAGTACAAATGGGTTCGGATGGAATGTATTTATTTGGAAGGTTAGGACTTACATTTTAATAATTTTCAAATTCTTTAAAAGCCGGCTTCTGAAATATGAAGCCGGCTTTTTTTATATCTTTCAATACTAAAGAATATTGGGCATCAGATCAAAACGATAATGACAAAATTGATCAAAACAGCATTGACAATTTCAGGTATTATTTTCCTGCCTGTGCTGCTGTTTTTCTTTTGGGCATCCTCTCCAACTTTGGATGAAAAACAATATGTGCAGCTTATCAATCAGGATATACAACAGACTGTAAGTACCGATTCTGTATATAGCATTATCACCTACAATATTGGCTACCTGAGCGGGATGACAAACAATCTGCCTATCGCAAAACCAAGAAATTTATTTGATACAAATTTGAAAACAGTTCTCTACGAACTTAAAAAATCAGACCCTGAATTTATTGCATTACAGGAAATAGATTATGATGCTGACAGATCCTATAACATTAATCAACAACATGAATTAGCATCCTTGGGATATGATCATATCGCACAAGCCATAAACTGGGATAAGACCTATGTCCCCTTCCCATATTGGCCTCCTTCTATGCATTTTGGGAAAGTAGTATCCGGGCAGTCTATCCTGAGTAAATACCCAATAACAATTCACAAAAGTATCGTCCTGGAAAGAGTTGAAGATACTCCCTTTTACAGAGATGCTTTTTATCTGGATCGTTTATTACAAGTCGCGGAAATAAATGTTCAAGGAAGAAAAGTTGTGATCATGAATGTGCATCTTGAAGCCTGGGATAGACCTACAAGAGATAAGCAAACAGTCGAGATCATTTCTGTATACAAGGAATATTCAAAGAACTATCCAACGATATTACTAGGGGATTTTAACAGTGATCCATCAGATCCGGATGCCAGCATTCATGCAGTTCTTGCTATCCCAAATATAGGATATGTAAATTCAAAATCCGGATCAACGTTCCCTTCGGATAATCCCTCTATCCGAATCGATCATATTTTCTATACTGC
>JBBKWX010000173.1:0-37937 GCA_037969175.1 Bacteroidia bacterium | reverse complement strand
CTAAAAATTGTAGGTAAACTTTGTGAAAAGCAACATAGCGGGGGTTTTTGTTTTGGACTTTACCGAAAAAGTCAGTTCTCTTTTTTACAGTAAAAAACGAATCCAGCAATGCTGACATTTCGTCTTTTTCAAATGCTTTATAATTTAATTTTTGACTGTTTTTATCAATTATCCCATACTTTAATGCGGATGAGAATAACATGAATGCATCCGTCAACATGAATTCAGTCAGTACTCTATCTTTTTGCGACCAATTAGATCTGTCTTCTATCAATGACCGAATCTGTGATGCATGAAACAAGCCGGGTGAATACCCATAATTAATAGCATTGTCAATTTCAATTAATAGATCAAATGCTATACTATCGATATCATTTTTACTTGTCCATACTGGTTTCCAATTTCTTCGTTGATAGAATAATTTTATATCCTTATGTGAAAGAAGATGCTCAATAGCTATTGGAGTAATTGTATCTTGTTCTGTGAACAGAGATTCTTCAATTGCATCCTCGATATTTTTTGTTTGGGTTTCCGGATCATCCTTTTCAGAGAGTCCGAGCTTATCAGAAGCAGTATTACAAGCAGTAAAAACAATAGATAACAAGAAAAACAACTTGATAACATTCTTCATAGGAGGCAAAATTACACAGATTTTAATCTTATCAATTGAATTATTGATAATGAAGATTAATAAAATATGGAAAGAAGGAATTTATTTATCCAATCCTGAATTTGGAATTGTAAACAGGAGCAATCCTCCAATCAAAAACCATGCTTAAACTAGGATTAATTACCAGATCCTCTTAAATAATTTTGCTATATGGAATCTACCGTCTGACAGGTAATGTAATTAATACACATACAATACTTTGTCGTTTTAAGTGAGAATGTTAATTTCGATGCTTTAATCAACACTATGTCAGGGAAAACTAAGCATAAGATCGTTTCAGGCCTTTTCAATGTAAGGGCCAATGAAGTTGTTCAGGTGCGTTCTCTTTTTTTACACCATTTTTTTAACGGATTAGGTACTGCAACTTTCTTCATTGCAGCAATCACGCTTTTTCTTAACAATCATACTATTAAAGATCTTCCGCAGGTATTTATCCTTTCCGGAGTGATCATGTTTCTGGTTTCCATCATGTTCACAACACTTGAACATAAGCTGGAAATACATACGTTCAATAAATTCATATTACTACTATTGATCTTTATCTCCGGCATATCCTGGGTAGGAATAACATATTGGAATCCTGTTGTTTGGAGCTTCCTGATATTTGCCGGATTTAGATCTTTATATATGCTTTCCAGCCTTGAGTTTTGGGGGATGAGCTCCGCTGCGTTTAATATAAGACAAAGTAAACGCTTATTTGGTCTGATAAGCTCAGGTGATATTCCTGCTAAAGTTCTGGGTTATTTGATGGTATTCTTGCTCATACCCAGATTTGAATTATCCACCTTGTTTCTAATAGCAGTAGTGTCATTTCTTTGCTCTTTTCTATTCATGATTGAAAGTTCAGATGAAACTGAAAATGCAGGACATGGACATGTTGAAGAAAGTTCTTATCACGTTAATACAAAAAATACTGCTTTCCGGCTGATCATTTTTTTATCAGCCATATCTTTCGTTTATGCATTCAGCTATGGGATCATACAATTTGTATTTCTTTCTGAAGTGCAGGATCAAGCAAAAAGCACAGATGATCTGGCATTCTTTTTCAGTGTGGTCTATGCAACTAGTAACCTTGTGATAGTTATTGTAAAAGGATTTATGACAGGCCGGATAATTGCATTTTCCGGATTGAAGAAAGTGACTCAACTCACTCCACTGATACTTTCAATTATCATTGTTGCAGGATTCGTCTTCACAAAGGGAGGTATTTCATTCTATATGCTGATCTTATTATTCTTCATATCAGAAGTATTGAAGTACTCATTGATATATCCTTCTTTTCTAGCCATGTTCCAGCCATTGGATCTCCATAATAAACAATTTGCGCATGTTCTCACTGAAGGTTGGGTTGAACCTGCCGCTCTTATCCTGGCCGGATTTTTCCTGATCACCCTGGAGTCTGCAATGGGTTCTCAATTGATCCTGATATCGATGATCATGCTCTCGGTGTGTATGGTAATTTGGATACTTATTGCCCAATTTCGATTTGGAGATTATTTAAAAGTGGTTCAGCAAGCGATCACAAGAAGATTTGTAGATGGTGGTTCAGGATTTCATCCGGATAAGGATTCTATAACCGTATTGACGAAGAATATTAAGAGTGATAAATATACTACGGTGATCTATTGTATGACACTGTTAAAAGAGAGTGCGCCGAAATTGTTGGAAAAGGAATACCCAAACTTGCTCAATAGCTCAATGCCTGAAGTGAAACTCAAAGCAATTGGTCTGTTGGAAGATTTTGATATTCCAAATGCTAAAAACATTTTGGTGGATTTAAGTATGTCAGATAAGCCTGAATATCGCCATGCTGCTTTACGTGCCTTATTGGCCAAGGATTTATTGGTTAATGAAGACCTAAATAGATACAGGCAATTTAATGATAGTGAAATGAATTATATCATTGCAAACAAATTATTTGCAATTGACAGCAATTCAAAAAATACTATGCTATTGGCCGACCTGGAGACTTGGCAGAATAGTACAAATCTTGATGATAATATTCATTTTATCAAACTTGTTTGTAAACACAAACTTGAAGAATACTACAATTCACTCAAGCGGTTTCTTAAATCGGATGATTTCGAATTGAGAGAGATTTGTATAATGGCTATATGTAAGAGTAGAGATCGTGCGCTGCTGGAACTGCTACAAGAATATTTAGAAGACAAAGAATTACTCAATATAGCTAAGAATTATATTAGTCTCGCCGGAGCTTTCGCCTTGCCATTAATAGAAAAAGCTTTGGAGAATAATCAAAAGGGGAGCAGGGACAAACTTCATGTGTGGATACGTATTGCTTCAGGAATAAAAGAAGTTGATCTTACTGAATTTTTGTTAAAGCAATTTGGCCGACTTGATGTTTACACAGATAAACTTATTCTGAGACGGCTTAACAGATCCGGTTGGTTACTCAATTCGGATCAACGTGAAATAATTGCACGTTCATTTGAAGATACTGTTGAGAATTTACAATTTCATTTACATAACAGGCATATTTTACCGGAGAAGCTCTCCACTTCACTTACCGACTTTATTCCCTATCTATTTGAATATTTAATTTATCATAGTGCGCATGGAAGAGATGCTTCTATTTATAACAGAATATTGAATGAATTTGCAAAGGGATCTGAAGCGAAACGTGCAGCTGCTATGGAATCACTTGAGGCGGATCTGCCTGCAGTGCTATTCCGAAAAGTGAATTATTTGTATGAACAATTTTATGAAAAAAGACATCATGCTAGTAAATCTCCGGAACATCCTGAAATAATGATCCATAAAATAATTGAGAAAAATACCCGATGGTTCAGCAAAGCGACCGTAATGTATAGCCTTGATTATTGTTTGAATAATGGTCTTTCTGATTTAGCTAAACCCCTTGAAAAGCATGAAGACAAGGATATTTCTGATTTTGCTAAATCAATTATAAATAACGACGAAATAAATCTACCGAAAATGAAAACAAAAGAAAGTAGTCCCGGATTTCCCTTTCTTGAAAAAATGATCCTTCTAAGAAACTCGGGTATCTTCAGAGATACTCCGGATCATATTTTAGCAGAGATCGCTGCGATCTCTAATCCGGTTTATTTGAGAGAATCAAAAGTGATCTTTGAAATGAAGGATCCGGGAGATTGTATGTTTATGATTCATTCGGGAAAAGTGAATATTGAATCTGGGGAGCATGTTCTTGCAGTCCTTGGTGAAGGTGATTTTTTCGGGGAACAAAGTTTATTGGATGATGAACCAAGATCTGCAACAGCCAGAGCATTAACGGATGCACTGTTGCTCAAGATAGAACAATATGATTTTTATGAATTGATGTCAGATAGATCCGAAGTAATGCAGGGAGTGTTGAAAATAATTTCAGGAAGATTAAGAAGACAGAACCACTTAATCGTTCAGTTGAAACAGGAAATTGAACAATTACGCGTTTCTTAATCGGGATTCAATAATATCGAGGTTTTGCTTCTTACCTTGATTACGTCTTTGCTGTTCTTCCGGCGAATGGTATTTATGATTTTTTACAAAATTGAATTGAATGGATAACCATTCTTTTTCATCATAGACCAAGCCAATACTTTCCAATTCAACCCTAAGCGCATCCGCTTTTTCATCATAATCATTTCTTCCCAGATAATCCAGATCCGCATCACACAATATTCCTGACTCAAGATCAAATGGACTTTGCGGCATTTTGGTGGTCATTATCAGTTTGCAAACCCGTTCTATTTCTTGTTCATCAAATGAAAATTCAGGGAGTATGATCCTTGCCATTTCGCAACTTTTTGCTTCGTGACCATCATAAACATAAATATAACCTATGTCATGAAACGCAGCCGCAGTCTTTAATAATTCTATTTCTTTTTTTGATATACCACAAACTTCGGCAATTGCATTTGATTGCTCCATCACTTCCAGCGTATGATTAGTATCATGATACACTAAAGAAGCAGAAAGTTCTGACTTGAGTTTGTCTAAAGCGAATTGTACAGCCTTTTCTGTTTGCATAAATCAGGTTGTGGTGGTTATTTACTCCAAAATCCAAACCCAAGGTATAAATTATTGAATAATAAATCAAAGTGCATGAGTTATTCTTTTCATAAAATATTCAAAACTATAGTTTAACAGCAAAAGTAAGCCCAACCCGGTAATATAATTTTGAAACTTGGATAGAGTAAGAACGACCTTGTTGATCAAGAATAGTATACCCTCAAAATAGCTCCCCGTGCTTTCGGGTGTTTGATTTGAAGGCAAGAATATGCTAGCTCCAAGTAAGCCTATGAATACAAAGAATATTATCAGAACCGTCAGGTCAGGCCGACTTTTTATCTTTTTCGCAGGGATCAAATTTATTTCATTCATGACCAAGGCAGAAAAATCTTTTGAAGTTTCCGTGTCCAATGTTTCCCGGAATAATTTCCGGATGTCATCATCATTCATTTCACTTTTCATAATATGGATGTTATTTCTTTACCTAAGTATTCCTTTAATGCTATTTCCAGTGTATTTCTCGCTCTAAATAATCGAACTTTCACATTGGACTCTTTTAAACCCATTATGGAACTGATTTCAGATACTTTTTGATCATTGTAATAAAACAACGTAAGGATAGTTCTGTCTTCATCTTTAAGCCTTGAGAGTATTTCATTCAGAATAACTCTTTTGTCTCTTAGTTCGAGAAAATTTGATTCCATTCTTATCTCGTTTGCCAGAGGTGTGTCGTCTGAGGTAGAATAATTTTTCGGATGTTTTTTTTCCTTCCTCAAAGTTGCCAGAGCAGAATTATATGCAATACGGTAAAACCAGGTACTAAATTCAGCGTCAGATCTGTATGAATTCAGATTTCTGAATGCACTAATGAATGCTTCTTGTAATGCATCTTCGGCGAGTGCCCTGTCATTTGTGACTTTAAGAATAAGTGCCAATGAGCGATCTTTGTATTTATCAACGAGATATTTAAAGGCAGTCGTATTGCCATTTAGAATGCGTCCTATGATCTCTTGATCTGAATTATGCTCCATTATCTATTAGATGCGAAATTGCTTCGGAAGGTTACAGATACTATTTTGTAACCATTCACTTGTGGATGGCATCTAATAGATAAACTTAAAAACAAAAATTATGTATAACGAAGAAATTTTTATCCCGATCGCTTTATTTCTAATGATTTTCGGTATTGTTTACATTGTCATCACCACCAGAAACAGGGAACACATGGCTATGATTGAAAAAGGAGTTGATCCTACTTTGTTCAAGTCTCAGAATTCAGAAATGAGATCCTTGCGCATAGGAATGTTGTTCGTAGGAGTTTCTATTGGTTTGTTGGTCGGTTATCTTTTAAAGACTTATGCAGGATTTGATGAGCCTCTGGCTTATTTTTCCATGTCTTTTTTGTTTGGAGGCTTAAGTCTTGTTTTATATTATCTGATCACAAAAAAAGAAGATAAATAAATTTATTGATTAACAAGTCTGGCGAGATAATGATGATTCTCATCCTGCAATAAGATTTCGGTTTTAAAACCGGAATCTTTTGCGATCAGGCTCAAATTTTCCGGGTCAATATACAACCAGGGAAATGTTTCTTTTTCTTGATACTGTAAAGTATATTCTACATTTCCATAATAATCAGCATTTAGATCTATCCACAAGGCGCCATCATCATCCAGAAATAAATATTGAAGGTCTGTAGAATCAAGCAGAATCTGTCCTTTCGGGGATAAATAATTTTTTAAATGAAGAAGAAAATTCGGAAGATCTTCTAACGTTTTAGCCATTCCAATTCCATTCATCAATAAAAGGATGGTATCAAATTTTTCAACAGGCAGATCCAATATTGAGCAATTCTTAACATTTTTCAGGCCTCGCTTTTGCATCACTTCTGAAGCACCACGACTTAGCTCTACGGATGTTACATCGAAGCCTGAGTTTTGCAGGAATAAACTATGACAACCTGCTCCTGCACCCAAATCAAGCACTCTTCCTTTACAATTTTTTAATGCAAGTATTTCATATTCCGGGAAACTTCCATCTTCTCTGAAAAAATAAGAGGCAGGCAGGGTTTCATCTTCCGCTACATTAGTTTGAACAACGATCTCAGCGTCTAATTCACCATTGTAATAAGCACTAATAGCTTTACCAAAAACATCAGCCATGATCTTAATTATTCTTCGGTTTTCTTATCCGTTTTAGCTCCGGTATTCCATTGCTTGATCTTTGCATCTTTATCAATTCCTGATAATACCTGAATATTAATTCCGTCAGATAATCCGGTTTCTATATATTTTTTCTCAAAAATTTGCGTAGTTGTTTCAACTTCTACAAATGGTTTTTGTTTTTCAAATTGCAACAAACTTTCATGAATGACCAGTGTGGAATCTGCTCGTGCGAGCACGATATCTGCATTACCACTGTATCCTGCTCTTATGAATACATTCTCTTTTAATACAAGTGCTGCTTTAATTTCAAATTGAATAGCGCCATTTTCTTCTACTCCCTTTGGTGCAATATATTCCAGTTTTGCTTCGAAAGTTTCATTTTCAATCGCTCCAATAATTAGTATAAGATCCATACCTGTCTTAAGTTTTCCAACTTCAGATTCATCCACTTTACCAAGAAATATCATTTCAGACATATCAGCAATTATTGCTATGGTAGTACCATCATTAAATGTATTACTTTCAATCACAGAATTTCCTTCTTCCACCGGAATATCCAGGATCATTCCTGCAATGGTACTTTTAATGAGCGTGTTGCTTACAGATCCTGCTTTCTTGCTTGCACCTTCTTTGATCAGTGATAAATTATTTTCAGCTGCTTCTGTCTCTTCTTTTGCATTGCGATAAGCAGTCTCATACACTTGCATTTCTGATTTTGATATGGCACCGGAAGCAAAAAGAGTTTTATTCCTTTCCATATTTGCTTTTGAATTTTCCAATTCAATTCTGGATTTGTTCAATCTGGTTTCTGCATTATTCAGATTTACCATATCAGGTATAACAGTCACTCTTGCTATTAGATCCCCTTTATTCACTTTTTGTCCGGGAACAACATAGATTTTGTCAATGATACCGCTGATCTTTGGTTTGATCAATACTTCTTTTCTGGGTACAACAGAACCGGTGGCAACAGCTTTTTTAATTACAGTAGCTACGAATGGAGATTCGGTTTCAAATTCCTCCGGAGGCTTTTGGCTTTTCCCATAAAGATATACCAGTGTCCATGCAAACAAACCTATTATAGTCAGCACCAAAATAATTCGAAATACATTTTTCATAATAAAAATTTATTAATCAGCCCTTAGGGCATCAACAGGTTTAACAGATATAGCACGCTTTGCAGGTATAAGTCCTGCCAGTAGTCCTGCAATTACAAGTATCATCAAAGCTTTTAAAGCTACAACTATGTCTACTTCAGGATTGAGAAACATAGTTGGTGAATCACCACCATCTCCAATTGTTTTAGATATAAATTCAAGTAAAAACACGCCGAATACCAATCCTGTATATCCGGCAATGGATGTTAGAATGACTGACTCAGCCAGTATCTGACTCACAATAGAAACGGGTGTTGCACCAATAGCTCTTCGAATCCCAATCTCTTTTGTCCTTTCCTTTACTATGATCAACATGATATTACTTACACCAATTACTCCTGCACTTAAAGTTCCCAAACCAACGATCCAGATCAATATTGAAATACCATTGAATAATCCATTCATTTTATTAAACTCTTCTTCGGAATTAAAATGACCCAAAGCTCGATCATCATCAGGTGATATTTTATGTCTTTTCTTGAGAAGTGAAATAACCTTTTCTTCTGCTTCGGATGCGGGTATCCCGACTTTGGATGTAATAGCAAACCAACCTATCTGATCTCCGAAATTGAAAGCTTGCTGGAATGAAGTGAAAGGGACATAAATTGTTTGTGCATCACGTTCGCCCTCATCACCCGGTTTGGTAGCGGCAAAGACGCCCACAACTTTAAAAAACACACCATTAATAAAAATATTCTGACCTATAGGATCTTCCTCTTCTTCAAATAAAATATCTTTTACCCGATTGCCAATGATCGCAACTTTTCGTTTATCCATTATATCCAGATAATTAATAAATCGCCCTTCAGTAACCTTTACAGCCTGTATCTGGCTAATTTCGGGGTAGTCACCCATTACACTAAAAGCACCCGTTTTATTATTCCGGATCACATTATTCCCACCCCGAAAACCACCGAGTTGATTTCTGGGTGCCAGGATATCTACTTCGGGGACTTGTTCTGCAATTGCTTTTTGGTCTGCATTATTTAATTCAATTCTTCTTCCGGGAGGCATCCCCAGATATGGTTTTGATGTACGTTGTGTCCAGATATAAAAAGAATTGGTTGCGAAATCTGAAAAACCTCGAGTCGCACCATTCTCAAGACCACGACCTGATCCAAGCATTAATATTAACATGAAAATCCCCCAGAAAACTCCAAAAGCAGTTAGGAAAGTTCTAAGTTTATTTCTACTCAGAGCCGAATATATTTCTTTATAATTATCGAGGTCAAACATATTATTGGTCTCTTAACGCATCAATAGGTTTTATTCGTGAAGCTCTTCGGGCAGGAAAAAATCCAGCGATGGCTCCTGCCAGTATCAATAAGATCAATGCACTTATTGCGATATTAAAATCAACACCGGGGTTTCTAAAGAAATCTCCTTCCGGCATATTGGCAGAAACCAGTTCCAACAATCCAACACCAAACATCAATCCGATATAACCTGAAATAGCAGTAATAAAAATTGACTCTTGCAGGATCAGACTTACAATAGAACCGGGAGTTGCTCCCAGTGCTTTTCGTATGCCGATCTCCTTGGTTCTTTCTTTTACAACGATCATCATGATGTTGCTTACACCAACTACACCTGCAAATAGAGTCCCTATTCCAATGATCCAGATAAACATTTTTATACCGCCAAAAAGTGAAAGGAATCGTGCAAAGCTTTCCATATTATTCCTTACAAAAACAGCTCTTTTATCTTCTTCATCAAAATTGTGACGAGATGCCAGCTTCTTCAATATTTCATCTGCCATCAGATTGCTTTTTTCAGCATTGGCATCGCCGGTGGTCATCATCATTTGTCGGATCGTATTCCCACCATTGAACGAACGTTGAGCAGTAGATATGGGTAAATAAATCTGTCGCATTTCGTTCTCACCACCATCATCCCTAAAAACTCCAACTACTAAAAAAGGAATTCCATTTACATTGATATAATTCCCAATGCTGCTTTCATTTTTAAAAAGATCCTGCTCAACAATTTCACCAATTGCTGCTACTTTTCTGTATTCATAAAGATCTTTTTCATTGATGAATCTTCCCTTGGTTACTATTGTATTTTCTATATACCGATGATCGGGATGTACTGATCTGATGTCGAAAGAACCGAACTCATTTTTATAGGATACGGTTGTATTTCCACGAATATAAAAACGCGCTGACATTTTATCCACACCATCTATTGTAGCATGTAAATAATCATAATCCAAATTTGTAAACTGAATATCTCTTCCGGGTTTCATCCCACCATAAGGCATGCTTGTCTGTCCCGGACTAATCCATATGCTGTTAGTAGCATCATCTCTGAATTGATATTCGACTCCTTGTTGTAAACCATTCCCGGATCCAAGCAGGATCATCAACATAAAGATCCCCCAAGCCACACTGAAGCCTGTCAGAAAAGTTCGTAATTTATTCTTACGAATTGTATCAAAGATCTCTTGCCATTTATCCGGATCAAACATGATCTGTCTTATCGAGATTTGGATTTACTTTCTCATCTTTTTCAATCAATCCATCCCGCAGATGGATGACCCTGTGTGTCATTGCAGCGATGTCTTGCTCATGCGTTACGATCACTACAGTTATTCCTTCATTATTCACTTGTTTTAAAAGATCCATTACACCATAAGAAGTGGTTGAGTCTAGTGCTCCTGTTGGCTCATCTGCCAAAATAACTTTCGGGTTAGCTATCAAAGCACGGGCAATAGCGACACGCTGATTTTGTCCTCCTGAAAGTTCATTCGGATAATGATGTGCCCAATCTGCCAAACCCACTTTATCAAGATAATCCATTGCGATCAAATTTCGCTTGCTACGAGGAATTCCCTGGTAATAAAGAGGAAGAGCGACATTCTCAACAGCATTTTTAAAATTGACCAAATTGAATGATTGAAAAATAAATCCTAAAAATTTATTTCGGTATTGTGCGGCTTTTTTTTCAGAAAGATCATGGATCAAATTTCCATCTAAATGATAAGTTCCCTGATCGGGAAAATCAAGAATCCCCAGCACATTCAACAGGGTTGATTTACCGGAACCGGATGAACCCATTATAGATATCAATTCACCGGCTTTGATCTCCAGATCAATTCCTTTTAACACGTGAAGTGAGTTCTTGCCGGTAGTATATGATTTGTGAATATTTTGGAGCTGTATCATATTCAGTAGACGCAGGATTCGAAAAAAATAGAAAAACGTTTGTTACGACGTCTTAGTATTGTGATAAATTACAAAAAAGAAGATTTAGAAAAAACGGTCACTGACAAATATAAGAAAGCAAATTGGAGAATCCCGAACAAATTCAGGATTCATTTGTCCATTGCTTACATATTAAGTATCTTGGATTCCTCATTAGAATCCCAAAATTATGAAAACAAGAATTTTACTCAATCTATTTATGGTTGTTTCCCTTGCGGGTATTGGCTTTCAAGCAGAAGCTAATAAGCCGGGCAACAAAGATTTTAAGTTGTATCTCAGATCAGGTGAATTTACCCCTCTGAAAGGAAGTATTGATGCTGCGCTAACTGATGTCAGTGCTAGTGAAACATATGGAGGTAGAATTTATCGTGTACTCCAGTTTAATGAAGTACCCAATGAACAAGCACGCATCATGCTTAGTCAAGCTCAGGTTGTTTTGACAGAATATATTCCAACATATGCATGGATAGCTTCTATGCCTGCAGGAATAAATCCGGCATTGCTATTAAATTCGGGTGTGCGTGCCGTAATAAAACTAAGTGCAGAACAAAAACTAACTGCTGATTTACTTTCCACTGATCTTCCAATATGGGCAATGCGTGGAAGCAATATGATCGAGCTTCAGGTTTCACTTCAGAAAGATATTCCTGTAACTACTGCTATCAGAGTTATCCAGGACTTAGGGTATGAAGTCACTTCCAGGATCAGTAATTCAACCTTCATAACTGTTAATTGCCCGGTTACAAAATTGAAGGATTTTGCAAACCTTCCTTTGGTTGTTTCGGTTGATGCTATTACAGCTCCTTCCACTCCGGATGATACCGAAGGTCGGAGTTTACACAGATCGAATGCTATCAATTCAGATTATGCTGCAGGAAGACATTATGATGGAACAGGAGTCACCATTGCATTAGCGGATGATGGCACAATTGATCCGCATATAGATTTTACAGGAAGATTAACTCAATGGCTTACTTCAAATAGCGGAAATCATGGCGACATGACTTCGGGTATTTGTGCAGGTGCAGGTAATTTGAATCCAAGAATTCGTGGAATGGCAACGGGAGCTAATCTGCATGTTTATTCTATTACAGGATATCCTCAAGTTGTAAATGCAGTTTCTAATTATAATGTAAGTGGAACTGTTATTTCTTCTACATCATACAGTCAGGGTACAGGTGGTGTTTATACAACTGATTCTGAGTTCATCGATGGGCAGATCTATCAGAATCCACAGTTGATTCACGTTTTTAGCGCAGGTAATGCAGGTACAAGTACTGCCAGTAGCGGATATCCTGCAACTTGGGGAAATATCACAGGTGGATATAAAGCATCAAAAAATATTATCACTTGTGCCAATCTGAATAACAAGGATGCTCTTGAAAATTCCAGTAGCAGAGGACCAGCTGCTGATGGCAGGATCAAACCGGATATTTCTGCAAATGGGATCAACCAATTATCAACGGATGCACCAAATGGCTTTCAGGTTGGTGGAGGAACTTCCGCTGCTTGTCCGGGTGTTGCAGGCGTTACAGGACAAATTTATCATGCATATAAAACATTGAATGGTGGGGTAAATCCTGAAACTCCTTTGATCAAGGCGTGTATCCTTAATGGTGCAGATGATCTTGGTAATGCCGGTCCTGATTTTAAACATGGATGGGGAAGGATCAATGGTTTGAATGCTGTTCGCACCCTTGAAGATGGAAGATATTTCAGTGATGTAATAAGTAATGGGGCTACAAATACTCATCCTATTATTGTACCTGCTAATGTAGCTCAGGTAAAAGTGATGGTTTACTGGTTAGATTATCAAGGATCCTCTATAGCTTCAAAGGCTTTAGTGAATGATATCAACATCACTCTTCAGGAACCGGGAGGTGGTGTTACCTACAACCCATGGAGATTGGATCATTCACAGAATGCAACTGCATTAAACACGCCTGCAGTTAGAGGTATTGATGATAGAAACAATATGGAGCAGGTTACAATTGATCTGCCGACTGCCGGTACATATATGCTTTCTGTAAATGGATTCCTGATTCCTCAGGGGCCGCAAAAATATTACGTGGTTTATGAATTCAGAACTACAGATATTGAAGTGACTTATCCTATTGGTGGAGAAGGATTCGTACCGGGGGAGCAAGAAATTATCCGTTGGGATACGCACGGTAATACATCCAATTTCAGCATAGATTATTCTACGAATGGTGGAACAAGCTGGACATCTATAGTTTCTTCTGTTGCTGCATCTCAGCGTTACTTTACCTGGACCGTACCATCTACAGTTTCCGGACAAACCAAAGTAAGAGTTAACAGAGGATCAGTTAGCGGACAAAGTGGTGAAAACTTTACTATTGCTCCTTTGCCAACAGCGATTGTTGTTGATTGGGCATGTCCTGATTCTATAAAGCTTTCCTGGACAGGTAGTGCGAGTGCTACCGGATACGAAGTTTATCAATTAGGTGTTAAATATATGGACCCGGTTGGGACAACAACAAATAATTTTTTGGTAATTCCGAATACTAATCCAACCAATACATATTGGTTCAGTGTTGCTACTCTTACAGCGAATAATGGCAAAGGTAGAAGAGCAAATGCAATTCAAAAATTGCCCGGAACATTCGGATGCCCATTAGCTGTGGATGCTTCTCTACAGGCTGTTTCGTCGCCTTCATCAGGTACATATCAGGATTGTCAATCGCTAAATGCTGTAGCTGTAAAAGTTACTATTGAGAATAAGGGAATCAATCCGTTGACCAATGTCCCTGTATCGTTTAGAATAAACGGTGGAGCGGTTTCAAATGAAACATATCTTGGAACTATTAATCCTAATAGTAGCATAGTACATACCTTTGCAACTACTGCAAATATTGCAACTCCGGGTAATTATACGATAGAAGCCTGGGTTAATTATCCGGGTGATGGAAATTCATTTAATGATACTTCTTCCAGCGGAATAAATGTTATTTCGGGTATACTTGCAGCAATGCCTGCATCACAGACTTTTGAAGCTCAAACTTTCTGTAGTACAGCTACTGATTGCGAGATTACTTTATGCCCATTAACAATTGGATGGATCAATGTTCCAAATGGGGGTGGAGATGATATTGACTGGAGAGTTGATGCTGGAGGAACTCCTTCTGCCAATACAGGACCAACTGTTGATCATACTTTAGGAACTGCTGCAGGAAAATATATTTATCTTGAATCTTCCGGAGGTTGTTTAGGCAAAACTGCTTCGTTGATCTCACCTTGTATAGATCTATCCGGATCAACATCACCTCAGTTACGTTTCTGGTATCACTTATATGGAGCAGCGATGGGAAGTTTGCATGTTGATATTTTTGCAAATGGAACCTGGAATGAAGATATTACATCGGCCATTTCCGGAAATGTGGGAAATAATTGGCTTCAGAAAACTGTTAGTTTAACTCCATATATCGGACAAATAGTTAACATTCGATTAAGAGGAATTACCGGAACTGACTTTACATCTGATATAGCTTTGGATGATATTCAAATTCTGGAAACCGCTGCGCCTCCTGTTGCTGCTTTCTCTGCAAGTCAAACAGGAATCTGTTCAGGAAGTACAGTTACATTTAACGATCTATCTTTGAACAGTCCTGTATCATGGAGTTGGACATTCAACCCGGCTACTGTAACGTTCGCCGGCGGTACAAGTGCAACATCACAGAATCCACAAGTGACTTTCAATAGTGCAGGTAATTATGATGTAACCTTAACGGCAACGAATTCATTTGGCAACAACACAAGTACTCAGGTTGGATATATTTCTGTTGATCAGGCAGCAATTATTCCTATCACAGAAAACTTCCAAAGCGCTACTTTCCCACCAACCAACTGGAGTGTTGTTTCTGCAGGTGCAGCATTTACATGGACAAATTCTACAAGTGTAACCGGTTCTTCCGGTGCAGCAACTGTTGCAGCCTATGTAAATAACTTTGCATATAATGCTCCACTCAATGAAGATTATTTGCGTACGCTTTCGTTTGATCTTACAAGTATAACCAGTTCATACATGTTCTTTGATGTGGCTTATGCAAGATACAGTGCTACCTTATTTGAATCTATGCGAATTGACATAAGCACTGATTGTGGTGTTACATGGCAGCCTACCGGCTATCTGAAATCAGGAACCGATCTTGCTACAGTAGCTGATCAAACGGCTAGTTGGTTTCCGGGTGCATCCGGAGAATGGAGATCAGATACAGTTGATCTTAGTGCCTGGACAGGAAATAAAGTTATCGTCAGATTCGTAAATATTAATGGATATGGTAACAATATTTTTGTGGATAATGTGAATATAGTTTCAGGTATAGTATCCTTAAATGAAATTCAATCAAACGAATTAGATCTGGTTTCTGTTTATCCTAATCCATCCAATGGTAGCTGGAGTTTCACTGCATCATCAGATGCAAATTCAGAACTGAGTCTTCGTGTATTTGATATGAATGGAAGAATTATTCTGAGCAAAGTTTATGGTTCAGGAAACAGGATAGTTTCAGATAAAATCAATATGGAAGGATATGGACAAGGTGTTTATTATCTTGATCTCAGATCCGGATCTAAAGCATCACGCGTAAAGATCGTAGTATTGAAATAATAGTTCATGGATCATATCATACTCGGAATTTGCTGGACACTTTGGTGCTTTATCCATAGTTTTTTAGCAAGTCCGGGGATCAAGAGATCTGTCATCCATACATTAAGAATTATCCCGCAATGGTATAGGTTGTTTTATAACTTCCTTGCAATTGCGGGATTTTTTGGAATCGCTTTTTTTCAAAGCAGATTACAAGATGATTTATTTATGTCAACAAATTTGTTGATAAAAGCAGGAGGGGAAACCATATTTATTCTGGGTGTTATTTTTATACTCTTTTCATTACGTGAATATAATCTGAAAGCATTTGCTGGATTGAGTTCTGAAGATAGAGACAAAAAACTTGTCATTTCCGGCTTAAATAAATACATACGGCATCCCTTGTATTTTGCAACGATAATGATGATTCTGGGATGGTTTATGATGCGACCAACGAATACAAATCTGATTGCATGCGGCATACTTATCACTTATACTTTTGTGGGTGCCTGGATTGAAGAGAAAAAGCTGATAACTGATTTTGGATCTGATTATGAAAAGTACAGATCCGAAACAGGTATGTGGCTGCCTAAACTAATGCGTGTAAAAGATGGCAATAAGTAGGATTAATACTACCTTTGCAAAAAAATTAGACAATATGAAAAAAGCAGAGATCTATACCGGAAAAGGAGTTATGACTGTGGAGTTTTTTGAGAAAGATGCTCCTCTGGCAGTAAAGAATTTTACTGATCTGGCAAAAAAAGGATTTTATGATGGGTTGATATTCCACCGTGTCATTCCAGATTTTATGATCCAGGGAGGATGCCCAAATGGTATTGGTAACGGTGGTCCAGGTTATAACATTCCTTGTGAATTAGATGGAGAAAATCAGTTCCACGACAGAGGTGTATTATCTATGGCACATGCCGGAAGAAATACCGGTGGATCACAATTCTTTATTTGTCATAATAGAAATAACACCAAGCATTTGGATCGCCAACATACTGTGTTTGGAAAAGTCGTAGAAGGACTTGATATTATTGATGAAATTCGTAAAGGTGACTTGATCGAAAAGATCGTTATTACTGAAGAGTAATCAAGCGTTTACTCTATCTTTCTGAATCCGCTTCCCTTTTTTAGGTGCATTTTTTTCAAGGTATTCAATGATCTTACCGGCAACATTCAATCCGGTTGATTTTTCAATACCTTCCAATCCGGGGGATGAATTCACTTCCAAGATCAATGGGCCACGGGCTGATTGCAGCATATCAACTCCTGCAACTCCCAGCCCCATTGATTTGGCAGCTTTTATTGCAGCACTTTGCTCAGCGCGACTAAGTTTTATAATCTCTGATGTTCCACCGCGATGCAGATTTGATCTGAATTCACCTTCTTTGGCTTGCCTCTTCATTGCAGCCACAACCTTACCATCAACGATAAATGCTCTAATATCTGCTCCTTTTGCTTCCTTAATAAATTCCTGTATGATAATTCTTGCTTTCAATCCATGAAAAGCTTCGATTACTGATTTTGCAGCTTTACGGTTTTCAGCAAGTACAACACCCAAGCCTTGTGTTCCTTCTAGTAATTTAATGATCAAAGGAGGACCACCAACATCATTAATTACTTCATCAACTTCTGTTGAGTAATTGGTAAAAACTGTTTTGGGCAATCCAAGTCCTTCACGAGATAAGATCTGCAAAGAACGCAGTTTGTCTCTGGATCGGGTCAATGCTTGAGATTCAACAGCACTAAAAACTTTCATCATTTCAAATTGTCTGACAACTGCTGAACCATAAAAAGTGACACTGGCACCAATACGTGGAATTACAGCATCAAAATCTGTTAAGAAGTGATCTTTATAAAATATTCTTGGAGATTTTTTCTCCATAAAAATATTACATCTAAGATGATCTATGACTTCCACATGATGACCTCTTTCTTTGGCTTCCTCAACTAATCTTCGGGTTGAATATAGGGATGCTTTTCTAGACAGAACTGCTATTTTCATAATTGTTGTTGTTTGAATTTATAAGCCAGATTATATTTCGCAACATCGACAACGAACCTGGATTTAAATAATTTTCTTCCAAGCAAAACGGGAAATTTCAAATTATCTCTATTACTTAATGAGAAATCAGTTGAGTATGATTTTCCAAACAGACTAATTTCAAAATTGACTACAAATCGTATTTCCGAATTGCCAAAAGAATTTTTGATTTTTCTTAGTTTAAATTTTTCAAATCGAACTACTTCTCCGGTATATTTAGGATGAGCCGGATCAAGAAAAATACATTCAAGCATTTTTTTTTCTCCATCGATTACAACTTTGGCAGAATCAATATGAATGGAACAGGTATATGCTCCAGTATCTGTTTTTGCCTCCAGATCACTCAAACCAATTCCGGGCAGGTCTACCTTTTCAGATCTTCCAATGGTCCTCTTTAGTATGGGTTTCATGGCTACAAATAAAAGAATAATATAATGAATATGTTATCTTCAGTTTAGTTTTATTGTTCATTCTTCAGTTTTGAGCTTGTCGATGTCTCTTCTGTCTTTCTTGCTTGGCCTTCCCAACCCCCGATCGCGGGAAACACCGGAGTTTTTTGTGGATATGACGTGGATGATTGCACCCTTATCTATATAACATTTAACAGCTTCCGTGAAGCTAAGCCTATTAGAAGGCAACAAGACTACCTCTATTGTTTTGGTTTGTTCTTTCAGCTTAATCACGATTGTATCTCCCGGCTTTATGTCTTTCGCTGATTTGACAAGTGTTCCATTCACCAGGATCTTATTTTGTTCACATAAATTTGCTGCAATACTTCTGCTTTTGCATACTCTGATAGCGAAAAGCCATTTATCAATTCTCATTTGGAAATGTTTTTCACGATTGCATAGATCACGCCGTCAAATATTTTATCATCTTTTTTATAAGCTTTTCTGGCAATTCCTTCACGTATGAAACCGGCTTTTTCCGCAACCCGCATAGAGGCATTATTATAATCAAAGATAGGTGCCTCGATCCGTATCAAATTCAAATGAGTAAAGCCATGATCACATATTTTTTTCAATACACGGGTCATAATACCTTTTCCCCAGAATGGTTTGCCAAGCCAATATCCAATTTCTTCCCTATGTGATCCTATCGGATATTTACAATGAAATCCGATGCCACCTATCAATTTGTCTGTTTTTATTTCTCTTATTACCCAATTCATAGGTTGGCCATATTCATTCTCTACGCCTTGGATATATTTGATGAATCCCCTCGCATCCTGCGTGGTGTAGGGCCTGGGAATAGCTAATGTAAATTTATATATTTCAGGTTCATTCAAATATTCTACAAAAGAAGAAATATCTTTTTCCTGTGGAGGAGAGAGATAATAATTTTCATCTACTTTAATATGGAAAAGTTCTTCAATTGACATTTTAGATTCACTTATTCGTATATCAAAATACATAAAAAAGTAAAACCTGAAGCCACTCTTCAGGTTTTACAATGATTACGAAAGATTTATAAAGAACGAGTGGTCACATATTAAGTATTACAATTCCCGCAGTGAAGGGATATAGCTCCGGTCCTTGACCATCACGAAACATACTATTCAAAGCATAACTGCCAAAAACAGTATAGTTTCCAAATCCTATCCTTACAGTAGCATCATATCTGAATGGATTCATATTGAAATCATCCTTGATCTTAGGCAGTTTGGTGCCATCTGCTTTCACTTGTTTGGTGTGGGAGCCAAGCCTCAGACCACCTACAACTCCTGCAGATACATGGAAAGATTTTTTAGCTTCTGATGATGAATTAAATTCTAATAATAAGGGTACAGTCAAATAACTAACGGTAAGTTTATTTTTCCTGTAATCCTCTTCATCATAATTAGCTCCGATGATAGAAGAATCACTGTATAATGTAATATCTTTTCTAAATCTGTAATTGTTCCAGCTCAATCCTAAACCTGACACCAACTGCAAGTTGTCACCTATGATCCGGACACTTTTTTCAAACATATTTAGATTTATTGCAAGTGATTTTGCTTCGTTTAATTCTAGATAGTTATGACCTGAAGGTTCTCCGAAATTACCATCTTTATTTATCCAGGTATTAACTCCCAACTCAAATCCACTCCAATGGATCAAGTCCGCTTTACTTGATTTGTTGTTCTTCGGCTCTTTCTCTTTTTCAACTTTGTTGATCTCTACTTTTGTTTTTCCACCTTCTGACTTGTCTTCTATAACAAGTACTTCTGTTTTTCCTATTTGAATTCGGGTAGTGTCGCTTTTTGCGATTGTGCTGTCAGCCTTTGTAGGAGTTGCCTCTGTGTTTTCCTGAGCTGAAGAAATGGTCCCTAAGAATGCAACGAAAAAAGAAAATGTAATTAAGGTTTTCATAATATTTATTTTGGTTGTATTAATAAGACGACCAAGTGAGAAAATAGTTACAGGGAAGTAAAATTATTTACTGTTTGTTCTTGAAAAAGAGAATAGGGGAGTGTTTATTTCATACCCTTTAACCTGACCTTCATCATCCATTTGCTTATCTAATGAAACCCATTCTTTTCCTGTAATTCGGGTGATGCCTTCAGCACCGGTAGAAACTAATCCTAATAATAAATTATCATTTAGTATTGATCCCGATGAACTCTTTTGTTTGTTTGCTTCTTTTACATTTGTGCTTGCCAATCCCAACAAATCACTTACATCTTTTAGTACTGAATTTTGAGGGATAAAAGTTCTGATCGATGCTATATTGTTTAGCGGTTCCGGATCTTTTAATGAGGCGGAATAAGGCTCCTGCTTAATAGATTTAATTTCAGCCAAATTATCCCTGTCAACAACTCTTATTGGGATTTCAATCTTGATCGCTTTTTCAGGTACAGATTCCTGTGCTCTGTCTTCAGCAAATAGTTTTTGAGAATTATTCAGTACATCCTGTTTAACTCGTTTGTTTCGCTGCTTATTTTCGGGTCCATTATCAAGTCTGTTTTCAATCGCACTTGAGTCAATTGTAAGTATTTCTTCCGTTGCCGGCTGGAAAGAGTTTCCATTATCAACTACCGTTGGTTTTATTGTTCTTTCTGCATCTTCACTATTTCCTGTATAATTCAATAGTGCCCAACCTACCAACAGAATAATAAACAATGCTGCAATTGCAGTAAATCTGTCTGAATAAAATTGTACAAGTATACCGGATCTCTTTTTAAGCTTTTGTTTATCCTTAAATTGAATGCTATGATCCGCACTTAAAACACTATTTTGAATCAGATCCCATTCTGCTTTGATTTGTTTATCAAGTGCTATTTCATTTTGTAACGCTGCTGATGTTTGATTGTCCAGGTCACCTTCAAGCAAAGCAACCAATTGCTCTGTTTTTTCAACAGTTACAAATGTCTTTTTCAAGCTGGATTTATCAGGAAATATTTGATCTAAATCATCATTCAGAGAAATAAATTCAAAAGAATTAAATTCCTCCAGTAATTCAGGATGGAGATTTAGAAATAATTGTAATTGTGCTTCCTGTTTAGAATTAAGATTTCCTTCATGATGATCAAGAAAGAAAGCAGGATAGTTATGAAGGTCTATTTTCATACGAGTACCTCCGGATTACCTATGTAATTTTTCAATGCGATCCTTGCTCTGTATATATACACTTTTACCTGCGACTCGCTCAAGTTAGTGATCTCACCTATCTCTTCGTAAGAATACCCCTCATAATCACGCAACATGATAACTGATCTTTGAATCTCAGGTAACTTGGTCAATGCGATATTGAGTACTTCTTTCATTCCTGTATATTGATTTTCATGGAAAAGCATCTTCTCATGTGATTCTTCCATAGCAACCATTTTTTTATCTCTTCGGATCTTATCTATCATAGTATGATAAGCTATTGTAAAAAGGTATGATTTGGCTTTATCGCCACTAACATCATTCACTTTGATCCATAGCTTTTCAAAAGCATCCTGGACTATGTCATGGGCATCATCTTCATTTTTGATGTTCTTCAGAATGAAGCGGTAAACCCCATCTGCCCAATGATCTACACAGTTGTTGTATTCTTCCGTAGTCATAAATGATTTAATTCATCTAAAGCTTTGTCTGAGTATAAGACTGATCAAGTATTGATAAAGTTACAATCAAAATTAAAAATTATGGAAGTTTTACATCAAATTTTAACCCCCAAACAGGTTTTCGTCCGGCTTCCACTCCCAAAACAAGATCTGCTCTAAGGTTTAGCTTTTCCAAACCAGCTGTAAACTCATAATACAGATTCCGTGAATCTGTATGCAAAAGATGAATCCCTGCTATTTCATTGATTTTGAGTCTCCTGACCCAGGGGAGTTTATTCCATATTAATCCATTGAATCGTTGTTCATAATGCAATTCGGAATAACGATCGGCTGTATAACTTCCGTAATAACCCAAAAGCAGAAACTTAAAAGGATCCATATTCGTTTTATGAGTTCTTGTATGGTGCAGATCCATAAACTCCATAGAGTTTGAATTTATAAAGTACCCACCCTTAATTTTCCAAACTCCTGAACCAGCCATAGCCAGGTCAACGACTCCCTGAATATTGCCATACAATTCAGTGAACTCAGTATCTCCACCAAGTAGATCTTTTATACCACTTCGTATTCCCACGGATAGAGCTGGGCCTTTCTTATCCAGTATCCTTCTCTTTCCACCAATGGTTTCATAGGTTTGATGCAGGACATAACTCAGATAGAGGTCGACTTCAGTGGCTTTGCTCGCCCCAAAAGAAAAATATGGATTATCTGCTATTAGCGGATCGTTTGAAGTATAAAATTTATCTGCATAATCGATCCATGTATGGGATGTGTTGTTTGTTAATGGCTTTCTGAGAGAATTCTTAAAATTCAGTTTTGTATAAAATCCATTGAAAAGTTCATGCTTGATTGATAGTTCCACAAACTCACTGTTATATAATTTTAGATGATTTCTTTCAAAGAGGAGAGCACTATAAGTACTCCTAAAATCAGACACTGGGTTTGAAGGATTAAACTGAGAATAGAGTCTTCCTCCGGAAACACGAATTGATGTAGAATGAACTTGTTCGGGTATATATTCAAAACTCAAAACCAAATTTGGAGTTTTATCCGATGTGCCAATAGCTAGAAATGGATTAAACTCGAATGTTCTATTTTTTTCTAAGCGTTTCAAAAAACGTATATCAACAATTCCTTTATATCCCTGAACTGTATTGAAACTCAGGATTGGGATCAGGGGTTTTGTTGTTATTATTAGATCATTTTTTTTATTGGTGAATTTATATCCTCTCATGAGAATTTTAACGGGGCTGACTCTATTCAGATTTTTTCTTAATGAATCTTTCACCACAGGTAATTCCATCCAATCAATAATGCTGTCCCTTCTGTTGTAATCTACGGACTCAATACGACTGAGTGGTATAGGCCGGATTATCTCCCAATAAGAACTATCTTTTTTATTTGCTTCTTCATCAATAATTACCTTTTCAAATTTATTATTTCTCAAAGGTTTTATATCCTTGATCTGATAATTTGAATATATCGCATGGAAATATCCATCTCCTTCAAATCCTAAAAGTGAAAATCTGAAACCAAGATTTAATGAAATAGGTAACCAGTTGTTTTGGCTGACAGGACTAAAAGTTTGTTTTATTCTGAGCGTATCCAGGATCTCCATTCTGGTTTGACGTGTTAAATAAAGATCCGTTTCCTGAACATGGAAATTTTCATCCTCTATAAAAATAAAACCTCTGAAAACAGGATCGAATTCTCTTCGTGGAAATACTTCGATCTTATAGATCAATCTTCCCTGGTCTTCAAAATTTCCAACAAGTCTGTATTGATAATAAATAAAAGCCTGTTCTGAAATAGGTGAAATAAATGGGCGATTACTGACCCCGCCAAGATATACCAGATTGGTGTATGGATTGAACATTAGATCAGAAGCTCTGTTAAAGCTAAAAGTTCTGTTATTACCACTTACTTTTGAAGAGATAATTTCTTCTTTTACTTTGTCAGGATAGGTATAATATAATTTAGATACAGTTTCAGATAGATACCCTACACCACTTTCAAGATCAACTTGATTACCCAGATCAACTTTTACTATACCTACTTTTTTGGGTATGGCAAGAAATTTTTGAAGTCCTTTGATATATACATCGCAGGAATAAGCTTTAGTTTCTTCCAGATGTTTTTGTCGGTTTGCTATCGCGCTTCGGATAATAGCATAAGCAGGATCTTCGCCGGATGCGTTGATGACTACATCTCTCAGGATGATCGTTTCGGGCAGCAGCTCAACATCGAGTCGAAATTTTTCTGAGACAGTATTGACAGCAATGACTTGCGTTTTATACCCTATGAACCTGAAAACTATATTGTGTGAGCCCGGCTCAATAGTTAGCTGATATAGTCCATCAGAATTTGTAGTAGTACCTATACTGCTACCTTCAATAAAAACATTAGCAAAAGGGAGTACTTCTCCCGAAATCGAACTTACTTTACCATAAATACTGGTAGCATTTGAAAAATGAGAAAGCCCGCAAAACAGCAAACCAAAAATTAAAAGGATCTTTCTCATTATTTCCGGTCCGGTTTAGCGGGCTTGAAGCAGATTAAAGCTTTATGTTTTAGCAAAAACTATCGTAAACTGCGCTCAAGTGTTCAGCTATCATATCGGCACTTCTGCCTTCTATTTGATGTCTTTCTACAAAATGAACCAGTTTGCCGTCTTTGAATAAAGCTATTGCCGGAGATGATGGAGGATAGGGAAGCATATATTTTCTTGCTTGTGCAGTCGAATCAAGATCCTGTCCTGCAAAAACGGTAAATAAATGATCCGGCTTTTTGTTTCCGATCAAAGATTTAACAACACCTGGGCGAGCTGTACCGGCGGCACATCCGCATACTGAATTTAAAACAACCAAGGCTGTTCCTTTTTGATTTGGAATATTGATATCTACATCTTCAACTGTTTTCAGTTCTGTGAACCCTACAGTTGTCAGTTCTTCGCGCATAGGAGCGCATATTGCTTCTGGATATGGCATTTTATTATGTTATATAAGCTGCAAATTTACGAAATCATTCGGTAAATGCCATTTATATAGGCTAAACATTATATTTGCCTTCCAAATCAATTTCTATTAATAATCCTCATATGAGATCCTTTTTAATTCTTTTTTCACTTCTTGGAAGTGTCTTATTTTTAAATGCCCAGCCTGCTTTAATACAGCGCTCATCTGTTGTGAAGGGTAACTTGAGTATTCCTTTTGTTAAATATAAATTAGCTAATGGTCTTACTGTTATTATTCATGAAGATAAAAGCGATCCTATTGTACACGTAGATGTCACCTATCATGTTGGTTCAAACCGTGAAGAACCGGGAAAGTCAGGGTTTGCACATTTCTTTGAGCATATGATGTTTCAAGGATCAAAGAATGTAGCTGACGACGAGCATTTTAGGATAATCAGTGAAATAGGAGGGACCATGAATGGCAGTACCAATTTTGACCGAACAAATTATTTTGAGACCGTCCCATCCAACCAGTTGGAAGTTGCATTATGGCTTGAAGCGGATAGAATGGGGTTTTTGCTGGACTCCGTTACATCGCCAAAATTTGAGATCCAACGTGCGACCGTAAAGAATGAAAGAGGGCAAAATTATGATAACAAGCCTTACGGCAGGAACAGGGAAAAAGTTAACCAAGCTTTGTATCCATATGGACACCCTTACTCCTGGCCAACCATTGGTTGGATGGAAGATATAGACAGAGCAGACCTCAATGATCTTAGAAATTTTTTCCTAACCTACTATGGACCCAATAATGCTGTACTTACTATAGCTGGAAATGTTGAAACAGTTAAAGTACTTCCTTTGGTGGAGAAGTATTTTGGAACCATCAGCGCGGGGCCGGAAGTGAATAAAAAAGTTGTTGGTCCTTTTGTAATCAAAAGCGACAGATATATTTCTTATACGGATAATGTACGGAGTCCGATGTTACACGTCGTATATCCTACAGTTGCTATTTACCATGAAGATGAGATCGCATTGGATGCGCTTTCAGAGATCATGGGAGGATCAGCTAAAAATAGTTTTTTATATAAGAGTTTTATAAAAACCAATAAAGCACTTAGAGTGCGGGCTTCACATCCAACAGCTGAACTCGCAGGTCAATTCAGTTTCACGATCACTGCTAATCCCAAAACGCCCTTGGCAGAGATGGATAAATTGTTGCAGGTAAGTCTAATAGAATTTAACGAGGTTGGTGTTACTCAGGAACAGGTAAATACATTTATTAAAGGACATGAGTCCACCTTGTACAATTCACTTTCATCCGTTTCCGGAAAGGCTAGTATTCTTGCTTACTATGAAACATTTACGGGAGATGCCGATTTCATTGCGAAGGATCAACTGAGATATAAAGAGTTGACACCTGAAAAGATCATGGATGTGTTCAGGAAATACATTTTAAATAATGCATCTGTTAAACTAAGTGTGGTTTCAGAGGAGAACAGATCTCTGATTGCGGCAGATGACAATTATAAAACCAATGTTAAAAATAATAGAGCCGAAGCAATAGCAGATATGAAGGCTGCACAAGCGGGTAAGGCAGAATTAGTTAGCGACTTTCTGGTTGTTGAAGAAGAAGCAGAATTAGGAGATGAAATAATAGTTTCGAAGGAAGTGATGAACATAGAATTACAAAAACGAATGGAATTGATGAGTTTGACCGAGCAAAGCGACCTATTTCTGAATTGGCACCTGTCCTTAAGACACCACTAATTTGGAATGACAAGATTGCTCAAAACATACCGGTTTATGGGATACAAAATTCTGAGAACCCTATCATTACGGCGCAGATCAGGTTTGCAGGTGGACATAGGTTATCTGCGCTTGACCTTTCGAAAGCAGGTATTTCAGAGTTCACAGCACGTATGTTACAAGAAGGTTCAAAAACACAAACTGCTGAACAGTTAGCGGAAAGATTGGGAGCAATGGGAAGTAATATTAATATTAGTTCCGATGAAACCGAAGTCAGATATTCTATTCAATGTTTAAGTTCAGAATTGAATGCTACGATAGATATATTGCAGGATATGATGTTTGAACCGCTCTTTGAGGAATCCGCTTTTACCAGAATCAAAAAGCAAATACTAGAAACAATAGAAAGTCAACAAACCCAGGCTGCAGTGATGGCTGATAATGTGTTCTATTCTTCCATTTATAAGCAAGGAAATATTCAGGCTATTCCACAAATAGGTACAATCAAAACTGTTGAAACCATTAAAATGGAAGATGTAATTGCTTTCCATAAGAGTTGGTTCAATTCCGCGAATTGCAGTGTAATTATTTCAGGTGATATTAGTGAAGATGTGGCCAAAAAAGCATTTTCATTTCTAGGAAAATTACCAAGCACAAAATCAAGATTTCCTGAGGAGTCTTCTATTAAACCCATTACTAAAACGGAAATTATTTTTGTAAATAAAAGTAAGGCTCCCCAATCGGAAATCCGCATTGGTTACCCTGCTATGGCTTATGATGCTTATGGAGAGTATTATAAAACTTCCGTCATGAATTATGCTCTTGGCGGATCATTTACGAGTCGAATAAATTTGAATTTACGCGAAGATAAAGGATATACATATGGAGCAAGATCCCGCTTCATTGGAGATAAATGGAAAGGCGTTTTCCTTGCTGCGGCCGGAGTAAAAGCAAATGTAACCGACAGTGCGATCTTTGAATTCATGAAGGAGATCAAGCTGTATTCGGAAAAAGGAATTACCAAAAATGAACTTGAGTTTACTGTTAATGCATGGGGTCAATCTGAAGCATTGAAATACGAAACTCCAAATCAATCTTTAGCCGTTGTTAGAAGAATCGCAGATTATGGGTTGGAATCGAATTATATGAAACAGCAAGCAGAATTGAGAAAGAAACTCACAGTTGCTGAAGTGAATCAGTTAGCAAAGAAAAATCTTCCTTATGATAAGATGTTGATCGTAGTTGTTGGTGACAAAGAGAAAGTTTTGCCAACATTGAAAAGCTTAGGTTACCCAATAACGGAGATTAAAGCGGAATAGATATTGAATTAAAAAAGGGGCTTAGCCCCTTTTTTAATTCAATAAATTCTTTGTTAATAATCTCAATCCTGAATCTCAATACAAACATGCTTGGGGAAAATTAACATTGTGTTATTTACTTTATTAAAGTTACTACATAATTTATTATGCTTTTGAGATCTTCATCCGCTTGCATTATTTGAGACTTGGTCATAGAAGATTAATGGAATTTATTTTTCAATGATTTTTATCTGGCATTCGATCTCTTTTTCTCTGTATACAAGTGATTCTCCACGACATGGAAATCACATCAATAGAGCCTCGCTCAATAAGGATCCCGCACGTGCGCATATGCGTAAAGCTAAAAAATTGAATAAAACCACGAAGAGCACGTAGGTCACAAGTTTCACTAAGATATTCTTATGAGAATATCACTTCTAATTCGAAGTTTTTTTTTGCGTGTTCTTGTCTACAATCCCGATAGCACCTAGTATCCGCATGTTTTGTTGAAAAAAGCTGTGGAATATGCATTTATTCCTTAGTGCAACTAAGTGTACTTGTGTTCTCAGTGGTAAAAAAAACATAATACTTGAGAAAAATAATTGCTATGAAAATGTCGCACAATGAGCTATAGGCTTATAAAGTTTCCCAAAATTGATAAAGTTAGCTTGACGCGTTTGCGCACGTGCGGGACTGAGGCCACTGTGGTTTAAAAAAGATCATATACAAGAACTAAAATTTTTTCAGGCCAACAATGATTCTTAATCAGGAATTTATTTATCCGGATGCTAAATTGAGATCTCCAGTTTACACCTTCATAAGGTTAAATCCCCATCAATCCATGTAATTTTTTTTGTAATTGGCTTGAAAACTCAATTATAACGACTATTTGTTACAAGTCTTAAAGTATGTATTCATTAGTTAATTTTTCTGGCTCTGTCTCCATATGAGCCACCATGGAATGAAATGTATCTCATCAGGTGATTTCACTCATTCATTTTTTAACACATTTTGGATAGAATCTTACAAAAGAGATGAAGATTTGGAATAAGGCTGATTGTAAGCTTTCTACACCAGTACTTTTGACTTATTCAGAAACATAGAATATTATGAAGTTAAATTTACTCCGCGCAACAAGTTTATCATTAGTTATAATTTGCATCAGCGCAATCAGTTCAAATGCACAATCTGTACTTCCTTCCTATAAGTATAAAGTAACTGCCTATAAGAAAGGTAACAATTCTGTAACCAGCGAATCAAATACCGCTGAAGTTTTACCTCCATTATCGTTATATATCCCAAATGCTTTTTCACCCAATGGTGATGGAGTGAACGATAATTTCGGAATAAGTGGTGCAGCTATTGGAGAATTTACTTTCCAGATTTTTAGCAGATGGGGAGAAATTATTTTTGAAACAAATGACCCTGTTAGTAGATGGGACGGTACTTATAAAGGGGATGATGTTCCAATCGGCGCTTATGTGTATAAAGTAATGGCAAAAGGAATTGAAGGAGGCTCAGCTACAAAATCCGGAAGTGTTACACTTATCCGATAACTCTAAAATGCTCACATATATTAGAACCTTAATACTACAATTACTATGATTAATTCAAGAAACGAAAGCCCTGTAAGGCTCGGCGGATCACTACCAGATCTTCCTGTGTTCAAAATTGATATGCATGGGCATATTCTGCAAAACAATGAGTTTGCTAAATCTCTATTATCCGAGTGGGGTTGCCAGGTAAATGACAGGCTACCGGACAGTGTCTTGGGCACATATCCCGATATTCTTAAAGCCTGGACTTGTTCAGAAGTTGAGATTGAGTTTTCAGAATACAAAGTTGGATTTACAATTGTCCCATTTTTAGAAGCAGGATACATTGGATTGTATGCACATAAAGTGGCAGATGCATTGGCAGTTCCCGTAAAAAAATCAGCAATGAGAAAGTACAATATTTAATTTTAGAAGCCCGGTATTCGGGCTTCTTTATTTTAATTACCAACCACATTATGCGTTACAGCAGATCGAATTATACTAATCAAAACGGAATCACTTTGATCGATCGTCATACAGGAAAAAAAAGTAAGAGTATGCGGGATCTACAAGACCCGGATTATTTAGTTCCTGTGATCAAATTTGACAAGAATGGAAAATTAATTTTTTCAAATTTGGCCTCATTGCCTTTATTGAGTTATTGGGGAGCGAGAGATCTTAAAGAAATCCCGATTTTGTTTTTGGAGAAATACCCTCAGATCTTTGATAAGAAATCTGAGACAATTTCCCTTCCCTATAAAGGGGATCAATATAGCTTCAAAACTGAAGTTTCCGCCGACGATTTTTTCGTTACTCTGGTAATGATCGAGGAGATGAAAACGGAAGAATTGGGCGTTCAGCCATCAATAGAATTTCCACAATTATCTATTCAAATAAAACCGGACGGGATGATTGTTACAGCTTTTTCTAACTCTGATAAATTTAATGGTTTACCTGTTTCCGAAATGCCCGGAACTTCCTTTTATCATATCGCTGATGGTGATATGATAAAAAGTTTGATAAACAGAAGATCCGATCGGGTGATGGAACATGCGGGAGCAGATTTCAAAATGAAAACTGGATCCAAAAAAACAGTGAACGTCTATGCAGATGTTTTTCTCCAAAGAGAAGTTCCAAATGGTATTGCTGAGAATATTTATCTGAATATTAAAACGAATGATTTTAAGTTGGATGATAAATTTGCGAAAGCTCATGCGACTGGGGCATTTGCGGAGTTTAGAAGAGTGTTTAATTTGCTCGGGTTATCACATTCGGTAGAAGATGCTTTTAATTCCCTGACAGGATTTATTTCCTTGTGTCTGGATGTAAGAGAGATTGGAATATTCAATTTTAAAACCGGAAGTTGGATCTACCCTAAAGACTCTGAAAGTAATTTTCTTTTAGAGTTGAATAATCTGGATCTGCCAAAACAGGACCTGGTGAATCAAAAACCATTGATCTATAGCGGACCTGAAGGCGTCGATTATTTTGTGATTCCATGTGAGACCGCTTTTAAATTGTCTCATTGTTTATGCTTTAAAATTCCCAATAAATTTAATCCGGATGATGCAGTCATTGACTTGATCAGCCTGCTCTTTTCTCATACTATACTCGCTTGTTCAAATAATATTTTAGGGCAGGATGATAGTATTGAAAAAGAGGACCTTTATGACATACTGAATAATCTGCAAGATACTTTTTACAGAACCAATTCAGATGGAAATTTGGTTATGGTAAATAATTCTATCCTTGATCTGTTAGGATATTTGCCTGAGGAAGTGAGAGGGGCCAACATAAAAGATTTTTACAGCCGAAAAGAAGAACATTCTGATATCAGATCTTTAATTAAAGAAAATGGGCATCTGAAAAATAAAGGAATATCAATGCGGCATAAGGATGGGCATGAAGTTCAGGTCATACTGAATGCTAGAGGAGTGTATGACAGCAATGGTAAGTATCTTGGATCGGAGGGGATAATGCATGACTCTACAGAGTTGATCAGTAAGGAATCAGCATTAAGGGCATTGTTTGAAAGCGGTTTCAGAAGCATCATTTCTGTAGATCGGACATTTTGTATCAAAGCAATAAATGACAGAGCTAGAATTCAAATAAAATCCAATCTGGATATTGATGTTGAGATTGGATTAAGTGTGAGAAATTTATTTAGGGCTGTCGAATTTTATGATTTAAATACATCAATTGTTAAAGCTTTTAAAGGCAAGAATGGAAATTTGCAACAAGTGTTTAAGCTGCCAGGAAAAGAACATGTTTGGTATAAAATAGATTTGTTACCCATCATTAATCCAAATAATTCTATAGATGAAATTCTGATCGTTGCAGAAAATATTACAGAATTAAAACAAAAACAATTAGAGATTTCGAGACTATATAAAGCACTGGATGAAAACCCGAATGAGGTTTATATTTTTGATGCTTCGTGTTTTAATGTCCTTTATGCCAATAATGGAGGATTATTAAATCTAGGTTATTCCAGAGATGCCCTTAAGCGTCAGTTTGCCTGGGATTTCATGGTAAAATTTACTGATACAAGTTTTGCTCAATTGGTGCAAAAACTAAAATCCGGAGAGTCGTCAGAATTGACTTTTGAAACCAGACATCAACGGAAAAGTGGAAAGACCTATCCGGTAGAAGTGCATTTGACACTCAATGAAACCGATGGAAATAAATATCTGGTTTGTATTGCTATTGACATAACTTCTAGAAAACAACAAGAAATAATTCTAAGGAAAAAGAACAAGGAATTAGAGAAAGTGAATTTTGAATTGGACCGATTTGTCTACAGTGCTTCTCACGATCTGAAAGCACCATTGAGATCGGTATTAGGGTTAATTAGCATTGCACGTAAAGAAATTACAGAGGATCAAAATCAGATTTACTTCGACATGATGAATAAAAGTATACACAAATTGGACGGTTTCATATCAGATATGATCGACTACTCAAGAAATACAAGACTTGAACTGGATCATCAGCATGTAGATCTGAAAATTCTCCTTGATGAAACACTTGACAATCTCCGTTACCATGAAGGTACAGGTCTGGTGGGAGTGAGTGTGGATCTGAATATGAAATGTGATTTTATTTCAGACTCTAAAAGAATGGGAATAATTCTGAATAATCTTTGTTCAAATTCGGTCAAGTATAGAGATGAGACAAAAGAGAATCCATATCTTCATGTGAAAATTGATTGCGATGCTTCAAGAGCACTCATCATAGTACAAGACAATGGCATTGGAATTTGTAAGGAAGATCACAAGAAGATCTTTGGAATGTTCTATAGGTCATCCGTCAAATCATATGGTTCAGGTCTTGGTCTGTATATCGTCAATGAAATTGTAAGTAAGCTGAATGGAACGATCCAGGTCAAATCAGAACCGGGTCAGGGAACAGAATTTATTATTCAGATACCGAATAAGCTAAAAAATAATACATTTGTTAACGAATTTGAAATTTCACACTAGTATGTATTCCATTAGTATATGAAAGCTCGTTACAAAACTGTCCTGTTGCTGGACGATAATGCATTAGATAATTTTGTAAATAAGAAATTGATAGAGATCTCCGGATTTGGAGAATCAATCCATGTGCATGAGTCAGGAATAACTGCATTGGAATTTCTTTCAAAAGCAAAAGATGAGGATTTACCTGATATTCTGTTTCTCGATATTATGATGCCTATCATGGATGGCTTTCAATTTCTTGAAGAATTTGATAAGCTCCCGGAAAAAGTGAGAACTAAAGCCAAGATTGTTATGTTGAGTACCTCAGAGAGTTTTAAAGATCTCAACAGAGCAAACAAGAATAGCTTCGTTTATAAGTTTCTAAACAAGCCACTCACAGAAGCTGTTTTAAATGCTATCAATGTCTAAAAATAGAAAAGACCGAATTAATTAAATTCGGTCTTTTTTTTTACCCTTGTTAATTTATAGTTAACCAAGTATTAATCAAGGTTCACCAAATTAACCAGAAAGCTGAGCTATGCAACACTACATTTGAATTATATGTTTCAAGCATTGGGTTCATATTCAGACAAGCTTTCTTTGGTTAAGGAAGAAATCACTATAAATAGTACAGGAGTTAATTCACCTATGTATTCATATAAAACTGCTCTGCTCATCGATGATGATGAGATAGATACTTTCATCAATCAAAAAATGCTTGAGATCACCAATTTTGCCAAGCATATTGTTGTAAAGAACAAGGCTAGTCAGGCTATTGAATTTCTTCAAGCCAATAGTACTGAACCTGAATTCTTACCTGAATATATATTTCTTGATTTGAATATGCCCGGAATGGATGGGTTCGAATTTTTGGACGAATTTGAAAAGCTACCACCATCTTGTCATGATAAAACTAAGATCATCATTCTTTCTGTTACCGAAGATAGTGATGCCTTGAAAAGAGCTCTTGGGAATAAACATGTTTTTAAACAGGTCAATAAACCTTTGATGAAGCAAAGTTTGACAGACTTACTCGAAGCTGCAATACACTGATCATCTTTTTGATCTGAAATAAGCAGTCAATATTGCGCTGCATTCCTCTTCCAATATCCCACCTAATACCTCTGTAGAAGGATGTAATAATCCGCTTCCTGCAGCGGAAAAACCTCGTTTTTTATCCTTGCAGCCATATACGATCTTACCTATTTGAGTCCAAAATCCCGCTCCGGTACACATGACACAAGGCTCTAAAGTCACATAGAGTGTACAAGCATCCAAGTACTTATTTGCCAGAAAATTAGAAGCAGATGTATAGGCTATCATTTCTGCATGGGCTGTGAAATCCTTTAATTGTTCAGTTTGATTATGCGCTCGAGCTATGATCTGGTTCCCTTGCACAATAATAGCTCCTACAGGTACCTCATCATTGTCACTAGCTTTCTGAGCCTCTTTGAGTGCTTCATTCATAAAATAAGCATCGGTATATAATCCCTCTAGCATTTCGTAACTTTTTATTCAACAGGATTATTAATATAGATCCCCGTAGCAAGAATTCAAAAATATAAAGAAATTTTAGGATGTTGATCATAACGTAATGAATACCTCCTCAACTCTAGCCTTGCATTCATTTATCGAGTACTAAATTCACTTTTGTGATCGTAGAATTGAGTAGATCATTGTAATTTATACTGATCTTATCTTTCGACTTGTTAAATTGAGTTACACTGACGGTTTGAACCATTCCTGATCTATTCATTACAAGATCATTTCCAATATCTCCATCACCTGCATGTTTATGCCAATCCAATAAGGAATCTGATGAATGAACCCCTTCCGATAACCAGCGTCCAAACCAGGACTCACGTTTTTTTATATTCTCCTTTGAGTAAAGCGAAGCAGAAGCCCAGATGGCCGGTTTTAGAGGATCGAAAAATCGAATATGCTTTCTATGTCCATCCCACCTCAACTCACACAGATTTTTTTTGTCCAATACTACTAAATTAAAGGGCTCTATATTTTCCAGATCTGTTTTAGAAAGGAAATCTAAAGGACTGTCAGATTGGATCGTTTGCATCAGTATTATTCCTCGGCTCATCTTATATGGAGGCCGATGTTTGTGCTTTTCAAAAGCTCCATTCAGTAAACAACCCATACTGCCATCTGACTTGCAAACCACCCAGGTGCCACCTCCCAGCGGGTCACGAGGATAACAGAACCTGAATCCTTTATACTCCTCTACTTTTGGTGGCTCAGCATGAGGCCGCTTCGGAGATTCATCTCTGTTAGAGGTAAAGATCACTTTTGATGACCCGGGAAAATAAGTTAAAGTGCACATATCTGTATAAATCCCAAAGGCAGGGCTAATTTTTGTAAATTTACGCCCTTAATATTTAAAGATATGTACAGATCGCATAATTGCGGAGAGCTCAGAATGGAGCATGTTGGTAAGCAGATTGAATTGGCAGGCTGGGTGCAGAGAACCCGTGATCTGGGAGGGATGACCTTTGTTGATTTGCGCGATCGCTATGGAATAACACAACTTGTTTTCAACATGGAAGTGGATGCTGTACTTTGCGCTTCTGCCCGCAGCCTTGGACGCGAATTTGTGATCAGCGTAACGGGAACTGTCTCAGAACGACTCAGCAAAAATGCCAAAATGAACACAGGCGATGTAGAGATCATTGTAACCCAGATCATCGTTCTCAATAAAAGCAAAATACCTCCTTTTACCATTGAAGATCAAACCGATGGTGGAGAAGAGCTTAGGATGAAATACCGCTATCTGGATATCCGACGTAATACGGTAAGGAAGAGTCTTGAGTTGAGACATAAGTTGGCTCAGGTGACACGTCATTATATGGATTCAAAAGGGTTTTTGGAAGTTGAAACACCGGTTTTGATAAAGTCTACCCCTGAAGGTGCAAGGGATTTTGTTGTGCCTTCAAGAGTCCACCATGGAGAGTTTTATGCCTTACCTCAAAGTCCGCAAACTTTCAAACAATTATTAATGGTTGCCGGTTTGGATAAGTACTTCCAGATCGTCAAGTGCTTTAGAGATGAAGATCTGCGCGCAGACAGACAGCCGGAGTTTACGCAGATCGACTGTGAAATGTCTTTTGTTGAACAGGAGGATATCCTAAACACATTTGAAGGTCTGACACTCCATTTATTCAAAGAGATCAAAGGCGTTGACCTCAAAAAAATTCCCCGTATGCCTTATAGTGAAGCAATGGAGAAATATGGAAACGATAAGCCGGATATTCGGTTTGGAATGTGTTTCAATGATTTTGCACCTATAGTAAAAGACAAAGGGTTTAAAGTTTTTGATGATGCTGAATCTGTGCTTGCAATTTGTGCCCCGGGTGCTGCTTCTTATACGCGTAAACAGATAGATGAACTGACGGAATGGGTGAAACGCCCTCAGATCGGAGCGACAGGTATGATCTATATGAGACATCAGGAAGATGGTGAATTGAAATCTTCGGTTGATAAATTTTATGGCCCGGATGAATTGAAGATTTGGTCCCAAGCATGCGGTTCAGAAAAGGGAGATCTTATCCTGATTTTAGCCGGGGATGAAAAAAGAAACCGAAAAGCAATGTCTGAATTGAGATTGGAAATGGGTAACCGGCTTGGTTTAAGAAATCCTGAAGTATTTGCTCCATTATGGGTTGTTGATTTCCCATTGCTTGACTGGGATGAGGAAAGTGGTAGATATCATGCAATGCATCATCCATTTACATCTCCCAAATTTGAAGATATTGAACTTCTTAATTCAGATCCAAAGAAAGTAAGAGCGAATGCATATGACCTGGTGATCAATGGAGTAGAGTTGGGAGGTGGAAGTATCCGGATCCATGATAGAACATTGCAAGCAAGAATGTTTGAACTGCTTGGTTTTAGTCAAGAACAAGCAGCTGCCCAGTTTGGTTTTCTTATGAATGCCTTTGAGTATGGAGCTCCTCCACATGGTGGGATCGCATTTGGCTTCGACAGGCTATGTTCAATGTTTGGGGGTGTTGAGAGTATTCGCGATTTTATTGCGTTTCCAAAAAACAACGCCGGAAGAGATGTGATGATCGATTCACCATCGCCTATTGCAGCTGAGCAACTGGCGGAACTAGCCCTTAATGTAGTGAAGAGTTAGTGTATGTTTGTAGAATTGTTAAAAGTTCGCGACATTGTTGAAAATGTTCCGAACATTTCTTATTATATTTGCTCTAATTGAACCAATTTTTAAACTAAATTCCAACTTATGAGAAAATTTACTCTTTCCGGAATTATCGGAGTAGGTGCTTTGTTGCTTGCTACGGGAATTCTTTTTGCATTTTCACCTATGACGGGTTCCGGCCCAACAAAAATGAAGGTGAAACAAAATTCTGTTCACAGAACAGGACCAACCTACACACCAACCAGCGCTGTGATCTTCACAGATAATATGGATGGTGTTAATGATACTACTGGACTAGCAATTCGTGGTTACAAGACATATTACCGTGGTGGTGGTGCTCAAGCTGCTCCAACATGGTTTCAGGGTGATATTGGGGTATTCAATGCCTATAATGGACCAACAGATGGTTATGTTGCTGCTAACTACCAAGTAGTTGCTGGAAATAATCCAATTGACAGTTGGCTAGTTTTACCTGCATTGGATATAGAAGCTGGTGATACACTCTCTTTCTTTAGTCAGGCAAGTCCGGCTTCAACTTTCCCTGATTCTGTCCGTGTTATGTATTCAGCTGTAGGTGACTCTGTACCAGAAGCAACTACATGGCTTGATCTGGGTTATTTCAAAGTTACTACTGCTGGAATTTGGGAATGGAAATTTTTCATCGCACCTGCTGCTGGTATGACTGCGCGTTTCGCTATTCGTCACCAACTTGTTGATGCCGGTCCTTTGGGAAATAATTCTGATTACATCGGTATTGATGCGATAAATGTTGTTGAAGGTCCTGGAGCTCCTGTTGTTTGTAGTGTTACAACACAACCTACTGCAGCTGATGTGGATATTTGTGGTGCAGGTACTGCTACTTTAACTGGTACTGTTGGCGATCCGGGTTCTGCCCT
>JBBKWX010000172.1:0-12785 GCA_037969175.1 Bacteroidia bacterium | reverse complement strand
GGCTCTGGGAAGGATTGTTAAAAGTAAAACAGATGATGGGATGAGCACAAGATCCATTTCTGAAATAGCTGAGGAAACTGTTGATTCTTTTTCATTCTTTGATGACTGGCAGGAGAAGTATGCATACATCATAGACATTGGAAATAGCATGCCTGTATTGGATCCTATTTACCAGAGAGAAGAATTTGAAGTGAAAGGATGCCAAAGCAAAGTTTGGCTTGCTGCAGATGTGAAAGATGGAAAGGTTCAATACCATGCCGACAGTGATGCGATAATTACAAAAGGAATTATCGGACTGTTGATTTCGGTTTTGAATGATCATACACCGGAAGAAATTCTTGCGTATAACATGAAATTTATTGAAGATATAGGACTCTCTCAACACCTTAGTCCAAACAGGGCAAATGGTCTTGCATCTATGATTCAGAAAATGAAAAATTACGCTTCTATTCATCAAGGACAACAAAACTGACATGGAAGAAAACAAAACATCGGATACAATTGTTCCGGATATAAATAATCGCATCATTGAAGTTATTAAGACTTGCTATGATCCTGAGATCCCTGTGGATATTTATGAACTGGGATTGATATATGAGATCAAAGTAAATGAAGGAAATGATGTTGTTGTTACTATGACTTTAACTTCACCAAATTGTCCTGTCGCTGAGTCATTGCCAATGGAGGTGGAGCAAAAGATAGCGCATATGGCGGAAGTAAATTCTGCCAAAGTTGAGATCACATTTGAACCACCTTGGGAAAAAGATATGATGTCAGAAGAAGCACGTCTTGAATTAGGATTTTGGTAAGATGGATCAGCCAATAGAAAATAAAGTAGCAAGCAGTGGTTTGATCACACTTAACCTGGAAGAATATTTTGTTCCCGGAGAGCGTGTAGTTTTAGATATTGTTCCGTGGTTATTTGAAGGCGTGATCCTAAGAGAAAAACCATTTAGGGAGTTTATTGATACTCATGATTGGGCTTCCTACCAAGATAAATTTGTAGCTGTTCTTTGCAGTGAAGATGCCATAATTCCAACCTGGGCTTACATGCTCATCGCATCACGACTTCAATCATTTGCAAAACATTTTGTAATTGGAACGCTTATAGATTTGGAAAAAGATCTTTTCCAGATGGCAGTACGTCAGATCAAACCGGAAGACTATTTAGGTTCCCGGGTTGTAATTAAAGGTTGCAGCAAGGTTGATGTTCCTGCTTCTGTTTATGCTGAGATAACAAGAATTCTGAAGCCCGTAGTAAAGAGTATTTTCTATGGCGAACCTTGCTCCACTGTCCCGGTCTATAAAGCTCCGAAATAATCCCAAAACTCGGAATCCGGTTTTTCAAAAAACTGTTCATGGGATTCCAAAAAGTTTTGTTTTCCACCATACCACCCTATCACCTCTTCCAATTCACAATATACTTTGCGCATTTTTTGGTATTCTCTTAACGAACACCATTTGTAATTAACCTGCTCTTTGGAAAGTCTATGCTTACCGGGATTGCTGTGGATGTAAATTACAAGCTGCTTCAAATATTCGGTACTGTCAACTTTCTTTCTGCGGAATTGCTTAACAAGTAAGCTGCCATATCTATTATATCTTTTGTTTATTCGTTTCGCATAAGACATCATAAACAATCGCATCTGATTTGAGATCAGTTTTATTGCTTCATCTCTCTCCAAAAAACAACCCGGTGCAAATTCATTTATCTCTTTTACCCTAACCAAAAAGTGAAAATGATTTGGGATAAGGCACCATGCATAAGTTTCAAAATACTGCGACAAATACCAAACATATTTGTTCAAAAATGCTTGATAATCTTTGTCATCGAAAAACAATAATTCACGGTTGTTTCCACGGTTGTAGATATGATAATAGTTGCCTGGAGACAATAGCTCGCGCATTAACTTGTTAGGTTGATTTTTCTTCCACAAAGATCAGCCCTACCTCTTCCCATTCCAACCCTATAAATGCTGGCTTTTATAAGCAACACTTTAACTGTCATGTACTCATCACAATTAACATCAAAATCCAGCTTCACCATTGCAATATCACTTATTTGGTGTTTATTTGCGCCTCCTTATAAGCAATCAAAAACTAGAATGAAAAATAGAATACTATCACTGATCCTGATAATCAGTTTCTTCAGCCCTATCGCAGTTAAAGCTGATGAAGGCATGTGGCTTCCTATGCTCATCAATCGCCTCAATGCGAATGACATGCAAAAAGCAGGTTGCAAACTGACTGCCGATGAAATTTATAACATCAACAAAGCCAGTTTAAAAGATGCAATCGTAAGCTTCGGTGGAATCTGTACCGGAGAACTAATCTCAGATCAGGGCTTGCTCCTTACCAACCACCATTGCGGTTACGATGCAATTCGTGCTGCCAGCAGCGTAGAAAATGATCACTTGACAAATGGCTTTTGGGCCTTTTCGAAAGATCAGGAGATTCCTGCAGAAGGGCTTTATGTAAAATTCCTAATAAGAATGGAAGATGTTACTGACAAAGTAACCGAATTGCTTCCAACTGATCTACAAGGTTTGGCGCGTACAGCAAAACTTACGGAGATCTATAGTTCAATAAAAGCAGACGCCGTCAAAGAAACACACTACAACGCGGAAGTAAAATCTCTTTTTGCAGGTAATGCATATTACTTATTCGTTTACGAAACTTATAATGATGTACGAATAGTAGGAACTCCTCCAGAGTCTATCGGTAAATTTGGTGGTGATACGGATAATTGGATGTGGCCCCGCCATACCGGTGATTTTGCAATGTTCCGTGTTTATAGTGGAGTTGATGGCAAGCCTGCAAATTATTCAAAAGATAACGTCCCGATGAAACCAAAACACTTCCTTCCAATAAGTGTTAATGGTGTTAAAAAGAATGACTTCACTATGATCCTTGGATACCCGGGTCGTACCGATCGTTACCTTACGTCTTTTGGAGTTGAAGCTGCTATATTAAACTATAATCCTACAGTTGTAAATATCCGTGATATAAAACTGGGCATCATCAAAGTAGGTATGGATAAAGATCATGCGGTTCATTTACAATATGCTTCGAAATATAGCGAGACCAGCAACTATTGGAAATACTATATCGGACAAACAAAAGGATTGCAACGTCTGAAAGTCGCAGACAGCAAGCGTGCAGAAGAAGAGTCGTTCAATACCTGGGCTAATGCAGACGAATCGCGTAAGGCTGAGTATGGCTCGTTGATAAATGATTTTAAAGATCTGTATGCTTCCTATTCAAAATATATCAAACCAAGAACTTATTTTTCTGAAGCAGTTTTTCAAGGTGCAGATATATTTTCTCTTGCTTATAAAATGCAAGGCTTAGAAAAACTTTTATCCGATAAAAATGCGAAACCGGAAGCGATAAAAGCAGCAGCTGAATCGTTGAAGAACAGTCTTGAATTGCATTTTTCTGAATACAATGTGACCGTTGATAAAAACCTTTTCTCAGCGCTTCTGAAAATGAATGCAAAAGATGTAGATAAAGAACTTCATCCAAAGATCTTCGAAGAAGTAAATTCAAAGTACAAAGGAAACTGGGATACCTATACTGAAAAAGTTTATGCTTCAACTATGCTCAGCAGTAAAAATAAGATGGAGGCATTTCTTACAAATCCAAGCCTGAAAGCACTTCATAGTGACCCAGGATATAAGGCTTGGACTTCAATATACGATATGTATACCAGCAAAGTAAGAGTATACACACGCGAGTTCGATGCAAAACTTGCGACACTGAATATGAAATGGCAGAAAGGTTTAATGGAAATGCAACCAACCCGCAAATTCTATCCAGATGCAAATTCTACGATGAGATTTACGTATGGCTCAGTTCAGGATTATTCTCCGGCTGATGCAGCTTACTACAATTTCATTACTACTGCCGACGGACTATTGGAAAAGGACGATCAAACAAATCCTGACTTTGCGCTTCCTGCAAAATTAAAGGAGTTGATCCGCAAAAAAGATTTTGGTCCTTATGCTGAAAATGGAAATCTGCCGATCTGTTTTATTACAAACAATGACATCACAGGTGGTAATAGTGGTAGCCCTGTGATCAATGCGAACGGAGAATTGATCGGTCTTGCTTTCGATGGTAACTGGGAAGCAATGAGTGGAGATATAGCATTTGACAAAGAGCTGAAACGTACCATATGCATGGATGCGCGTTATATACTTTTCATAGTTGATAAATATGCAGGTGCAAAAAATATTATTCAGGAATTGAAATTAGTTGGTGATAAAGAAACCATCATGAACATCGGAAAATAAATTTCCACCATGAACTTTTTAAAAAGGCTATCCATTTGGGTAGCCTTTTTTTTACACTTTAAATCACCAAGGAGAGTGACAGAATATGAGCAGTTAATTTGGCTAATAGCACACAGATAACACGGGTTTATGCGGATCAACACGGATTTGTTTTGTGCCTCCAGGTTGAACCTTGGGACAATTACATATTTCTCTCCTGATAGCTATCTCATACGCGTCAAGTTAACTTTTTGAATTTGGGATAATTTTGCAGCTGCAAAAGCAATTATCCAAAAAGGAGATACTTTACTTATTTTACCACAGAGAACTCAGAGGTAAATTTTTTCATATTAAATCTAAAATAAACATCAATCTAGATTCATACAGCAATTTTTTTAATTGGAACCGTCTACATAGAAAAGAACTCTCTGAGTCCTCTGTGTAAATCTCTGAGTTCTCTGTGGTTATAAAAAAAGCTCGTTGAAAAACAAAACCCATCCCGAAGCCTCGACACCGATACATCTGGGCAACAAGTATTCTAAGGACATTAGTGGTTTTAAAAAAATCCAGCTTGATGCTATAGCTATCGGGATCCAACTTATAACTCCTTTTGAACATACACCTCACACATCACATTATGACAGGGTAAATTTTTATTTGACTCAAGAATTCCTTAAATTCATGAGACAACATTAATTATAAATACCATGAAAAAGTACATCGTAATTTATCATGCTCCGGCTGATGCTTTTCAACAAACCCAAACGCAAACCAAAGAAGACATGCAAAAGGGTATGGAACAATGGATGACATGGGCAAAAAACTGTGGAGATAAATTAGTTGATATGGGCACTCCTTTGGCCGGCGGACAAAAACTTGCACCGGGTGGCAAAAGCGAGGCAAGTAAACGGGAAGTCTGCGGCTATTCTTTGCTACAAGCAGATAACATGGATGAAGCAAAAAAACTGTTGCAAGATCATCCCCATCTTCTATGGCGCAACGACTGTGAGATAGAAGTGCATGAAGCTATGCCTTTACCCGGAATGTAGATCTTTTATATTGGATTGTTTTTTCAAATATGCTATGTTTGTCAAAACGATCTTCAATGAAAAAATTAAATACACTTCTGTTAGTACTAACCCTTACCCTCAGTACTTCTTTATCCTATGCACAGGAATTGCGTAAGAGTGGCTCCGCCTTTGGTAAAATTGAAACCAATGGAGATGTGAGAATTAATGGTAGCGTAAAAGGAAAGTTTGAATCTAATGGAGATATACGCGTTAATGGAAGTGTGAAAGGAAAGATAGAATCTAACGGCGATATTCGTAAAAGCGGTAGTGTGATCGGCAAGGTTGAGTCGAATGGGGATGTTAGAATTAGCGGAAGTGTAAAAGGGAAAATAGAATCTAACGGCGACATCCGCAAGAATGGAAGCGTTGTTGGATCAGCCAAGGGCGTAGATCCTCGTCAGGCAGCGGTGATGTTTTTCTTTGATTTCTTTTAATCAGAAAATACTATTCATTGATCAATAAGCACGCTCGTTAGATCCTTCCATATAATTCACGAAGGCTTTACAAACAACTTTATTTCCACCGGGTGTTGGATAATTTCCACTAAAATACCAATCTCCCAAATGATTTGGACAAGCTTTATGCAGATCTGCAATCGTTTGGTAAATGACTTTCACTTCTGCAGAAATACCTTCAGGCGTAATGATCTGTGCGATCTTATCAGAGATCTCCAGATCAGTAAATGAAGAATAAATATCTTTCACCGGATTTATCATTTGATCTTTAGGCAATAATAATTGCTCTTTACATTGATGATAAACCTTCTCAATTATCTCTTCCATATTGCGCTCTTCCAGCAGTGCAATGGCAGCCCTGAAAGCAACAAAATCATTGATTTTCGCCATATCAATTCCATAACAATCCGGATAGCGGATCTGTGGAGCAGATGAAACAATAACAATCTTTTTTGGACCTAACCTGTCAAGGATCTTGATGATGCTATTCTTTAAAGTTGTTCCCCGCACGATACTATCATCGATCATAACAAGATTGTCCTGATTACGGCGAACAGTTCCATAGGTCACATCATAAACGTGGGCCACCAGATCATTTCTGTGTGCATCATCTGTTATGAATGTACGCAACTTGGCATCTTTGACTGCGATCTTCTCTACTCGCGGAGTGATGCTCAAAATATCCTTAAGTTGATCATCCGTGATGTCGGATCCAAGCTTCCTGATCTTCCGAAGTTTCACATCATCCAAATATGAATTCAGTCCTTTTATCATTCCATAATAAGCAGATTCAGCCGTATTTGGAATGAACGAAAAAACTGAATTTCTCAGATCATAATCGATAGCACTTAGTATAAGTGGACAAACCAATCTGCCCAACTCTTTTCTTTCTTTATAAATTCCATTATCACTACCGCGTGAGAAATAGATCCGTTCAAATGAACATGCTTTCCTTTCTCTTGGCTCGCGAACCTGAACATGTGAAACATGGCCATCACGTTTTATGATAAGTGCATGCCCCGGCTCTATCTCTTTTATTTCATCTATGGGAACATTGAACGCCGTTTGAATAGCAGGACGCTCTGAAGTAACTACAACGATCTCATCATCCTGATAGAAAAATGCCGGGCGAATCCCATTTGGATCACGCAATACAAATGCATCTCCATGTCCTAACAGACCAGCCATTGCATATCCTCCATCCCATCCTTTGGATGCACGGGAAAGAATTTTTTGAATATCTAAATGCTTTGCAATAAGTGGCGAAACTTCTTGCTTGGAATATCCCTCTGATTTAAATCGCTGAAATAATTCTTCATTCTCCTCATCCAAAAAATGTCCGATCTTTTCAAGAACTGTAATGGTATCGGATTTCTCACGTGGATGTTGCCCCAATGCAACCAGCTCTTCAAATAATTCATCCACATTAGTTAGATTAAAATTACCTGCCGTTACCAAATTACGAGTCATCCAATTATTCTGACGAAGAAAAGGATGACAACTTTCAATTGAATTTTTGCCAAAGGTACCATAGCGAAGATGCCCCAAATAAAGTTCACCCAAAAACGGAATATGTTCTTTAAGCGTTTTAGCATCCCTGTTTTCAGAAGGGATTGAATCAAGTCCATCACTGATGCCTTGATTTACCTTGTTGAAAATATCGAGAATAGGTTGAGCTGCATTACTCCTGTAGCGGGTCATGTATCTCTTTCCTTGCGCCACATCAAATTTAATACTGGCTACACCGGCTCCATCCTGACCTCTATTATGTTGTTTCTCCATAAGGAGATACAATTTATTGACCCCATAAAATGCACTTCCGTATTTTTCCTGATAGAAAGAAAGAGGTTTTAGCAGGCGGACCACTGCAATGCCGCATTCGTGTTTAATCGAGTCGCTCATGGGGCTTCCGGTTGTTTATTCCAGAGATGCAAAGATACTGATTATAAAAGAGAATGTCCAGCGGATATCACTTACGAAACTTGCTCATTTCCAAGCCAAGCCAATCAAGTGCATTACCAGCCAGCAGTTTACGTTTTAACTCCTGACTGTAATCCATGCTTCGGATAAGATTTCCGGGTTGTAATTCCCCAAGTGGAAAAGGATAATCGGTGCCTAAGGCGATCTTATCCTCACCGGCTACTTTTAACAGATAATCCAGCATCAACGGATCATGAACAAGACTGTCAAACCAAAACTTTCCAAGATAATCTCTAGGATTTACCTTATTGTCAATGGCAACCAGATCAGGTCTTACATTGAATCCATGTTCTATCCGACCAATAGTGGAAGGAAACGAACCACCTCCATGAGCAAAAGCTACTCTCAATTTGGGCAATCTTTCAAAGATCCCTCCGAAGATCATAGAGCAAATAGCCAGACTTGTCTCAGCAGGCATTCCCACAAGCCATGGGAGCCAGTATTTGCTCATCTTGTCAGCGCCCATCATTTCCCAGGGATGAACGAAAATCGCAGCTCCTAATTCCTCTGCCGCCTGAAATACAGGAAATAATTCCGGTGCATTCAAATTCCAGCTATTCACATGAGATCCTATCTGCACACCTGCAAGACCAAGTACCTTAACACAACGTTCCAACTCTTTTATTGCCAGATCAGGATTCTGTAGTGGAATTGTACCTAATCCAACAAAACGATTTGGGTAATCATGAACGATACCGGCTATATGATCATTCAAAAAACGACTCACTTGTAATGCGTCTGCTGCCTTTGCCCAATAACTGAACATCACCGGTACAGTTGATAAAACCTGTACATCTACATGGTGATGGTCACACTCGCTCATCCTGGTTTTAGGATCCCAGCAATTATCCTCTACCTCTCTGAAAAATTTATCATCCACCATCATCTTTGCACAACAAGGTTTGTGATGATCCAAATGAATAAATCCTCCATACCCGAACATCCCTTTAAAATCAGGAATATGTTCAGGTAAAATATGTGTATGAATATCTATGCTCAACAAAGATGAGCCTGAATCACTTGTCATATAAATAGATAAAACAGGAAAGAGATTCGATCCTATGTATGAAAATTATTTACCGGGAGCTTGCATCACATGTCCGCATTTCTTGCAGGTACGATGTGATTCAGAAGCATAGAATCGTTCAAAAACTCCTTGAAACTGCGTCATGATATTGTCCAAAGCAAAATATTCTTCATACAATTTTTCATTGCAATTTTCGCAGAACCATAAAAGACCATCCTTTTCAGTTTCTTTTCGTTTACGCTCAATTACTATCCCAACTGTATTGGCTCCTCTTCTGGGCGAATGAGGGACTCTCGGAGGAAGTAAAAATATCTCACCCGCTTTTATCGGAATGGTAACTGCTTTTCCATCTTCCTGAATACCTACTTCAACATCACCTTCCAGTTGGTAAAAGAATTCTTCACTTTCATTGTAGTGATAGTCTTTTCGGGCATTGGGGCCACCCACTACCATCACAATAAAATCATCCACTTCGGTCCATATTTGCTTATTGCCAACCGGTGGTTTAAGCAGATGACGGTTTTCATCTATCCACTTTTTTATGTCAAAAGGTCTTTGTATTGCCATGATAAATCTTTAGATTATGGACTGTAATATACAAAGATTGAAAGTAAAATTGAAGCAATAAACTTTATGGAAAGCCGTATCTTTAAGCCATGGAATTAAACTTAAGCGGAAAACATGCTGTAGTTTGTGGCAGCACACAGGGAATAGGATTGGCTTGTGCCAAAGAACTTGCTTTATTAGGTGCTACTATTAGCTTGATAGCCAGAAATGAAGAAAAACTTGCAGCAGCCGTAAAAGAGTTGGATACTGCCGCAGGGCAAAACCATAGTTTTCTAGCTGCTGATTTTCAATTTCCGGAAGTTTTAGAGACACGTATTAAGGAACATCTATGGAAAACAGGACCGGCGCATATACTCGTAAATAATACGGGAGGTCCTCCGGGTGGCCCTATTACAGCAGCAAAACAAGAAGATTTTCTGTCGGCATTTCAATCCCATTTGCTTTGCAATCATGTAATGGTGCAAGCTACTATGGAAGGCATGAAGGAAGCAGGTTATGGCAGAATAATCAATATCATAAGCACCTCTGTAAAACAGCCTTTAAAAGGCCTTGGAGTGTCTAATACAATCCGTGCAGCTGTCGCAAATTGGTCAAAGACAATGAGTCTGGAACTCTCGTCATTCGGGATCACAGTGAATAATGTTTTGCCCGGAGCAACATCTACACAAAGACTCTCTTCTATCATAGAAACCAAAGCAGGAAAAACCGGTTTGGAAATATCTCATGTTGAAAAAGAAATGATGCATGAGATTCCTGCAGGAAGATTTGGTAAACCGGAAGAGATAGCAGCCGCGGTTGCATTTCTTGCAAGTCCGGCAGCTGCATATATCAATGGGATAAATTTACCCGTTGATGGTGGTAGAACAGGCTGTCTGTAAGCCCGTATCCTGATATATGGAATATAGTTTACCGGTATGTAAAACAATGAGCGATGAAGATCTGCTCAATGCCATCTCCAAAGATGATACAGGTAATTGCCTGTCAGAATTCTATGGGCGATACAGGCATCTAGTACTTGGTGTATGTATCAAGTATATGAAAGATACCGATGATGCAAAGGATATTGCAATGCAGGTTTTTGAAAAATTAATTCTAACTGATTTTACAGAAGTCCTTAATGCTAAAGCCTGGTTGTACACAGTAGCAAGAAACCAATGTCTTATGGCGTTGAGAAAAAAAGATTCTACTATTATCAGGATGGATCTGACAGAAAATAAGGACAGGATGTTTATGGAATCAAAAGATTCGGTGCATCCCTACTTAAACAATCATGCTGCTGAAAAAGAGGAAGAGCTTCAAAGACTTGAAAGAAAGATAGAAATGTTGGAGCCAAAGCAGAAGATCTGTATCGAATTATTTTACCTCAAAAACAAATGTTATAAAGAAATTGAAGAGATAACCGGATACAGTTTGAATAATGTTAAAAGTTATATTCAAAATGGTAAAAGAAATCTCAAATTATTAATGATCGCATCGGATGAATGATCAGAATAAACATATGAACAGATCAGCCAACAATTGCATTTCAGCAGCAGAATTAATCGCATACCAAAAAGGCGAGCTCTCAGTTGATGAAATGTATAAAGTAGAGATGCATGCTTTGGAATGTCCATTATGTGCCGATGCACTTGAAGGATTCGCAGAACCGGGTGCAGAAAAAGCATTGGCTGACCTTGACGAAATGTTTGCCGCATCAAATCTTGTTGAGAGATCGAAAGAAAAAAAGCCAGGTTTCATTACTACCCGGCAACTGATCAGTATTGCAGCCGTGCTATGTGTTTTCATTGCCGGAGTTTATTTATTTGATTTCGCTGCAGAAACATCCAGAGAAAGAATGATGACAGATAATGCAAGTCCGGTTGAAAAAACGAACAAGCAAAACGCTGTTGATCACAAAGAAAATAGCATAGAAAAACCGGAAGTGAAAAGTGACGGTTCTGCAAAGGAAAAAAGTATTGAAAGCACGGTGAAAATTGTTGAGCAAAAACCTACGCCCGCTTCTATAAAGTATATTTATGAATCGGAAGCAGAGAGCGATAATAATAAAGCAAGTTCCGACGTGATCTCAATTGTTGATGATTCTAAAAAAGAAACACCTGCTGCTGTAACAGAAAAGATCACGACAGGAAACGCCACAACTGCATCTAAAGAATTAAAAAAGACGCGACAAGAAGACAGCGCAAATATGGATTCTGAGTTATTAGAAAGACCGATCTCATTGAGCGAAGTGACCGTTACGCAACAGCGTAGTAATACGAAGTCTGTTCCCTCCACGGAGAGCATCAGTAGCAAAGATCAGATCGAATCTCAGGTTACTTTTATAAAGAATAAACTTTGGAATATTACAATCAGTAATGGGAATGCTATTGCCGGAAATACATCAGGAAATTTGAGAATTAATATATTTACGGGAAATACTAATCCGGTTTTTAAGAGGGAAAAATTATCGTTGGTAGGAAGCATTTTTAGTTATTCTGAAACGATATACGATCAATCCAATACTAACATAGTCAGCCGACATATTATCGCAAAAGATCTAAATAAAAAAGGAAACCCGGCTTCCTTGACAGTGCTGTTTACTGCTGATGATATTTATTCATCCATAGTATCGGATAAAAAATTATCACAACACATTAAGGATACAACTCATACAAATCTAAATTCACTTATTGCATCATTTGATACTGATTGCAAAACAGACTTCAGTTCAATTTTGAACTCCTATAGTATTGTAAAAGTATCGGGTAATAAAGCACTTGTAAAATTTGGGTTACCCGGAAAATGTGCAGGAAAATTTAATCAATACACGGAATTCAGAATTTGGATCCCAATCGATTCATCAAGAATCAGTATTTTCGAAGAAGCAGCGAGTTTAAATAATCTGGAACGCTGATATTTCTTTACACTAATTTTTCTTCATGAGGTTATTTATTCTTTTTGTGATCTTGATTTTGGGGACGCATGCTTCATTTTCGCAGATCCTTACTCCCGTAGTAGACTCGATTCCACTACGTGATGGAAAAAAAGTCCCTGTCGATATTTATATTCCACCAAATTGCACTTCTTGTCCGGTCATACTTATTCAGACTCCCTATAACCGTTTGTTATTCCGATTATCACTTCCAATGGGAATCGGCAACAATCTGGCTAACTCAAATTATGCATTTGCAATTACAGACTGGCGATGTTTTTATGGTGCAGCTTCGGCTTGTACATCCAACGTGGACAGAGGAAAAGACGGTTATGACATAGTAGAATGGATCGCCTCGCAACCCTGGAGTAACGGACTTGTTGGTACATGGGGACCATCAGCTTTGGGTAAGATCCAATATCAAACAGCCAAAGAAAATCCTCCGCATTTAGTTTGTGCCGTTCCATTAGTTGCAGGTCCACAAACGAATTATCAGGAATA
>JBBKWX010000171.1:0-7436 GCA_037969175.1 Bacteroidia bacterium | reverse complement strand
ATGAGCTATGATGAATATATCTCGGATGCGAATATCAAGGTGCTTCGTGAGAAGATGTATGGAGATTACGCTAAAGCGTAATTGATAGAGCGGGGGAGCGGTAGAGCGAAAAGGTTTGGGGGCGTGGTGTCAGGTGTTTACTCCTGACACAATTACGAGTTACGAGATACGAATTCACTCACCTCCTGTGGTGTCAGGTGTTTACTCCTGACACATCTTAAAGGCTATCCAATATCGGTATTTTCAAGTCTTTCTTATAGGAACGCGGATTACACGGATTAAGCGGATTTACACGGATTGGATCCGTTCAATTAAGTGAGTCATTTTTTTTGCAAAACTACTAATACCTTCTTTTTCCTAAGGAGTAAAAATTAAAAACTATTTTTCTGATTTCAATTTCATTTAATTACCAAACGGTATAAAACTACATTTGTAAGTTATAGACTTACAGGTAATGTCGAAATATTAAATAATTCATAGATACTTAAACTTCAACTGAATCTGATAAGTTTATCATATATTGATTATCAAATGCAGTTACCACAGAACTGTTAAAAAGTGAATTCGATGCACCTGGTAAGTTGAACACTTTGTTAGAACCAATGAAGTTTTCGGCTGATCGATTTTTGGGATCGAGATTAAACTCTCCTTGTTCAACTACAGCATATTTGATTGTTTGAATTCCGGCTGCATTTCCAATATTTGAAGCATGAAGTAAATGCTTGGGATTATAACAGGATATTACATTATCTGAAACTATACAAAACCGCGTGGCCCAAAGAACTATTCCATTGCTTAGGTAGTCATCCGGTGTACCAATATTGTCATACCTTGCTCCTGGATTCTTTATAATATTTGCTGAAATTGTTCCTGATTGACATCCAATCAAACGTATACCTCCACGTGAATTATTGTTTTGATTACCAAATACAGGCACATTTTCTTCTATGAAAACATATACTGCATTTGTAATAACATTTCTGGTTATGGCAAAGTCTTGGCATGAATTAAGTTGAATTCCACTACGAATAGTACTTCCAGATTCATAATGATTTTTATCACTATCATATAATGGTGTACCTGATATAATGTTTTGAACTATTGAAATGTTTTTCCATTTCCGGGCTGTTATACCATAATTTTCCCTATTTGCTGTTCCAAGTGAATCACCTCTTCCACTGCCGAGTATGGTGTTATTTTTTAAAGTTAATCCAATCGAATGTACATATTTAGCACCAGGTGTAGGATCAGGCGGTGAATCAGGATCATACTCAAAATAATCATCGGATAGTAATGGAGGCATGTATATCTCTTGCAAAGGGATACCTGATAGATATTCATCTGAATATTCACTTGGCAGAAATATTTCCTGAATGAGAGGACGCGGAACGGTAAAACCAGTATCGTTATCACATGTTATAGCAGCTTCAGACTTGTTAATTCCCCAACTTTTAATGAAATTATTAGATACTACACAATTTATTTGACCATAAGGCATTTGCTTGTTTCCTTTTTTGCCATTCTCATAGGTAAGTTTGATACCCGCCTTGCCTGCATTAATTATTCTATTGTCTGAAATTATTACATTTGAAACACCGCTGCTTTCAATCGTAGGTTGTGGATACGGTAATGTACCTGAAAGAAAATCTGCCTCAATACCTCTGACAGAAATACTATTGTCACCTGTATTTTCACAAAAATTGTTTTCTATTTGAATTTCACCTTGTCCGGCACCTCCAATTGCTTCTGTTGCAAATCCCATAGAGTCACAAGAAATTGCATCGTTTCTTTTTAAGAAACCGGCAGGTGGTGTCGTTCCAGGTAAAGCATTAAATTGATAAGTGCCTTTGTCCAGACCAATCGCACCGGGTCTGAATCCCAAGTAATTATTCTCAATCAAAATGTGATTTGACCTGGTTATGTCAATTGCTGAATCATACATATGATAAAACCAGCAATTTCTAATAACCACCTGATCACCCACAAATTTTAATTTACTTGCATCTTCAAAGGTTATATTTTCTATAATAACCGATTTTAGTGGAGAAGTCGTTGCATGCGTAATTATTGGTTTTATTAAGTCCAACTTTGTTTTCTCGAAAGAGCTCTGATTTGCTAAATCACTTATTTGAAATGATTTGAAAACAGTTTTTGTTCCGGCTCCTACTATCCATATTTTTTGCCTTACTATACCATTATCAAAAAGATAAACCCCTTCCGGAAAAAAAAAGCCCCAGTTCTGTAAATGAGAAACCGTATTATCACCCGGGTTGGCTATAAGACCGTTTTTTATTACTTTTTTTTGTTGAAAACTACCACCACCCAATATATCAATCCATTCCTCTTCTATTTTGACATATCTGGCACGAAATAAATACTGTATACTTGATGATAGATCAACATTTGTATTAGGTTTGATAGGTATATAAGGTATCTGTGTACTTCCTGGTGGAAGTGTAGAAGGTGTAAATGGTATTACCCAAGTGTTGTTATTAGTGTTAAAGTATTTAACATTTGTTATTGTTGTTACGTCTATGGTATTCATTTCAATAATTCTTTAGTCAAAAAAATCCTTTTAAAACTTATATATAATCACAGGTTAAAATAAACGGATAATTGTAAAGGGAATATTATAAGATATTATACGATCTCTGTTTCGGTTAATGTGCCATAATACACATCTGTACCAGCATTAAACATACTATCTTCAACAATTGAATAAGCCGGAAGAGCTTGGTTAAGATTGAACACTTTATTGTGACCAATCTTATTCTCCGCACATCGTAAACTTGTAACATTATCATTACCCATTTCAATAACAGCCCAATTGGTAGTAGTAAAATAAATTGCATTCAGTATAACCGGAATATGATTATAGATAAGGTGTAAAGGGTTATAACAACTGATGGTGTTTCCCTGTACTAAACAAAACCGGGAATTCCACAATATAATTCCTTGACTCAAATGATATTCAGTGTCACTATCAATATTCATTAATGCTCCGGCATTTTTGATAACATTACTATTGATCGCACCGAATTTGCAATTGATCATCTTAATAGCTCCACGTTCATTATTGGTATTCTGATAAGAGCCCAAATTATCAAATATTTCTAAATAGCATGTGTTTACAATTGTGTTTGAACAAATTGTGAAATCGGTGCAGTCTTGAATTTGGATCCCACTACGGACAGTGCTACCGGAAGGGAAATGAAATAAATTAACATCATAAATAGAAACACCAGAAATATTATTACTGTCAATGTTTAAGTTTTTCCATTTTAATACTGTTATTCCATATGCTTCATTAAAATCAGATCTGCCATTTAAGCGTCCACTTCCTAAAATATTATTTCCTGAAATAGTTAAGCCTGATGAATAGGAATACCTTACGTTTCGATGAGGAATTGGATCATCATTCTCGGGAGTAGCAGGTTGTACGCCTGGATTTTCAGATGGCTCTCCCGGCAATGTTGCACCTTCACCACCGGATTCTTCAGATGGCAAAGTCAATGGAAAAATGAATTCCTGTAATGGTATACCATTTAGATATTCTTCTGAATCATACGTTGGAACTATAAAATCAACATCTGCATCCGAATAATATGCCCAGTTATCGCATGCAATGGCAGAATCCATAAATTTCAGTCCCCACTCCCTGATATGATTATTAGAGATCAGAAATCCTACTTGTCCAAATGGCATAATCCGTCTGTCAAGACCATTTTGAACTGATAAATTGATAGCTGATTTACCCGCTTTAACAAATTTATTATTGCAAATATTAACATTAGATATACCGCTCTTGTCAAGATTTAGATCGTCACCCGGTGAATCACCCTGTATGAAAATTTCATCCTTCTCAGAGTTTTCAAAATAGTTGTTTTGAATAACAATTTCAGAACAGCCCTTATCCCCTTCATATGTAATGGACAATGCGTGTTCAGAACAAGCCAATGTATCGTCTCTGTCAAGGGCACCTTGTGAGATATTAAAAGAATAATACCCATTAATAGGGTTTTGATTCTGGTCTAATGGTGGATTTGGATCAAAGCCCGAGTAACAATTTTCCACCAAAAGATGGCTGGTATTATGGAAAGCCCCTATGCTTCCTTTGATGTTGTTAAAAAACCTACAGTTTCGAATAGTAATATCTTTGCCTTCCAGCTCCATGCGTTTGCAATCCTGAAAAGTTACATTTTCAATTAATAGTGATTCAAGATTACCATCTATTGGATTTATAAGAATAGGCAGAATGTTATCATAATCATTCTGAGAAACATTTCCTGATTGAAATAATTCATCCACTTTAAAAGATTTGAAAACAGTTTTTGCTCCCGATCCAAGAATATAAGTCTTTTGACCTACAGCTATATCGTCATACAAATAAACTCCCTCCGGAAAATAAAAACCCCATGCTTGCATATCTGCAACTGCATCCGAACTTGCAGCATTGGGATTTGCTTCGGTACCATCATGTGTTAAGTTCTTTGAAGAAAACGGAAGAGGATTATTCAAATCTTGAAGATCTACCCATTTACCTTCGGTTTTAACCCAACGGGCTCGAAATAAATTTTCCAAATCCGAATACAAATTAGAACTGGTGTCAGGTTTAATTGAAATTGGTGATTGACTTGAATAACCTTGTTGAAGTGAATCAAGGTATTTCACAGCCGTTATAGTAGTAACATCTATGGTATTCATAATTTTATGATTAAATTTGAATAAACAAATATGAGATGCGTTTTTTATATTTCCTAATGTTATTTTTGTTTTCAGAAATAGTTTCCTCCCAACCTTACCCCACCAAAATTTGGGACAAAAGAATCGGCTCCAATGAAGTTGATCAAACTTTAGGATTGCCTATAAAATATTCTAAAGATGGAAATTTACTTTTTGCCGGGCAGTCAGTGGGTGGAATCAGTGGAGACATTCTTGAACCCGGTAAAGGTAGTTTTGATTATTGGCTTTTTAAAGCCGATACCCTTGGAAATCTGATTTGGAGTCGTGGCTTAGGTACTACTTCCTGGGAAGTAACCACCGACTTTATAGAGCTGACTGATGGTGGCTATGTAATATTGGGCCATCATGATGCATTTTGGGCAAATGGAGATAAAACCGAAAACGGCAGAGGCTCAGTTGATATCTGGCTGATACGCCTGGATTCAAGTTTAAATATCGTTTGGGACAAAACCCTGGGTGGCTCAGGTGGCCAAAATGCGACCGGCATCATTGAACTTCCTGATAAAAGCTTGATGATTGCAGGTTCTGTAAAATCTACACCTGATTTTGATGTAACACAACCCTGTTACAACTCCACTTGCTTTTCATATGATTATTGGTTGGTAAAGCTTGATAATTTGGGAAATAAGCTCTGGGACCGCCGCTATGGCTGGGATCAACATGATATTTGCCATGCCATTATGCAATGCTCTGATGGCAATTTTCTCTTAACTGGGATAACTTATAGTTCATTGGGTGGGGATATCAGCACCCCCAATATGGGTGGGGGTGATTACTGGGTGATAAAAGTGGACACCTTGGGAAATAAGATCTGGGATAAACGTTATGGTTCATCAGGTTCGGACGATGATGTTTTAATCTTATCAACGCAAGACTCAGGCTTCCTTCTTGGAGGAAGATCAAGTGGAAATATTAGCTATACCAAGACCGAAAACAGCCGGGGGAATTTTGATTACTGGTTAGTAAAATGCGATTCTGCCGGTAATGTGCAATGGGATAAAACGCTAGGTGGTAGTAATGGAGAAATATTATTAAACACTATACAAACAACCGATGGGGGGTATTTATGCGGAGGTGGAAGTACAAGTCCTGCTTCCGGTGATAAAACGCAAAACAATTGGTCTTCTAATGGAAATATGTGGATCGTAAAGCTGTCGGCTGTTGGCACCAAACAATGGGATGTGCGTTGGGGCGCAGATAAAGGAGAGTCTGCACATGGATTATTGTCAATGAATAATGGAAGTTTCCTTGCTTATGGAAACAGTCTTTCAAATATTTTTGGCAATAAGACTCAGAATAATTGGAGTGTATCGCCAACCAACACTCCACTTACTGACTTATGGCTAATCAACTTTATGCCGCCCCCAACAGGGAGTGAGGAAATGGGAGATAGCAAAAATAACCTGGATGTGTTCCCCAACCCCTTCCAAGATGTGCTGGAGATTGGTGCGGAATTTACCTCTGCAGGAAAAGTACAAATAGAAATTTTTGATATCACGGGTCGCAAAGTTTTTGAAAACACCTACGCTATTTCTACTCCGTTTTTTAACAAAGAAATCGAGCTCGGGTTTTTGCCGGCAGGGGTGTATTCTTTGGCTGTAACTACAGCTTTGGAGAGGCGAACGAGGTTGGTGATGAAAAAGTAAATGTTCTATAAAAAATCGAGCATACACATAGTGGCATCATTGACAAACGTATGAGCTATGACGAATACATCACCGATGAAAGCATCAAGGCACTTCGTGAGAAAATGTACGAAGGTAAAGGAGTAGCGTAATTTATTTTAACGCAAAGAAGCAAAGTTGCAGCAAAGATTTTACTACCGTTTTTGCTTCTTTGCCAAAAGCTGAGTAGGAGTCTACACTTTTTATTAAAAACAAATAATTAGGTGTAATCCTCTTTGCTTCTTTGCGTTAAAAAAAAGCTTCCATTTCGCTCAATTTTACTAATTGATAGGAATATTCCATCATTTTTCATATATTAATCATATAAACTGATAATTATGGAAACGACAAAAGTTGATGTGATGAAGGAAATTCTTGCTAAGCTGCAGGATCTTTTACATAACCAGGAAGTATTGATTGAAAAGTTTGCAAAGATTCAGATCCAGCTTTTTGAAAACCCGGATGCCGAACTGGAAGAGTTTTTAAATGATCTAAGCAATTCTCAATCTGAAAGACATGATACATTAAAAGAATTTATTGAGAATTATGAAATGAAGATCAACGCAGCCGAATTATAATATTTCCTGCATGGATCAATAAACTTAAAGCACCAACAGGTGCTTTTTTGTATTTGGAGCTCATAGGAGGATAATTTTTAGCAAACAATTTGACCCAGACCTGACTAAATCCTTTGGGGAATTAGCCCTATATTTGCATTCAGGATATTGACCCCATGCCAAAAACCAAAGTTCTTATTGCCGATGCACATACACTTACCCGAGAGGGTTTGAAGTCATTGCTTATGCGTAATAAACAGGTCGAGATAGTAGCTGAGGCCAATAACAGCATTGAACTTTCTGAGAAGCTGGAACAGTTGAAAACGGATGTGGTGATCATTGATTATGATATTCCGGGACATTTCAGTATAGATGATATTTCTTTACTCCGTTCATCCTATCCTGAAATCGGCGTATTGGTCATTTCTACCAATCAAAACAAACAAGATATAATCAAGGTTCTTGATCTGGG
>JBBKWX010000170.1:0-8724 GCA_037969175.1 Bacteroidia bacterium | reverse complement strand
CTGAAATCTTCTTCAGAGAATGAAGGTTTTGTTACCAAACCGGTGATGATAGGGTAGAAGGCTTCCAGAAAATCCTTATGCACTTCGAAAGTGAATACAGAAACTTCCTTGTCAGTACTTGCATTATAAGATGCTGCCATAGGCTGGCTGGTGTTCTTAATATCCTTGGCTGACTTGTTTCCGGTTCCGCCCTGTATCATCAGATCAGTAACCAGACTTGTCAAACCTTCTTTGCCCTTTGGATCTGTAACAGAACCATTTTTGAACATGAATTTAATAACGATCTTAGGTGAATTTGGCTGAGGCACTTCTGTGAAATCCTGCGCCAGTATAGGGCTTGCACACATCATAATGGATGCAAGCATATATATATATCTTTTCATAAGTATTTTGATCATGATTATTTAAGTGGACTAGTTTCGGCTGCAGAGATGGTTGCCACGGTCATGGCAGTGGTCACAAAATATTTCTTTGCAACCATCATCAGATCTTCAGCAGTAACTCTATCATACATTGCATACAAACGATTCACCCCTTCAGGATCACCGGTTAGCCAGGTATAAGCAGAAAGCGAATTTGCTATATCATCCGGATTATCAATACGCATAGCATAACTATATTTCAAAAAGGATTTTGTTTCAGCCAAAGTTTTAGCATCCACCGGAGTAGTCTTCATCTTCTCGATAGCAGCAAGAATTTCTGTTTTTACATATTTAAAATCATCTGCATTTACCAATGAAGATTGAATACTGATCAGATTTGGATCTCTTGAATCACTAGCACCGCCACCCAGGAAGCGTGATTTCTGTTCATCGATCACCAGCTTGTTATATAAGGCTGAACGATCGCTGAAAAGCACGGTATTCAACACATCTAATGCAGGCATGTCAATTTCCTTATCCGAAAAAGCTGGACCTTTAAACGCTAATTGCAGATAAGGAGGGAAGTTGGGAACCTGAAGATGTGCGTATTTCGTTTCAGTTTGAGGAGGCTCAACCGGAATTGTACTTACAAATTTTCCCGGCTTCCAGTTGCCAAAATATTTCTGAGCATAAGCATTCACTTTATCAGCTGTAACATCTCCTACAACTATGATAGTTGAATATTCAGGACGATAAAAACGATCGAAGAACTCAAGAGAATATTCATACTGATTAGGCATATCTACCACATCATCAAAAAATCCCATGGTGGTGTGCTTATAGGTATGCTTTTCAAAAGCAGTATTCAGAACCAATTCATACATCTGCATGTATGGACTTGCATAGTTTTTTGTGTACTCACCTTTTACGGCTCCTGCCTCTGTTTTGAAATCGGCAACCGAATATTTCAGATTCTGAAAACGATCCGCTTCAATCTCAAACATGGCCTCCAGACGTTCCGAATTACCGGTCATATGGTACAGCGTACGATCAAGAGAAGTATTTGCATTGGCTGAAGCCCCGATCGATTTTAGCACTTCATTGTATTGTTCACGGTTATACTTATCCGTTCCGCGAAACATCATGTGTTCGAAGAAGTGAGCGAAACCTGTCTTTCCAGCTTCCACTTCATCGCGTGAACCCACACGAACTACAATATAGAAGGCAGCAAGTCCGGGGCTATCATAGGGGACAGTTACTACATTCAGTCCATTATCCAGTTTCTTTTGGTGGATAGGATAGGGCAGGATCTTTTTCTCTGCTTCAGTACCAGCAAAGGCTGTACTGCAGATCAGAGCTGAACATGCCAGCAATTTGATCGATCTAGATATTGACATAAAATATGATTAGGTTAATGTGTTTGCAATGATAAAAAATAGGAAATTTTTCTGAATCCCCCATATAGGGTGAATCATTTATTCATTTCCAATACTGTATCGGGTCAGGTTCATGCGTATAGTAGACGTCAAAACCCCTATCCCGACTTTGTTTTCGCCACCTTGAGGAACGATGATATCGGCAAATTTTTTTGTAGGCTCAATAAACTGATCATGCATTTGTTTGACCGTTTTCTCATAACGCTCCAGAACTGTGTTTACATCTCTTCCTCTTTCTACAATGTCCCTGCGGATCACACGTATCAGCCTGTCATCAGCTTCTGCATCCACATATACTTTCATATCGAACATATCGCGGAGATCAGGATGGGTAAGGATAAGAATACCTTCTACGATTAATACCTCCTTAGGGGTAAGTGGTACAGAATCGTTTGATCGGGTACATGTGAGGTAGGAGTAGACCGGCACCTGTACATTAGTTCCATTTCTCAATTGGCGGATATGTTCCACCATCAATTCAAATTCTATGGAAGCCGGATGATCAAAATTTAGCTGCTGTCGCTCTTCCATAGGAAGATGGCTGCTGTCGCGGTAATACGAATCCTGGTGCATAACACCTACATTCTCTTCTTTGAGAGATTGCATGATCTTCCTTACTACTGTGGTTTTTCCTGATCCGGTTCCACCGGCTATACCTACTACCAGCATTGTTGGGCTTTGATGCGAAGATAGGAAGAATAGGGGGAAATAATTACGAATTACGAGATACGAATTCATTTATAATTACGAATGACGAGATACGAATGTTTGGATGTACATCCTGAATAGGGTTAGCCGATTTTAGTTCCTTCTTGCTTTTTTGCTAGGAACGCGGATTACACGGATGAGGCGGATTAGCGCGGATTTTTTTTGTGCCAATTGATGGACATACCTCAAACCAATTTCACATTCTTCATTCCTAATCTAACTCCACATTTCTAATTTACCATTTCTAATTGATTTCGTATCTCGTAATTCGTCATTGTGTCAGGAGTAGCCTGACACTAGGCTATCTGCGCAATCTGCTTCATCCCCGCGATCTGCGGGAAATCTTTTTTTGATTTTCTATTTTTTGATGACTTTTTGAATATAGTTTTTATCATCCGAACGCACGGTAACGGTATACATACCGGTTGCCAGGTTTGAGAAATCAATCATCTGCTTTTGAGTTCCTGAAACCAGTTGCTCCGTATCTTTTTCATAAACAACTTGTCCAAGCATATTCTTGATCTCGATCTTGGCACTTGAATTTTGCTTTACATCCAGTTCAAGTGTAAGTTCTTCCAGAACCGGGTTAGGATATACATTCAATGCATTATTGGTGTTTGCTTGGTCATCTATACCAACCATAGTTTGATTGATATAGGATCCTGAACGCTGAGTCCCTCCCGGTGAAATGGATTCGGATAAAGTGAAAAGATAATAATGGGTACCGGGTTTGTACCAGGCATAATTAGTTGAAGAATAATTAATTGTTCCCCCTATCCATACATCCTGAAATGTTTCCGTGTACCGCACCCTCAAAACATTCGTAAGGGTTCCCCAGGGAAGGATCAATGTTCCATATCCGTCTGCAGTTGCTGTAGTGGTACCTGTTCTGTTAAAAGTATACCCACCACTGGTGAAGGTAGTAGCAAAATTGTCGGAAAGTGTTGAATTATAGGTAAAAGGATAAGTCAATATTTTCTGATCATCCGAATAATACAAGGTAGTCCCACCGGCATATACTCCTTGACGAGCAAGAAAACCGGCATTTGCATTCAGATACTCATAGCTGCCTGTGATATTAGCTGCCAGGTTTGCCCCCGGGAATGAAGCACCATACGGAGTAGATGCAGAGGTCACATAGCTGAAGTTTACGGTGCTCTGATTAGGAGTTGAAGCAAAGTTCCAGGTGGCATTTGCACCGGCTGCTCCGGGTGTAAAAGTGGTAGGGGTGAAGTTGTGATAGCTCACATTTTGTCCAACCGTAGGGTTGAAATTAGCCGCAGTCAAACTGGGTTGAGCAATAGCCGGTAGGGCTGCAAGTAATGCTAATGAGAGCGCTGAGTAGAGTTTATTCATCTGTGATATTTGTAAAACTGTTTAATTTTCTGGTATGATGATAAATGAATCATCATGATTTATTCAATGCTAAAGATAGGACTCCAGCTGATTCAAAACATTAAATTGGGATTAAATAAATAACTATTTATTGAGACTTTGATCAGTGTCAATACCTGATTTTGAATTGTCCGATTTTGGAAGTTTCATTCCTTGTAAATGGAACACGGATGACACGGATTAACGCAGATTTTTTTATGTTCATTACCCTAATCGCCCGAACTTCCAGATTTTGACTTTGCAGCAAAAAGTATAAAGCTGAAAATTATCTTGGCTTTAATTACAGAATTATCTTAACTTTATTTATTACCAATCAGGTAAAAAAGGTGTTATTATCCGGAACAAAAATCCCAAAAAATTTATGAAATTTAAATTACTCTTAACCTTCATTTTGTGCTTTTTCACCTTGATGATTCATGCGCAACCTAGTCTTGACTGGGCAAAAAATATCGGAACTGCACAAAATGACAATGGTAGAAGTATTGAAATAGATAATCAAGATAATATCTATTCTTGCAGTGTAATTCAAGAAGGACATTATGTTTTTTTGTTTAAGCAAAATAGTTTGGGAGATACAATTTGGTCCGCTACATTTGGAAATCCAGGTTCTTTAGTTTATGTGGGTGATCTCGAAATAGATGCATACGGCAATGCATTTTTAATCGGCAGTTTTGGAGGTACCATAAGTTTTTCTACTCCATCCGGTCCTTATCTGGTTCCATCTTTGGCTTACAACGACATTTACATTGTAAAATTTAATAGTGCCGGGATTTTTCAATGGGTAAGAGTGATATCCGGAAATAATTATGATGGGGGTTCCGGTATTACATGTGATCCACTGGGAAACTTATACCTCACCGGTACTTTTAGAGGAAGTGTAAATTATGATACATATCAGGGAACACAAACACATTATGCAGTAAGTAATGGCACAGCAGACTTTTTTGTTTGTAAAATGGATTCCATTGGTGTAGTTACCTGGTTTAAAAGATTTGGTGGAGTAGGACAGGATAATGTTGGGAAAATCAAAATTGCGCCTGACAATAAATTAATTTTTTCGGGAAGCTTCAATGGTTCATTCGATTTTGACCCCGGTTTCGGTATTTATTATGTTTCAGGCAATTTTCAGGGTTTTATTTCAAGGTTTGACACAGCCGGAAATTTTATTGATTTGAAACTTATTGGCGGAAACGTAGATGCCTTTGATCTTGATTCAAAAGGTAATATTTATTTGGTAGGAGATTTTTTTACCTCGGGTGATTTTGATCCGGGGCCGGGCACCTATATGCTGAATGCAGGTGGCTCATTACCTTTCGCGGGGTACATATGCAAATGGGATGCAAATTGTGCTTTTAAATGGGCATATAAAGTTGGAGGTCCCTATGAACAATTCAGTACTGTAACAATAGACAGTCATGACAATTTCTATTTTGGAGGTCAGCTCACTAATAGTACTGATTTTAATCCAGGACCCGGAACATTTACATTGTTTTCGAGTGGAGAAGAAGATGGATTTATTTGTAAACTGGATTCAAATGCGAATTTCCTGTATGCTTTTAAGATCGGTGCAACATATCATGACAGAGTTGACCAATTAGTAGTGAGTAATTCAGGTAAAATTTTAGTGATCGGAACATTTAATTCTCAGATTTATATGGATCCGGTAACGCAGAACACATTGCTTGTAAGTATGGGTGGCTCAGATGTTTTTATAGCCCAGTATAATGATCCCCTTGCTTCAGGAATAGAATCCAATCTAAATCAAAATGTAGATTTGAGAATATTTCCAAATCCTTCCAGAGGTACTTTCAGCATAATGACAGAACCTGAATTTTCATTAAAGGATGTCAAAATCATCAATGCATTGGGTGAATTGGTATATTACAATCAGCAAGCTTCATCAAACTCAACAGAATTTAATTTACCTCATGCTAAGCCAGGTTTATATTGGATCAGGATAATCGGAAAGGATAAAGATCATATTGGGAAGATTGTTTTGATGGAATAATGCGGTAAAAAACTGGAAATCAAATATCAATTTTCAATCGGGAATCTTCAATTGATTGTTTTCTCTGTTATTCCGTATTAAAAGAAATTCATTTTTAAGTATGAGTCTTTATGGTAAAAATATTTTCAACGGAACGCACTGAATTTTCCACGGAAGTTTGAGAAAATCCCGATAAAAATTGGGATTCAGAGATTTTTTTTGTCACAATTGATTGACCTACCTCAAAACAATTTCACATACTTTATTCCAAATTTGACTTCACATTTCTAATTTACCATTTCAAATTGAATTCGACATTCGGCATTCGTATCTCGTAATTGTGTCAGGAGTATACTCCTGACACCACACTAGTTTGATGAGTTCTTAAGTCGAGCTGCATCCAATCTTTTTGCATAATTTTTAAAAAACGGACCATATGCGGCACCTTCATATCCAACCCCGTAGCTTTTGTTTGTAACACGATCCACAATGGATCCGGTATATGTATAGGAAGCCGGCATCCGGGTATTCCCCATACCTGTAGCAGGTTGCCACATTGCAAGTGTATTCATTACATACTTGAATTTTTCAGTATCACTGTAGGTTTCATTCAATTCATCCACCATGATGAATTTACCTTTATAGTGTTTGGTAAAATTCTCTTCAATGTTTTTGTTTGCAGTTTTCATCTTGGCCAATTTCATAATGATCAAGGTTGTTTCTGTTTTCCCAAAATCTGGAGGTACTCCTTCATCTCCTTTTACGATTATGCTGTTTGAAAAAGAAGATACTATCAATAAAATGATGATTAGTGTTAGTCCGGTCAGCGCGTTTTTCATGTGTATAATATTGAATTTGCTTAGTTTAATCAGGTGTCGATTGACATGGCAATATTCAAATAAATACGATACAAAAAATACGCTGAATCAAATTACCACTATAGGGTTAGCTGGTTCTGCGGCTTAATTCAATCTTGTTTTTAGAACACTTTCGGTATTTTATTATAACACAAAGTCTCGAAGAAAAATTTAAGGCACAAAATCAGTAAGCACTTTTTATCTGCGCGATCTGCTTCATCCCCGCGATCTGCGGTAGAATTTCTTTACTCTAACTTAAACTTCAACCCAACCCTAAGTAGTTTTCCTGTACGACTAAAAATAGGAACGCGGATTACACGGATTAGGCGGATTTTCACGGATTAGTTTTGTGCCAATTGATTGGATACATCTTAACAAAAAAACTGACCTTTGACCTTCGTATCTCGTCAACACTCCCAACACTGTTCCGTCACGAAGGGACGGAACCACTCTTAACACTCCCCGGGATTTATCCCGGAATCACTCAAACTTCATCCTCAACTGTGCTACTTCCTGCTGCAGCTTTACTACGGCAATGGTTAGTTCATCTTTCATGCTATTCACTTCCTGCATCTCTGAGCTGATGAAATGCACAAATTTCCAAACTTCCAGCACTTCCGAAACCGCGATAGAGTAAGGCTCATAGAGGGGGTTGGTAGAGCAGAGCAGGAGAGTACCGTTTTCTTTGATGTTATTGATCACATTCTTGAAGACGATTCCTTCATTTAAGGTGATGACGATATAGGGCATTCCCTCGCGGATCATATTCCAGTTCTGCACATATTCTCCCGTCACCCAGGAGCCGTCGGCCACGGGAGGCATAGAGTCACCGCTGATGGGGAAGGTGCGGTACTTCTTTTCTCTGGACAGGAATGGCATTTGGAAGGCAGGCAGTATGCTGATAAAATCGGGATCGGCAAAGCCGCTGGTATAGCCGGCCTTAGCGCTTAGCGGCACCAGTTCTATGTTTTCCTCGTTGTCGCTGTTTACGGTGGTTGCAAGCACCCTCAGCTTTTTACCGCTCAGATCGCTTTGCCCCAGTCCGCGTTCCATGGCATCCAGATCCAGCTCCGAGATCTTAGCCAGATCCTGCCTCAGCAGAAAATCAACCGGGATATGGAAGTAATCGCTCAGTCTTAATAAGACATCATAGGGCGGCTCGCTGTTACCCAGCTCATAGCCGCTCAGCGATGAACGCGTTACTTGTAATGCTTCTGAAACTTCTTCCTGAGAACGTTTCTTGCGTTTGCGCATAAAGCGCAGATTTTCTCCGAATTGTATACTCATGTTGAAAAATATTTAAAGCTAAGGTAGGATATTATTTTTTAATATGCTAATTTAATCGTCAACAATATGACAATAATATCGTCAATAACTCCGCCCCCTGAATTCGATACCCCGCTGCATGTGGGGCGCAGACATGTGGTGCATATGGATCTCGACACCTTCTTTGTGAGTGTGGAGAGGTTGCGTAACAGCTCCCTCATAGGCAAGCCCATCATAGTAGGAGGCATGAGCGACCGGGGTGTGGTGGCGGCATGCAGCTATGAGGCCCGGCATTTCGGGGTACGCTCGGCCATGCCCATGCGCAGAGCCCGACAGCTTTGTCCCGATGCTATCATCATACGCGGAGATATGGAGGCCTATAGTCATTACTCCCACATGGTCACCGATATCATCGCCTCGCGGGTGCCCATATATGAGAAGGCCTCGGTGGATGAGTTCTATCTCGATCTCACGGGCATGGACCGTTTCTATGGCTGCCTCAAATACTCCGATGAGCTCAGGGCCGAGATCCTGCGGGAGACGGGGCTTCCCATCTCCTTCGGGCTCTCGGCCAACAAGACCGTATCCAAGATAGGTACGGGCGAGGCCAAACCCAACGGGCGCATACAGATCATGCATGGGGAGGAGAAGAATTTTCTGGCTCCGCTTTCCATCGCTCGCATACCTATGATAGGCGAGGTGACCTATCGTTT
>JBBKWX010000169.1:0-4407 GCA_037969175.1 Bacteroidia bacterium | reverse complement strand
TTTGGGTGAATGAACTTATATTGTTGATTAAACTATTGAGCCATAGACTACTCTACTATGAAAGTAGTATGCTGGACTCGTACAAAAGAGCCCCGTCCGGATATTTCCGAACGGGGCTCTTAACAATTATCGTAAGAACTATTCTACAGTCAATCTGAGGAAACCTTGTTTCACTCCCATTCTTACTTCAAGCAGATACATTCCTGCTGCCAACCCGTTCAGATCTAACTCTTCCTGATACTGACCTTTGCTTGCAGTGCCGTTTCTTTCCATCAGCATTCTGCCACTCAGGTCTAATAACCTAGCAACATATTTGCCGCCTTCATTATCCGCACCAAAGCTGATCGTTACCTTATCCTTTGCAGGATTCGGATAGGCATTCAGACCAAGGCTACCACGTACTTCTTCTGTCAAGCCACGTGACTGCCCAGATGGGAGAGGAATTGTAGTGAAATACTCCACAGTACTATAGTCACTCTTGACACCTGAACAGATTGTCTGTACCTGGAAGCGATAGGTAGTGATTGGCTGCAATCCACTCAAATCGATCTCGTTTGTATGTGGCACACCGGAAACCGTTTTGTATGCCCAGTTCCATGGTGCAGGACCATCTTCTACATAACGTACCCTGAACTGATCCGCGGATACGATCGTGTTCCATTCTACGGTTGCTGTTGTAGTGCCTATATTGATTGCACGGGTATCAAACGGTTTCACACAAGGAATATTCCCGGGAGGTGTACTGAAATTTCCCATGGCGCTGTAACGGCTCTTCACACCATTACAGATTCCAAGTACCCACCAGTTGTAAGTCGTGTTGGGATACAAACCGGTCAATGAACCAAAAGAGAAGTTACCGGAACCGGATCCCGGTGCACTTTGCCATTGGTAAATGCCTGTTCCGGCTACTTCATAACGAACCAGGAAGGCATCCGCATTCACAGGATCCCAATACAGCTCAGCCGTGGTGGGTGTATATCCATAAGAAAACAATCCTGAAGGACGGTAGTTACACGGTGCATTACCAAAGATGGTTGTGAATGTATCCGGTTGAGAATACTTGCTGTAAGGCTGTGGCGAATTACAAAGGGTTTTCACCTGCCATACATAAGTCGTATTCTGAGCAAGATAATCCAAGGTCATAGAACTTACAGCGGGGGTACCCGATACACTGAAGTATTGGAAGGCACCCGGGTTATTGATATTCCAGTAACGAACCAGGAAGTCATCTCCTACATAGGCTGGACTCCAGCTGATATCTGCGGATACGGCTCCAACATTGCTGCTGCTTAAACCGGTAGGTGTAGAGCAAACCTGACAAGCATTGGTCGTGATATTTATCGTTGCAGGTACTGTTGGACAAGGATCTATTCCATCATTTAACACTACTGAATACGTTCCCGATTCTGAAACAGTAACCATAGCACCTGTCGCAGAATATCCCGATGGACCTGACCAGGTATACGTACCGGAAGGACCAACAGCTGTCAGATCATAACTTGCACCCGGACATGGGTTGTTGTTTACCACGCTGTTGATCGTAACAACTGTTGGGTTATTAACCACATTAACCACTACCCCCGAACTAACTACAGGTGTACATCCTGCAGTACTAACAGTAACATAATATGTTCCTGCTACATCCGCTAAAATGCTTTGCGAAGTGGCTGAATTACTCCATACATATGTGTAACCCACACCTGAAGCGGCAGTTAGCATAACATTGGATCCTTGACAAATATCAACAGGACCTGCAGGAGTTATTGTTGCTACAGGTGCAGAGAATACATCCACATTAACCGTTGAAATATTCTGACAACCTGTAACCGTGTTTGTAACCGTAGAAGTATAGACTGTATTAGCAGCCGGACTTACTGTTAGATTATCAAGGTTCTCCTGACCTGCTAAACTTGGATCAGCAGGAACTGCAGTCCAGGAATAGCTGAGTATTACCGGGATAGTGAATGTGATCTCAAAACTATTGATGTTTCCTCCATCACCACCAGCATCATCACCTACACTTAGTTTCCAGACACCGTTTGCTGTTAAGCCATTGAATAAAGCATAACCTGCAGCACCTTCAGGAGCAAAGTTGCCTGTAAATGGAGCCGAACCTGTAGTAATATTTGGAGCTCCGGTGACAAAACATGTACCTATATAGTCATCACCTGTTGATCCGTTATCAGTAGATAATTCAAGAGAATCAACACCATTTGGATGAACAAGATAAATATCAAGATCTCCATCAAATGTATGATTGATGTTTATACAAACACTTGCTATTGAAGTACCGCTTCCAAGATTTCCTGAAACCCCGGATACAGTTGCCGACACATATTGTATCGTATTATCAACAGTAGGTACAGGAGCACCGCCATAACTAAATGACTCATTCAGGTTACCCGCGGAAGCATTTGCCATGAGATCAGTACTGGTTCCTTCACAGATAATTCCATCACTTGCTGTTGCATTTGCTATCGGAGCAGGATCAACCGTTATAACAACTGTATCAACAGCTGTACAACCATCGACCTGATCAGTAGCTGTAACAATATAGGTAGTAGTAATTGCAGGGCTCACAGATATGCTTTGTCCTGCGATAGCACCCGGGTTCCACTCATAAAGATTGTTTCCGCTACCATTACTGGCAGAGATTAGTGTAGCATCTCCCTCACAGATCGTAGTCGTTCCACTTGCCGTGATAGGCGTAGAAGGAGTAACTGTTGCGCTCACTAATTGACGCGGAGACTCACAAGCTGAACTTACTCCCCAATTATAGAAGAAGTAGTACCAACCTGAAGTAGAAGGCCCTGTTATACTTATAAGACCAGGAATGGTGTAAGGATATGATCCACCTGCATCACGATACAAATTACTAACTCCACCAGTCCATGATGTTACACCCAGACGATAACTTGCTCCTCCCGTGACAGGGAAGTTCAATGCTACGGTTTGTCCGGCTGCAGCTGTATTATTATGTGCTATGACATTTACAACTTGAGACATGATTGGAGTACCTGTACTCGTTCTCAACTCTACCGTTACGGTACCTGCTACACCGTCAACTGAACCATAAGGGAACAGATCGACTGTTTGCAGTGTGAAATCGGAGATCGCATCAAAATTCATGTAAGTAGATAAACCACCTCCGGTACCGGCTCCAGATTGTATACCTGTTTCACCAACAAAGGCAGAAACTCCGGTTGCAGAAACTGCAGCTGCATATAATGCAGTGTCAGCTGAAGTTGTTAATACCAGCGAATTACCTGCGGCAAGAGGACTTCCTCCTGTTGCATCAGCATACCATGCAATGGTAGATGAACCAACCGGTGTTGCGGTTAATGTTACATCACCAGGTCCACAACGTGTATCACCCAATGTACTTGCAATTTCAGGTGACAATCCTGCGCTGCTGAAGCTTATCTGAGCCAGTGTATCATTACTCATGTCTGCATCTCCCAAAACAGAAGTGTATGCATCAAATAAATAATTTCCAACCGTACTCATATCTAAAAAGCCCATTGGCACAGCCATTCCAGCACCCGGCGAAAGCGTTCCTGAAGTCAGTGTAGTGGTGAAATTCTGAACAACAACACCTGTTACATCCACTACAACTGTTGTATTATCAATGGCGAAATCAATGATCGCTCCACCAAAATTCTTGATTGTAACTTCTACCGGTTCCGAAACAGAATAACATGATGAAGGAACAGGCAGATTCAGGCTGATAATACCCGGATCCAATGCAGGAAGCTCAACAAATGCTACATCATCTATAGCCAGATCACCTTGATCAGAAGCACCACGAATGGCTCTGAATCGGGCTTTCACGATTTGACCCGTATAAGCACTTAGATTAACTTTCTTCTTCAACCAGGGATCTGAATTTGCTGTTTGATGTGACCCTACAATAGAGTCTAAGTTTGAATTCCAAACTCCATTTGCAAAAACATCTACATACATCCTGTCAATTCCGGATCCATAGAAATGGTACCAGAATTCAATTCCGGGGGCAGCAAGGGCAGCCAGATCCACACAAGGTGAATATAAACTGGTTACATCTCCTATTGCTCCGGAACTTGCTTCTGCATATACGTATTTACCAACATTGGTAGCCAATGTATGATCTACTGTAGGACCTGTGTTGGCTGTTGTCGTTCCGCCAGCATCAAATGACCATGCATACCCCGAAGTCGGAGTAGCAGTCCAGTTGGCAGGAGGAAGTCCCGGTGTTCCGCTGACAGCTGTCTCGAAATTCTCAAGACTAGAAGCCGCTGCTACTATTACATTGTCAATAGTATCAGAAGCCATGCTGTTATTCCCGGCGCTTGTCAATCCACCGTCACTATCCCATGATGCGCTTGTATATGCATTGAACCTGTATTGACCTACAGCACTCATATCATA
>JBBKWX010000168.1:0-18035 GCA_037969175.1 Bacteroidia bacterium | reverse complement strand
CCCCAAGCATCCCGAATGCTTTCGGGAAAGGCCTTAGGATAAAAAGGCGAAGCAGCGAACTCACTTTGGAGAAAGGAGAAGCGTTAAAAAAGGAATCACTGTTTGAATCCGTCCCGAATTCACTTCGGGACGGATGAGTTTGATTCCTTTTAGCTTCTACAAAGGCTTCCTCGCCGTTTGTCCCAGACTTAATTTTTGCTTGAAAAAGCAGAAAAAAAAGGTCTATTTATCGATGAAAAACAACTATTAAAATACCCTATGATCAGCCATAGGTCTGCAATAGTTTCCAATAATGACTAAAATAGCTTGACGCTGATGCGAGGCTTCGGGGCTTGTGACCTACGTGTACTTCGTGGTTTTTTCTTTTTTTTAGCTTGACACGTATGCGCACGTTCGGGACTGTATACCCTGTGGTTAAAAAAAGGCCTGATAATGAAAACTATAATTTATTCAGGATATCAGTCTTTACTTATTACAAGTTTACTGAATGTATTGTCGTTAGTATTATTGCTTAGCGAGATAATCCTGTAGTGGTACATTCCTGAACTCAATAAACTAAGATCGACCTTGAGGTTTTGAATTCCTGAAACAGCTTGATATTCATTTTGAATTACAGGCTTACCAAGTATATCATAGATCTCAATAATAACTGTTCCTTGTGTATCCGCGGCATAGGGAATGGTTACTTCATTCACTGCAGGATTTGGAAACGCCTGACTAAAAAACTTTTTGCTGATCTTCTCAAAATTCAATGATTTTATTTGAGAAAAATTGCTGCTTCCATCCAGATCCATCTGTCGTAAACGGAAATAATATGTACCGGAAAATGTAAGCGGATCTATGAAGGTATAATCACGAGGAACCGAGCTATTGATCATGCCCTGAACAAAGCCTCTTGTATTCCATCTCTGACTTCCCGGATCTAGTCGCTCAATTTGAAAACCGGAATTGTTTTTTTCACTTGCCGTCATCCACTTCAGAAGTCCTCCTTGATCAATTGGATCGACTGTGAAATTGAGATATGAAACAGGAAGAGGAACCAGACTTCCAAAATTCAGATTTATACTTATTGGAATATGATCGGATGCATAATGTATAGCATCTGCTACAACGACCGGTACAGCGGTATTCGGTTGTTTGTTAATTGAATCATTATAATGATTCCCATCATTACCATAAACCAAATAAGAACCTGCAATATACGTTGGGCCACCATTCTGGATCACACTTCTACTCATGAGGAACATATCGAATCTGTCATCCATCCCTCCATTAGAACCACCACCAAACGACCTTGTCCTGGGGCTTTGTGTATGATAGATGGAATAGGCAGGATTATTCCAGGTACCTATCATGCTGATCACATCATTGAAATGACCATCATACGGATTGGTAACTGCAAGCAGCTTGGTATAGGCAGCTTCAGTTGATCCATAAATATTAAAATCTCCGCAAACAAGAAAATTACTGCCATAAGGCAAACTATTAGTGTACTTCCTCAGACTATCTATTTCGGCAGATCTTTTAGCAATATCCGTACTCGTACTACTGGCTTTTAAATGGACCGAGAAGATCCTTAGCGTATCACCGGAACCTATATGTTTTACTTTAAATTCATTGATATCCCGTAAAGCAGTTTTAATCGGAGTATTACTGATGAAAGTAAATTTTGATGCTTTATAAAAGATGGCGTTATCCGTATCCGGCCCATCTATAAATGTTCCCGCTGTATAGCCTCCTATGGCGGAATTCATTACATAATCGCGGAAATTATTCACAGCAGTCTGAGAAGTGATCTCCTGAACTAAAAGAATATCCGGGTTTGAGTAGGAGATAATGGTTCTGAAGTGAGGATTGCGACCCGTTGTATCTGATCCGGGATAATTAAGCAAGTTATAGCTCATTACTTTGGCCGTCGTTTGTCCAAATAAGGACCCGTTTACTGCAAAAATATACAATGCCAGAAAGACCAGCCTTTTCATTTACCCCGTATTAACAAGGCAAATATATCAACATTTGCATAAATGTAACACAAGTAAAACTCTGCAGACCTCCCCTGAGTTTTGAAATTCGTATTAAATACCTATTTTTAAGACCAATGAAAGCCCTGTTAAGATCATTTCCTAAATTAATTAAATCCATCATTCAAAGAAGAAGGGTAAAGACCTCTATGGCTAATCATGTAAAAGGGGCTGAAGTGCATAATTTCTATGGGCTGAAAGCTGTTTCCATAGAAGGTGAAGAGATCTCTCTTGAGAAATTCAAAGGAAAAAAGACCCTCGTTGTCAACTTGGCTTCCCAATGTGGAAAAACATATCAATATGAACAATTACAGGAGCTCTATGAGCATCAAAGAATTAACATCCTAGGGTTTCCATGTAATGATTTTGGCGGGCAGGAGCCCGGCTCAGAAGAAGAAATTGTAAGTTTTTGTACAAAGAATTATGGTGTCACATTTCCCCTGTTTAAAAAGATGAGCCTGGAAACTGACAATTTAAATCCGGTTTACAACTTCTTATCAAATAAGGATCTAAATGGCTGGAACACTGAGTTGCCATCCTGGAATTTCTGTAAATACCTGATCGATGAAAATGGTACATTGATCAATTTTTTCGGTTCCGGAATTGAGCCTTTCAGTAATGACATATTAGATAAAATTTAATCCTTTCATTATTTTTTTGAACATAAAAAACAGAGAATATGAAATCACTTTTGTCTTTATTTATCGCAACTATTTTTCTTGCACTTAATACGCATGCTCAAGATAGCCCAGAGCTACCAAAAGTTCCTAAAATTCCCGGTGCCGGATCTAAAGAAGACGCAGCAATACTGGAAATTAATTTGGACAACTGGACCGAAGCTCCGGATGGAATAAAAATCAAAACGTTTAGATCCCGGGGTATAGCGATCAAGTATTTCAGTGAGAAAAATCTGGGCAAAAGCAGCTTCCATTTTGCTTATGGATTAGGCTTAAATTCAAACAATGTGCATCATGATGGATTTTTGGCTTATGATTCGAGCAGAGTAGCCAAGATATTGCCTTTGAACCCGGCTGTTGATTACAAAATAAATAAGATCTCACTGACTTATATTAATATTCCACTCGAGCTTCGTTATCGTACCAAGCCTTTGCATAAAAGCAATAGAATAAAAGTTTCCGGAGGATTTATGGGTGGACTTTTAATTAATTCCCACGTAAAATTTAAGGATGATGATGGTACTTTCAAAGCGAAAAAGATTGAGGGAATCTTACCTTATCAATATGGAGTAACGGCAAGAATAGGATATGGGAAATATAATGTATCCGGTTATTATGGTTTATCTAATGTATTTGAAGATGGGAAAGGTCCGGAGCTTACACCTTATTCTATAGGTATCTCGATCATTCCTTATTGATCATAACTATTCAATTGTTAAGGAGTGTAAGGAGTGGTCCCCAACATAGTTGGGGACAGTGATTGAGAGTGAATTAATACTTAACACAAAACATTTAACACAAAACACAAAATTGTGTTCGTGCCTAAAATAGGTTGACTTTTTTTGTTAACTATTAACTTTACTAAAGTCCCATTTATAGATTGGAATTATTAATGTTTAATGCGATGATTGATCATAACAAAGAAGAGATCACAAAAAAAACAGAAGTAAATCCGGCTATGAATCCTGCATAAACTTGTGCAGGACTATGTGCATTCAATGCTATTCTACTGCTGGCAAGCAATCCGGCCAATAGTATTACGACCATCACCACAGGCAAAAGATTTATTAACAACACCTGCGACATCCCGAATAAAGCTCCTGCAATTCCACCTATCCCTATCATGTGGATACTTATTTTCCATTTATAATTTACTATCAAAGCAATTATAACAGATAATAAAGCACCTAACATTATCAGATAAAATATTTTGGGTAGAGGAAGTTGTTTTAATAAATAATAAGCTCCGAAATAACATAAAGAAGTTAGCATATATGGCAATCTTCTTTCCATTGCACTTTCCATTTGCATGGAATCTAAATATCCGAACTTCAACAATGTGAAACTTGACAAAACGGGAACGATCAGTGTACTAAGTATCACCAATAAATAAATCAATTGTTGAAGCTTATCAGGGATGGAATAATTAAGATAAGGACTTAATAAAAAAACCAAGGCAACTGCATAAGTGGGCATTAACAGTGGATGTAAAATCCAGGAAACTGTCTTGAATAAAATTCTCATAGCTTCTTAGATCTCCTTGCGCATTCGGGCAACAGGAATGTTTAATTGTTCTCTATATTTCGCCACAGTACGTCTTGCAATTGTGTACCCATTTTCATGCAGCATTTTAACCAATTTCTGATCTGTGTAAGGCTTCTTTTTATTTTCAGCTTCCACAATATTTTGCAGTATCTTTTTTACTTCTCTTGAGCTTACTTCTTCTCCACTCTCAGTTGTAAGAGATTCCGAGAAAAAACTCTTTAATAAAAATGTACCGAAATGGGTCTGGATATATTTACTGTTTGCAACTCTTGATACTGTGGATATATCAAGAAGAACGATGTCGGCAATATCTTTCAGGATCATCGGTCTTAATTTCGTTTCATCCCCTTCCTGAAAATATTCGATTTGATAATTCATGATTGCATCCATTGTAGAAAGCAATGTATGTTGTCTTTGTTGAATCGCATCAATGAACCACTTGGCAGCATCCAGTTTCTGTTTCACAAACAAGATCGCTTCCTGGGATTTTTTATCAGGCTTCTTTTCTTTCGAATAGTGTTCCATCATTTCCCGATACGCTCTGGAAACTTTAAGGCTTGGAGCATTTCTGGAATTCAGGGTTAGGTCAAGAATGCCGTCGTTATTGGTCAGTATAAAATCAGGTATAACAGCCTGAGAACTTTTTTGATTTTCAGCGCTGCTATTACCCGGTCTTGGATTTAATTTCAATATCTCATCAACAGCAGATTTCATTTCGTCCTCTGAAATGTTTAGCTGTTTCATGATCTTCTCGTAATGTTTTTTCGAGAATTCATCCATGTATTTATCCAGCATTTCTTCTGCTAAACAAATGGCTTTATTATCCTGATCCTTTCTTTGGAGTTGCAACAACAAGCATTCTCTCAGATCGCGGGCCCCTACTCCCGGCGGATCGAAACTCTGAATAACTTCCAGTACATGGGCTACTTCTTTTACTTCAATATTCAGATTTTGAGAAAATGCCAAATCATTTGTCACTGCCGGAAGATCTCTTCTCAAATACCCATCGTCGTCTAAACTTCCAAGCAGATGTTCTCCAATTAAGAGTTCATCTCCTTCAAGTTCACTCATGTGTAATTGAGAAACTAAAATATCCTGGAACGACATTCCACCGGAGATCGGTACTTCTCTTACTTCGTCGTCCGGACTGGTGTTATTTGCATAGGTCTTATAACTTGGAACTTCATCATCTGAAATATATTGATCCAGATCAAAATCTTCACGGGTATCAGATTCATGTCCTTCACCTTCTGCATCACTATCTCTATCTTCTTTCTCTTGTCTGCTTTCATCACTGGCTTCTTCTTCCTCATCTTTCCCTTCTTCCAGAGCAGGATTCTGCTCGATCTCTTCTTTTATCCTGGCTTCAAGTGCCATAGTAGGAACCTGCAACAATTTCATCAACTGAATTTGTTGCGGAGAAAGCTTTTGTAAAAGCCTCTGTTGCAGTCCCTGTCTTAAAAAACTCATATAGTATCTACCAAAATTATATATCCAAAGTACTTAAACCAAGTCTATTTTCCAAGACTAAAAGGACGCATTCTGCGGTGTACGCGGGAATGGAATAACGTCACGAATATTTCCCATACCGGTAACGAATAGAATTAATCTTTCAAATCCAAGTCCAAAACCTGAATGTGGTGCAGTACCAAATTTGCGGGTTTCCAAATACCACCAAATATCTTCCTCATGGATCCCCATCTCTTTAATTCTGGCCGACAGTTTATCATAATCTTCTTCACGTTGTGATCCACCTATGATCTCGCCTATGCCCGGAAACAATACATCCATGGCACGTACTGTTTTGCCATCCTCATTCAACTTCATATAAAACGACTTGATGTCTTTTGGATAATCTGTTAAGATGACAGGGCGCTTGAAATGCTTTTCCACAAGGAAACGCTCATGTTCAGACTGAAGATCTGTTCCCCATTCTACTTTAAATTCAAATTTCTGACCTGAGTTTATCAGTATTTCTACTGCTTGTGTATAGGTCAATCTTTCAAAATTCTCTGCAACAACAGAAGCTAATCTCTCCAGCAGTTCATTGTCATACATCTTATTCAAAAACTCAAGATCTTCTTTGCAATTTTCAAGCGCATATGCAACCAGATTTTTCAAAAAGTCTTCGGCCAGATCCATATTGTCTTTGAGCTCAAAAAATGCCATCTCAGGTTCGATCATCCAAAACTCGGCAAGATGTCTGGCGGTATTGCTATTCTCAGCCCTGAAGGTTGGTCCGAAAGTATAGATCTTAGACAAGGCCATAGCTGCTAATTCACCTTCCAACTGACCTGACACAGTAAGATTCGTTTCTCTGCCAAAAAAATCCGCTTCGTGATCAACGGTTCCGTCTTCTTTGCGGGGAGGATTACCTGCGTCAAGTGTTGTAACTCTGAACATGGCTCCTGCGCCTTCGGCATCAGAACCTGTTATGATGGGAGTATGAATATAAAAATATCCGCGTTCGTGGAAGTATTTATTGATCGCAAAAGCCATTGTATGGCGGATGCGAAGAACGGCGCCAAACGTATTGGTACGTGGTCTCAGATGCGCTATCTCTCTAAGAAATTCAAGTGAATGACCTTTTTTCTGAAGCGGATATGTTTCAGGATCAGCACTACCATAAACAAAGATTTCAGAAGCCTGAATCTCTACGGATTGTCCGCCTCCCTGAGATGCAACCAACATTCCGGTAGCACGAATACAGGAACCTGTTGTCACAGCTTTCAATTCCTCTTCTGATATTTTCGTGAAATCAACAACAACCTGAATATTGTGTATCACTGAACCATCGTTCATTGCAATGAATGCTACATTCTTGTTTCCTCTACGGGTTCTGACCCACCCATTCACAACAACCTCTCTGTTCAAATCTGTTGAATTCAACAATGCTAATACGGAAATGCCTTTCATGTTTTTATCCTTTATAGCTGCAAAGAACGGATTTTTAAGAGCATTGACAAAGAAGTAATATATATTCTAAAACGAAAAAGCCCTCCTTTGTAGGAGGGCTTTAAATTTATCTATTTGAATAATTCGGCCTGGGTGGCGGATTGTATGATTCAGATTTTGTTTTATTCTTTGATTTTTTCATTTCCTTAATCTTCTTATCCTTCTTCAGATCCTTGTCTTTTTTATATTTTTTATCCGGATCCATCAGATTTTTATCTCCACCTTTTCCTTTACCACTGAAGGCATTTCCACCGGAATTTATTTCTGCTTTTTCAATCACATCCCTGGAAGGTCCTTTGCCGGATTTATCTTTTGGTGGCTTTACCGGTGAATCCTTATCATCGTTTTCGGATGCTTGAACAGGTGGTTTCACGGGTGTATCCGTTTCAGCAGTTACCGGCTTATCTTTAGGTGGCTTTACAGGCGATTCCTGTTCTGAAGAAATAGGTTTGTCCTTGGGTGGCTTTACCGGTGAATCCTGTTCTGAAGAAATAGGTTTGTCTTTGGGTGGTTTTACCGGTGAATCTTGTTCTGAAGATATAGGCTTATCTTTAGGTGGCTTTACAGGTGTATCTGTTTTAGGCCCAACTCTTCCTTCGCCGGGCTTTTGCGCTAAAGCTCCGGAAGTGATGAACGCAATAAATGTTATGCTGAGTAATAGGCTTAATTTTTTCATAATGCTTATTTTATTTGATAAGCATAAGCCAACAAGCATGCCATAAACATTTTTCGAAATAAAATATCATTGTTGTCCGGAATCGGGTTTCTAATCCTGTCGAATTGCATCATAAGTACTTATCTACAAGGGGAATCTGTACTAATTTTACCACAGAGGTCTCAGAGCCCCGAAGTCTCGCATACGCGTCAAGCTAACTTTATCATTTCTGTGCAATTTTGTAATCCTATGGCTGATTGTGCTGCATTTTCATAGCAGTTATTTTTCTCAAGTATTATGTTTTTTTCTACCACAAAGAACACAAGTACACTTAGTTGCACTAAGGAATAAATGTATATTCCACAGATTTATTGTTTTTTTTATTGTAGTAAATTTAATCAAAATATAGTGCCCGCGAGATGGTAGACAAGAACACGCCAAAAAATATTAACCTCTAATTAGCCGTGACATTCTCATAAATATATCTTAGTGAAACTTTTGACCTACGTGCTCTTCGTGGTTTTATTCAATTTTTTAGCTTGACGCGTATGCGCATATGCGCACGTGCGGGACTGTGGCCCCTGTGGTTAAAAAAAGCCTTAAATAAAAAACTTAAATTTATTCCGGACAACAATGATTAATTATCATTTATTCAATTCCGATTCAAATTATTCAGTATTTGATTTATATTTTTCGAGATTCCAATTCAAAACTTTGCTCCATGCATTATCAAAATAAGCATACGCTGCATCCCATTGATCTCCCTCAGCCCAGCCCTGATGCGTAAGCCGGAGGTGGGTTGTGTTTTCATCAACACTAAAAAATTCAAGCTTCACTTTGGTATGCTTATGTCTGATCTCATTTAAATGTGGTGGATTATTCCATGTGAAAACAAAAACTTCATTCTTAATAAAATGAATGATCTTGCAACCTTCAGATCCTCTTGAACCTTCCTCCGCATCAAGTAAAAAATAAAGTTCAAATTTACCCCCGGGTTCAAACTCAATTTCCGCTTGGGGAGCGAAAAAAGATTCCAGACCTTCTTTTGTAGTCCAATCATTCCAAATAGAATCTACTGTTGCAGGTATCCGGATATTTTTTTCTAAAATGCGTTGGTCCATATTCATCGTGAAGAAAATTAATTCTATAAAATTAAGAAAGTCGGCAATATGCCGACTTTCTTAATTCAAATACATTCTACTGTTAATAGGATACCATAGGTTCAAGCTCCTTAGCTTCTGTTACCCAATTCTCAACATGTCCTAAAGCGGGCGTTTGACGAACCAAATTTTTTGATTCATTAACTTCTACTATAGTACGATACAAATTTTCAGGGTTCCTGTTTCGCAATTCTTTAATTGTATCTACACCTGCAGCTTCAAGCAGTTCACTGTATTCACTTCCTACACCTTTGATCCTGCAGAGGTCGGCCATGTTAACCCACTTTAAGATCTGCGATTCCTCGAGTGTACTTGCTGTCGCAATTGCCTTTCTACCACTCGCTGTGCATCCCTTTTCAAGTAAAGATTCTACTGTTGTAATTCCTGCTGATTCTAATTTGGCCGTGTAAACCGGACCTATACCTTCGATTGTTGAAATAGTTGTCATGATTATATATTTTTTAAGTTAAAATTAATTTGATCTTTCACGTTCTTATTTTCCGAATAAACTGCCTACTGAACTTAGTTTTCCTTTGACTGAATCTCCGAGTCCGCCACCCACTGAATCTGTAACCCTATCCATTATGCCGGAATCCATTCCTAACAAACTTGAAATTTTAGAGAGATCAAAATCACTTCCTGTTTTATCATTTACAAACTCCATGATCATAGGAGGAACGATCTCTTTTAATTTACCTGCAATTCCTTCGCTGACTCCGGCTTTGGATTGAAGATTATTCGAAAAATTATTCTTTACGCTTTCTACAACATCTGCAGAGTCGCCCGAGAAAAGGCCTTTTAATTTATCCATTTTACCTCCGGATATTAATTCTGTCACTTTGTCCTTGAAAGTATCCACGCCAATCTTTACTGATTCTTCGCCTTGATCTTTATCAAGTCCAAGTCCGTTTAATTGCCCGGATAATTTTTCTGTTACGCTTTTTAATAAGTTATTCATGTTTAAAAACTGTTTTACCCAATAGGAAATAAAATTCCCTCATACTTGTAAAAAGCATGAGCTCAAAATTTAATTAAATGAGAAATTGGAGATTATAGAATAGTGCATTTACAGTAGAAAAACTGCAATGACCATGCCAGAGTGGGCATTTACCTAAGACTTCAATTAGAATAAGCCGCCAGACTTGCTACTACGGCGGGTTCTGGAAGTTGATTTAATTCCTAAAACACCCAAAATTCCACGGGTAAATTCACGTAAAACAATTTTCACTAAAGGGTTGGAAGAAACTTTTTCTACTGTTGATTTTTCTCTTGAAGTCGATCTGGTTTTAGATTTGGATTCTTCTTCAAGGGATTCGTTTACTTTTTCAAGTTTCTTATTTAACATCTCATAAGCGCTGTCTCTATCAATCTCTTGATTGTAAACTGAAACTAGGTTCGACTTTCTGATCAGCTCTTCCTGCTCTTCTTTACTAATAATATCCATTCTGCTTTGCGGTGCTGTGAGCATGGTGTGTACAAGTGGTGTCGGGATCCCTTTCTCATTCAAGCCCGTTATAAAAGCTTCACCAATACCTAATTCGGTAATGAGTTGGTCGACCGGATAGAAATCTGAAATAGGATAATTTTCTGTTGTCTTGGAAATATCCTTTCGATCTTTCGCAGTGAATGCCCGTAAAGCATGTTGTATCTTTAATCCAAGCTGACTTAATACCACGTCCGGAATATCGGTCGGACTTTGTGTGGAGAAGAATATACCTACTCCTTTTGATCTGATCAATTTAATAATTGTCTCAATTTGTGTCAACAATGATTTTGAAGCTTCTCTGAAAATAAGATGTGCTTCATCAATAAAGATGATCAACTTCGGTGCTGCTTTATCTCCTACTTCAGGAAACTTTTCATATACTTCTGCGAGAAGACAAAGCATGAAAGTGCTGAACATTTTAGGTTTATCCTGAATATCAATTAAACGCATGATATTGATATAACCCATTCCTTTGTCGTTCATTCTAAGCAGGTCTTCCACTTCAAATGATTTTTCTCCAAAAAACATTTCTGCACCTTGTTCTTCAATCTCAATTATTTTTCGAAGAATCACCCCGACGCTTGCAGGGCTTATAGTTCCATACATTCTAACGATCTCTTCTTTCCCTTCCTCATTCAAATATTGCAAGGTGCGTCTGAAATCTTTCAGATCCAGCAGCGGTAATTTATTGTCATCACAATATTTAAAAACAAGCGATACTACTCCTCCCTGATTATCATTCAACTCAAGGATCTTACTAAATAGTACGGGGCCAAATTCCGAAACTGTTGCTCTTAATCGCACTCCCTTTTCTCCGGAAATTGTCAATAGTTCCACAGGATATCCTTTAGCTTCCCAGGGGGTGCCGATCTGATCATGTCTCTCTTTGATCTTGGGATGATCCTTGCCCGGTTGAGCTAATCCACTCAGATCCCCTTTTACGTCCATCAGCAATACGCTTATTCCATGATCAGACAATCCTTCCACAATATTCTGAAGCGTCTTAGTTTTGCCTGTACCGGTAGCTCCGGCAACAAGGCCATGCCTGTTCAGCGTTTTGAGCGGAATACGGACCAAGGAACCGGTAACAGCTTGTTTATCAAGCATGGCACCACCAAGCAGCAAACTATCCCCTTCAAAACTATATGCTTGTTCTATATGTCCTTTAAATTCTTCAATTCTGCCCATTATAATTCGCTTTTCCTGAAAAATACAGAAATTGGAATTCACATGCAAAGCAATAATGATTTCAATTTATTGTTTTAAATTACAATCAATATAAACTATGAGACCTGTTTTTCTTTTTGTATTCATTTGTCTTTCCTTTTTTTCTTCTGCACAAACATTGGAAAGCATGACAGTGGATAAATTATATTCTCGCATGAATGCGGGGAATGATACCACATATATTGTCAATTTTTGGGCTACCTGGTGCAAACCTTGTTTGGAAGAGATGCCATATTTTCTGGAAGAAGCTAAGAACAGAAAAAATGAACCATTCAAGTTACTGCTGGTCACCTTAGATTTTGACACGCAAATTGAAACAAGGGTCAAGTCTTACATTGAGAAAAATAAAGTAACAGAAGAAGTAGTCTCTTGGGCTGAATCAGATGCCAATGTTTGGATCCCTCAAATAAACGAGGAATGGTCAGGTTCTATACCGGCTACATTATATTTCAGAAATGGAACTTCGCATTTTCATGAAGGGAAAATGGAACCTGATCAATTATTAAAATTTATCTCTGACAAATAATCATTGTTGTCCGGAATCGGGTTTCAAATACTGCCGGATTGCATCATAAGTACTTTTCTACAAGAAGAATCCTTACTTATTTTACCACAGAGGTTTCAGAGCCCCGAAGTCTCGCATAAGCGTCAAGCTAACAGTATAGAATATTTCCCGCAGATCTCGCAGCAGCTATATATTCCATTCTGTGAGATCTGCGAATGCAAAGTGAATCTCTTGCAATAACGTTACATAACCGCAGAAAACGCAGACAAAGTGATATCTGTGAGATCTGTGGGAAAAAGAAGGGTGTCTATTTGCAAATATCTAAGATACTTATGATGAATATTTACGTTCTCAAAAATGCTCTTGCCAGTTGGAATAATCGTAATCTATTCTTTAAGGATATTAATTTTTTTAACTACCCTTTGCTCACTATTCGAAATTTCCATCAGATATAATCCACTTTTATTTATTCCATGAATTAACTGATAGTTCTGTAATCCTCCGGGATGGTAGATCTTAATAGGTTTATTTAATATGGATGATCTCATATCAATAAACCGAATTTGGAATTCATCCGTTTTAGAATGTAATTTCAAATTAATCATCTCATTGGATGGATTAGGATAAACATTGACTTCAAATTGGACCGATTCATTTTCAGGAATATTTGTTGGAGCTGCACTTTGTAGATCATAAAAAACTTTAACGGTAGTATCCATTCCTGCCCATAGAACACCTAATTCATAACTAGCTAAATTGGGGAATGCAATCAGCGATGGTTTATATTCTTTTGGAGAAAAAACAGGATGATGTTCGCTGATCGATTCACCGGGAGTAAAGAATGTTGGCGCGATGCGGCTACAAGAAGCAACCATTATTTTGTCTGTGAATATATCCGGAGATCCTGACTGCAGGCTATCAGCATACCAGGTGATAGCGCATCCACCTCCACTAAAACCGGCAACAAAGTGTTCTGCGTCAAACCATTTATGATCATTTCCAATGCCGCCGGCAATCGTAAATTCAGGGCCATAAGATGCTCCGCCATCTGAACTCACCTTGCATTTAAGTTGCTGTTCGGTACTGCCTTCGGTAAAGAAGAACCAGATATTTCCCTGATCAAAAACTGAAGCAAACTCCTTTTTATCTACAGCCGTATTTGTCTGTACATCCATAAAACCCGAAGCCACTGTAGAGAGAATTCCGGGGCCGCTTTCCCTGTATCTTGCAGCACGAATAACGGATTTTGGAAGATCTGTATTTACGGGGCCGTAATAATTCAATACCAGCGTATCAGATGATCCTGACATATACACTCGAGGTGTTGAACCATTACCGGAAACAAACCCGCTACTGCCCCAGGTGATGCCTCCATCAGGAGAACCAAAACGACGTATATCGTTATTTCCTGTGACATCTACAATCAAGTACAGAGAACCACCCGAGCTTGAGCAGACATCAAAATCATCTGACAGATAAGTATTAAAAACTCCCTGGGTTCCGGATTCAACATTGCGTGAATAGACAACTCCACCAGCCAAATAAAAACAATAAATGGAGTCGAGTCCGCTTCTGATCATTTTGATCTTTGTGATCGGTGCCAAACCTGTAACGATTGGAGGTGATGTCAATACCCACGTAGCACCATAATCAGTTGACATATAAATTGAGATCGTTTCTTGCAGAGCAGGGCTATCTTCAGGAACTCCTGCGAACACAACCCCATTAGATCGGCCAGCCATAGAAATTGAAGCTTTAGGTTCTTGTGATGAGATGAGAACATCATTTCCCCAAGAAGCCATAAGATTTGTTTGTCCAATAAAAACAAATGCAATTACAAACAATGAAGAGTAAAGTTTTTTCATGATCCTATTTTTCATGAATTTACAAAAAAAACAAGATTCTGAAAAGCAAAAAAGCCGGATATTCTCCGGCTTTTCAAAAATGTAGATCAGACTATCAGGATGTTTTGCGTTTAATGCCGCAGCCCAGTGATCTTGTTGTATTGGGTTCTATCATTTTCCCTTGACCAAGATTCATCAAAGCATTCTTTAGATAGGGTTTAGAAACAGCTGAGATATCTTTTGCACTATCATCAATTGCACCTCTGTATACTAGCTTCATATTGCTATCAAACAGAAAAACATGAGGGGTTCGTGTTGCCCCAAAAGCATCTGCCAGCGAAGAATTACTGTCTACCAGATATGGAAATGTATACCCTTGTTTTTTTGCATGTTGTTTCATGGCTTCTTCTGAATCGTCGTCACCGCGATAGGCTTCATTCGAATTTACAGCGATCATCTTGATCCCATTTTCTGATGCAATCTTGTCAAGTTCATTATACCTGTTCTCCCAGGCAACAACCCATGGGCATGTGTTACAAGAAAAAATCACTAAAAGTCCATTCTTTTCTTTCAGACTTTTTAATGTGTGATTTTTCCCATTCAGATCTTTTAATTTTAAAGTTTGAGAAGGAGCATCAGCACCTATTTCCAACTCTCCGGATGCAAAGCCGGGATTAATGCTGAATAATAAAATTGATAGCAAAACTGATAAGTACTTACTAATTTTAAGACGTGCCATTTGATAAATTATTTTAGGATTTAAAAAATAAAAACGAAAAGCTGAAAGTAATGTTTTACAGATTTAAATTAAAAATACAAATTCTAAAGGGCAAATCAAATCCCGAACTGTTCTTTTATCACTGAAATATAGGATCTGCTGCTTTTGATCTTAGTGCCTTTTAAATCATTAAGTAATAAATGATATGTACTATTAAATCCATTCCGAACTTCAATAACTGCTTTTGTATTGATTATAAATGCACGATGCACACGGCTGAAAAACAAGGGCATAATTTCTTCAATTGCGGATAGTGGAAGATCGCCCGGCAATGATCTGCCATCCAAGGTATTCACAAAGATCATTTTGTCTTTTGCTTCTAAATATCCAATATCTTCCCAATTCAAGAGTATATGCCGATCGCCTAATCTTACGGATATTCTTGATGGCTTTGTATTAAGAGCTGCACCTGAAATTTTTTTAATCAGATCATCAACTGCAATATTGGCTGATGATGATAAATCTTTCAAACGACTGATCGTTTTTTCAAGTCGCTTCGCCTCAATTGGTTTTAATAAATAATCGATCGAATTTTCCTCAAACGCTTTTAATGCGTAATGCTCAAAGGCTGTTGTGAAAACAATTTTAGGTGTATGTTTCAGGTTTTCGAGTAATTCAATACCGTTCATTCCGGGCATCTCAACATCAAGAAAAACCAGATCCGGTTTCAAATTATTTATCATCTCTAAACCCATGATCCCATTTGTTGCTTCTCCAATAATCTGAATAAAATCAGCATAGGGTTGCAAAAGACGATTGAGCCGCTTTCTTGCCAGTGGCTCATCTTCAACAATTATCGCATTTAATTTAGAGCTGGTAGTCATGCTACTGGGAAGCTAAGTTTTATTTTCTTTTCAGGTGTATTCAAAAATTCAAGTGTAAAGTCTTTCTTATAGATCAAAGATAAACTATCGTATGTTGCCAGCAATCCATATCCCATACTTATCGGCTCAGGAAAGGCGGAACCATTATCCTTGATCTCAATGTTCAATCTGCTATTCACTTTTCTTATAGCAACTTCAATTTTTCCGATTCCTGTAATAGCAGAGATGCCGTGCTTAAATGAATTCTCGATCAAAGGTTGAAGCAGGTATCTGGGGATAGATTCATTCAGCAATCCATCTTCAATATTAAGTTCAAAACTAAATCGGTCACTAAACCGCATTTCTTCAAGATCGATATACAACTTTACTATCTCTAACTCCTTTTCCAGGCTCACCATGGTTTCTGAATTTGAATTGATCGTATACCGAAAAAGCTTTGCTAATTTAATCAGCATTGCTTCGGCCAGATTCTGGTCTTCATGAATGAGTGATGCAATTCCATTCAATGAGTTATACAGAAAATGCGGATTGATCCGGGATTGAAGGCTTTGCAATTCCGCTTTTGATTTCATCTCATTTAAGCGCAATAATTGCAGTTGTTTCTCCTTTAAACTTGATTCATAATATTCCTCTTTGAAATCAATTACATAAAGGATAGTTCCGATCAATAACGAAATATATAAGTTAAACTTAAGCTGAGGAATTTGTGCGAGAAAGTTAAAGTTAACATCATAAAAATAATGTAAAATCAAATATACGATCTCTGTCCCTATGAACATCCCAACAGACATTATGAAATAATACAAAAACAAATTTAACCATCTGAGGGATGTAAACTTTTCAAAAACTTCACTAAAAATAAATGCAATATAACCTATGCTCAATGGGATAATGAAAGAGAAGAGAAATGTGATAGAGAGGTCTTTGAAACTTAATTCATAATCACTTCTCATCAGCACAAAAAACAAACTTAAGGCAATAGTGATCACACTGCCCAGAACGAACATTTGCACTGCGATCCGAAGCCATGGATTCGGTATCTTCTTGAGAACTCCAATATCAAGTGGTGATTTCATATTGCTAATTTAGCTTGCTTATTGCAAATGTCTTTACAATTCCGATAGCTTACCATAATTTGATGCTGAATTACAAAATCACATTTGAATATGCTTATCTTTACTGTTCCAAGATATGAACCATGAAGACAAGAACCTTATTCTTAGTAACATTTCTCTTCTTTTTATATACTGATACTGCCAAAGCTCAGGAAAAAATCAATGAGATAGATGCAACTCAATTATCCGTACTCATGGCAGAACAATCTGTAGTTATATTGGACGCCAGAACTGAACAGGAATACAATGGCGGTCATATACCGGGTGCAATCAACATCAATTATTATGATGAAAACGCAGCCGAAAAAATGCTGGAACTAAATAAGGATACTGCGGTATATGTGTATTGCCAGGCCGGAGGAAGAGCAAGAAAAGCATGTGATTTTTTGATGACATCCGGGTTCAAAAAAGTATATCATTTGAGTGGTGATATTATTGGTTGGGAAAAAGCAGGGAAAGAACTAGAAAAGACAATTCATGAGTAGTCTTAGAATAATAAATGATGAAGAGTTACAAAACATCATCAAACAAGATGATGCTTTATTACTTGATTTTTATGCTGATTGGTGTGAACCTTGTCAGTGGCTGAACCCTATCCTGGATGAACTATCAGTTCATTTCGGAGACCGTCTGTGTATTTTGAAAATTGATGTTGAAAACGAAAGTGAATTGCGTGCTTTTTACAATGTAAGTAGTGTACCTACCTTGATCTTTTTAAGCAGAAGTGAAGTACTTTGGAAGATGGCAGGATTTCAACCTACGGCAGAGATGATCCGTTTGCTTGAACCTTTGGTAGAAGACCATCACAGAAATACGGTTTAGAAATAAGCTCTTACCTGTACATTCCCTGTATGAACTGCTTTGCTGTCTACCGATTTTCTTCCATCGTAATTCAGATTCAATTGCAACCCTGAACCTAATGCGCGTTGCATACCTGCTCCCCAGGTTAGGTTAAAGCCGGGCCTGAACCCTTCAAGCATCTCATACGCCACAGGACTATTCTCACTATGCGGAAATGAGATCCTTAATAAACTAAAGCGTGCCGTCATGTTACCCGACTTGGGAGAAATCCGTTTCAATTCGAGACTGAACTTATGGATCTCTGCTTTTTCGCCTCCTAAGTCTACTTCATTTTGTTTTAAACCCATTCTGTATCCAAGTGATGCTCTGAAAACACTTCCCGGCTGAAAAGAAAGTACCGGCTCGAGGTTATTGTAGTGGATCACATAATTCCTACCCGAAA
>JBBKWX010000167.1:0-2524 GCA_037969175.1 Bacteroidia bacterium | reverse complement strand
TTAGATCTTACAATGAAATTGAAATGCGCCTTTTAGAAACAGGAGGCGATTTAGCTGAAATTGAAAATAGTTATTTTGATATCTTAGCAATTGCACAGCAATGCCCTTATGCCGGAGGACAGGCAGTTTACAGGGCAAGGGTAATGATTTCAATGGTAAACGATACAATGATGTATGATGATAATGGTATATGTTTACAATCCGGAATTTATAAAGGTCAACAACATAAAGAAGAGCCGATTATATTTGCTGATTTTGGAATGATTCCCAATCCGGCAAATGATCAAATCCAGATTACGCTCAGTAATCCGGATGATGCAATTTGTGCTATTCAAATCCGTCATGTCTCCGGACACATTGTGCTGGATAAAAAGCTTGCTTGTAGTGAAAATTCAATTCAAATAGAGATTAAAAATTACATGCCTGGAATGTATTTTGTTTCAATCATGGATCAAAACAATGTGAATCAAACAAAAAAATTAGTGATTATGCGATGAGAAAGGTGAAAAAATACATTATTGTACTTATTGCTTGTTTGAAAGTGGTAGTAATTCTTTGTCAACCTTTAGGGGCTGAGGCGCAAGGTTTAAATGCTAATTGGCTACTGGGTTACGCAAATGGGAATAAAATTAATATGTCTTTTTCTGATACCTCATACAGTATTTGGACAGGGTCTCGAAAGATGCGTTTTTCAACAACAGAGGGCAATATCTCGGATAGATTTGGAAATTTGATCATCAGCAGCAATGGGAAATGGATAGCCAATGCAACAGGTGATACCATGCTCAATGGTACAGGACTGAATCCAGGAGCTTTTACTTCCTCTTCTATAAATAATGATGGTTTACTTTTGGAGTATGCCAATGTCATTCTCCCATGGCCGGGGGACACTACAAAGTATGCTATGTTTCATCATACTTTATTTTACGATGGACAATACTATACAGTCAAAGAACTCCTTATGACGGTTATTGATATGACTTTAGATAATGGTAAAGGAGGAGTGACAACTAAAAACATGATGGTGTTGCAAGATAATTTAGGAGTTGGAATTGCTGCATGCCGCCATGCAAATGGTCGCGATTGGTGGATTGCGATGTTAAAAGATAGTAGTGATTTCATCTACAAAGGATTGCTAACCACTACAGGATTCTCGGTTGTAGGTAGTCAACAAATCCCGCTTACACCTTATCACTGGGGAAATGTAACCCAGCTCACTTTTTCGCCAAATGGTGAAAAATTAGCTTATACCAGTACGCTGGCCATCAACAACAAATGGAACTTTGACGTAAGGGTAATGGATTTTGATCGCTGCACAGGTTTGTTCAGTAATGGTCAGGTAATCAATTTGGTAGATAGTGTGCCCGGTTCTGCATTTGCATTTTCACCCAATTCAAAATATATGTATGCAGCATCTTCAAATGTTATTTATCAATTGAATGTAGATACTACTAATATCCCTGCCAGTAAACAAGTAGTTGCCATAAATGATACATTTTATTCGGCAGGAATACCTACAAATTTTTTCCATTTTTATTTAGCTGCCAATGGGAAAATTTATGGTGTTTCTGGCAGTAGTGTTGCTCACTTACATGAGATCAATTTTCCGGATAGTGGTGGAGTAGCCTGCGGTGTTCAGCTCCACAATGTAAACCTTGGGGTGTATTTTTTTCGCACAATTCCCAACCACCCTAACTATTACCTTGGCGCAGTTACAGGGAGTGTTTGTGATAGTCTTGGTGTAGGAATACAGGAATTGCAAGCACATGATTTCCGGTTCTCAGTTTCACCTAACCCATCCAACGGGAACTTTCGTATGCTCTATCTCCTACCCCAAAATCAAAGCGGGTTGCTCGAGATATATGATGTGAATGGTCGGCTGGTGTTGGCTTTACAGCTGCCGCCATGGAGTACGCTGCAGGAGGTCGAGCTGCCGTTCGCCCTTACCGGTGGAGTTTATAGCTGTGTTCTTACTTCTGCCGGGCAGCGGGGGGTGAGGAAAGTGGTTTTGCTTCGCTAGGGTTGCCTTTTGGGTTTTTGACCCTTGGTCAAAAACAGTGTAAGGAGTGTGTTTTAGCCGAAGGCTAAAACGAGTGTTTGGAGTGATCAGATAGTATTTTCCTTTTGATTTTTTATCTGTGTATTCTGTTGATCCAAAAGTTTCTTATCATTCATAAGAAAGTTGATAAAAAAGATATTACCTTTAAATGTGATACTTGTTATTATCAAAACAAGAATATGTTTGCTTGGAGACAAAAACAGTATTTCTCCAAACTGTGTTTTTAAATATTTATTAATCAGGAGTTTATATGCAGAGTTCGAATCCCAGCGGGATTGCCTAAGGGCCATCCCGTGGTGTGGGGTTGACATAGTCAAAGCCAACGAAATCATTCGTTTTGTCTTTTTTATTCCCTCCCTCACACACGCTACGCGTGATTCGGTTAGAAATAAAAGAAGCCATTCGCTAAGCGATGGCTTTGATCTTTGTCGGGGTGGCGGGATTTGAACCCACGGCCTCCAGCAC
>JBBKWX010000166.1:0-7689 GCA_037969175.1 Bacteroidia bacterium | reverse complement strand
ATTCACTTTTAATTGTAATATCCAATGGCAAATTTAATCTCTTGTATTTTATACTATTTGAAATGAGATTGTAAAAAATACTATACAAGTAACTCTTTATTGTTAATATTTCATCTATCTGATTGAAATCAATTATAAAATTGGCCTGTTCTTTTTCTAAAATATTTCCGATGCTTTCTTGGATATCATTCACAAGTTTTGAAAACTTGACCTGTTCCTTTTTCTTATTTAATTGTTTTCCAAGACTTATAATTTCATTCAAATCAATAATTACTTCATCTAATCTCTCTGCAGAAGTAGTAAGTGCATTCAGGATAAATTCTTTCTTATCATCTAAGAGATCTTTATCATTTACCATTGAGGCCAGACTTAAAATATTTGATACCGGTGCTCTCAAGTCATGAGAAATAATGCTTGCGAAGTGCTCGTGGTCTTTATTTCGCTGAACTAAATCTGCAGTGATTTTTTCCTTAAGCGCTTCCTCTTCCTTTTGCTTTGTAACATCCCTGAATACAAGCACTACTCCCATTATATTTCCTTTTACATCGAGAATTGGCGCGCAACTGTCAGCAATTGAATATTCCTTATTTTGATTACGGGAAATCAATAACGTGTCAGGATCTAATTTTACTATTTTTCCAGTCTTAAGAACTAATTCAATTGGATTATCAATCTCTTCCCTTGTTAGTTTATGGATAATATGAAACACTTCAGTTATGGGTTTGTTCTCCGCTTCTTCTGAACTCCATCCGGTAAGTTTTTCCGCTATGATATTCATCAGAATAATGTTACCATTAACATCTGTTGCAATTACAGCATCGCCAATACTCTGAAGTATAACTGATTGCCGTTCTTTATCAAATTGCAAAGCAGTATCAAAATGTTTTTTCATCTCATACTTATCCACAAAAATTGTTACATTGTTTTCATGTGTCGGTTTTCCATTTAGATGTGTTTTACTGTTCATGATTATTTTTTTTGTCAATGGTGTCAATTTTTACTTAATTAAATTTGAATTCATCATGCTTTAGAAAAGACATGAATTTGCATTGCAAGTCTATTGCAAGATTTCATTTACTATAACCAGTTTTGTAAACAGAGATGTTTCAAAACCTACGATACGAGTATAAAACCATATATATATGAGGTGTTGTCATATTTTTGTTTTTTAATGTTTATTCATTTTGAATGAATCGTTTTGATCAGAAATTCTAATCAGTTTTATACTTACAATCTTATGTAAGCTTAACTCGAATAGATTACGGCCAAAACCAAAACACTTAATTCCACCAAATGCAAATCCGCCTGTGTTCTGGTCGAATGAGCTTTTTAGAACATTAGTAAAGTAATAACTTTATAAATTGAATGTGTTACACAATTGAGGGCAATAGTTACATGATTTCACATAGGAATGTAATCCCACATAAACATTCAGACTTGTTCAATTCTTGAATGCATCCCTTATTCTGACGTGAATTCGAGGTAAATTTATGCCGAATGTACTTGGCTTGGTCCCCAAAATTGCATGCGATAATCTGCGTAGATCTGCAAAAAATCTGCGAATATTTTAGGTAAAACCTATGAAAACAAAAATAAAATTCAGAAATCCTTATTCGAAATATTCTTTCATCCGTTCAAAGAAACTTTTTTCTCCTGCACCTGGACGGGGCTGGAAATTCTCAGAATTCTTCAACGTTTCCATCAAACTTTTTTCTTCCGAACTTAGATTCTTTGGAGTCCATACATTGATGTTGACTAACAGATCGCCACGACCATACGAGTTCACATACGGAACACCTTTGGCTTTTAAACGCAACACTTTTCCGCTTTGTGTGCCCTGATCGATCTTGATCTTGGCTTTGCCTTCTACAGTCGGCACTTCTACTGATGTACCTAATGCAGCATCTGCAAAATTGAGATAGAGATCGTAGTGCAGATTATTTCCATCACGCTTCAACATTTCATCTTCAAGCTCTTCGATAACTACCAGTAAATCGCCGGGTACGCCACCTCTCGGAGCCGCATTTCCTTTGCCACTTACATTCAGTTGCATGCCTTCGGTCACACCTGCAGGAATCTTGATGCTGATCACTTCTTCTCCCTTTGCTATTCCTTCACCATGGCAGGTCTTGCATTTATTTGCTATCACCTGGCCTTCACCCTGACAAGTAGGACAAGTGCTTGTAGTTTGCATTTGACCCAAAATGGTATTGGTCACTCTTCGGATCTGTCCTGCACCCTTACAAGTTGAGCAGGTATGAAAAGAGGAAGAATTTTCCGCACCGCTGCCATTGCAGGTCTGGCAACTTACCGACTTATTTACTTTGATCTTTTTCTCAATTCCATTTACGATCTCTTCGAGGTTAAGCTTCACTTTTACTCTCAGATTTGTACCGCGATTTACACGTCTTCCGCCACGGGTTTGCTGACCTCCACCGAAGAAACTTTCAAAAGGACTATGCCCGCCAAAGATATCTCCAAACTGGCTGAAGATATCTTCCATGTTCATATGCTGGCCACCGCCACCACCGCCTCCAACACCCTGATGCCCGAAACGATCGTATTTTGCTTTCTTCTCCGGATTGCTTAATATCTCATAAGCTTCAGCAGCTTCTTTAAACATATCCTCCGACTTTGCATCGCCCGGATTCTTGTCCGGATGATATTTCAAAGCCATCTGACGGTATGCTTTCTTTATCTCTGATTCAGTTGCAGTCTTACTGACTCCAAGTATTTCGTAAAAATCTCTCTTAGACATTCTGATCTTAAAATCGAATTATTAATTACCAACCACAACTTTGGCATGGCGAATCACTTTCCCGTTCAGCATATAACCTTTCTCAACCGTATCTACTATCTTACCTTTTTGTGATTCATCCTGAACCGGCATATTGGTCAATGCATCATGCAACTCACTGTCGAATTTCTCTCCATCTGTTTTCATGATCTCAAGACCCTTCTGATCCAACATTGACTTGAGTTTATTCTGGATCAATAAGATCCCGGCTTTTATACTTTCAATATCAGTATTAGAATCCATTGATTTAATCGCACGTTCAAAATCATCAAGCACAGGTAATAGTACTTTGAAGATCTCTTCACCGGCAAATTTGTTTAGATCGATTCGTTCTTTAATAGAACGTTTCTTGTAATTTTCAAAATCAGAATACAACCTCAAAAACTTATCTCTTGAATCTGCAAGCTGAGTTTCAAGTAATGCCATCGGGTCATCTACACTTGCCATCAATTCACTCTCCGGATGGATCTCATTTTCTATATTCAAATTAACTTCTTGCTCCTGATTTTCAGCATTTTCATTTGTTTCAGGAGTTTCGTTCTCTTTACTCATTGTATGTTGACTTTTGTTAGATATTTCTTGAAGCCTTGTTCTCAAGTTCTTTGCCATGGCTTTAAAAATGGACATATTGTCAGAATTTTTGGCCATAATAAATTAAAACGGCAGAAGGATATTCCTTCTGCCGCAAAAATAGACATTTAAATCTTAGGCTTTTTTTACTTCTTCTCAGATGCAAGCAATTTATCAAGTTCTGAATCAACCATGCTTCCACGTAAATTCTTTGCTATGATCACACCTTTTCCGTCAAGTAAAAAATTCATCGGTATCGAACGTACTCCATATTTTTGAGCACCTTCTGAATTCCAATAATTCAGATCACTTACATGATAAGGCCATGTTAAGTTATCAGCATTGATACCACCCACCCATGCATCTTTACTTCTGTCAAGAGAAACACTATATACTGTGAATCCTTTTGCATTTTTGAATTTGCTGTCTTTATACTTATTATACGTGTTTACCAAATTTGGATTTTCACGGCGACATGGTCCGCACCAGGATGCCCAAAAATCAAGTAATACTACTTTGCCCTTCAGAGAAGAAAGTGCTATTTCTTTGCCGTTCGGATCGGTATATTTTAGATCGATAGCCTGATCACCGATATTTGTCCCAACTGCTCCGGCTTGTGGATTTGCAGGTTCAAAACTGAACCCAAATGCCAAAACTACGATAGCTAAAAGGGCTGGAATAAAATGAATTTTTTTCATGAGAGTTTTTTATTAGAGGCTAAAAATTTCGCAATAATAATGCCATTAATTGTTATATTACAGTATCAGATAAAGATTTCAGAAATTTCTAGTGAGTTTGTTCTTCCCCACCAACACGTTTGATATTGGCTCCAAGTGCATTAAGTCGGGTGTCAATGTTTTGATACCCACGATCTATCTGCTCAATATTATGTATGGTGCTATTGCTGCCGGCTGATAAAGCTGCTATTAGCAAAGCTACCCCTGCACGAATATCAGGTGAGGTCATCTGAATTCCTTTTAAAGGGAACTTCCGGTCAAGGCCAATCACGGTTGCTCTGTGCGGATCACAAAGGATGATCTGAGCGCCCATATCTATAAGCTTATCTACAAAGAACAAACGGCTCTCAAACATTTTCTGATGGATGAGGCAAGTGCCTTTGGCTTGAGTTGCCGTAACCAGCACTATGCTTAGCAAATCGGGAGTGAAGCCCGGCCAAATAGCATCGCTGATAGTAAGAATGGAACCATCTATAAAAGTATCGATCTCATAATGGTCTTGAGCAGGAATATAAATATCATCGCCTCTGAATTCCATTTGAATTCCCAGACGTTGAAAAGTGCTGGGGATGATTCCCAAATGCGGGATGCCACAATTCTTGATCGTGATCTCACTTTGAGTCATGGCAGCAAGCCCAATGAATGAACCGATCTCGATCATATCCGGAAGCATACGATGAGTACAACCACCTAATGAATCTACACCTTCGATGATCAATTTGTTCGATCCTATCCCTTCTATCTTTGCGCCCATGCTGTTTAGCATTTTGCAAAGTTGTTGCAGATAAGGTTCGCAAGCTGCATTATAAATGGTGGTAACTCCTTTGGCCATCACTGCAGCCATTACAATATTGGCAGTACCTGTAACTGATGCCTCATCCAAGTGCATATATGCACCTGTAAGCTTTGGAGCCGTCACAGAATAATAATTATCAGCCGAGTCGAAATCGAATTTCGCACCCAGGCTTTGGAATCCGATGAAATGGGTATCCAGTCTTCTTCTTCCTATTTTATCTCCACCGGGGCGAGGGATGCTTGCCTTTCCGTAACGTGCCAGTAACGGACCCACGATCATAATGGAGCCTCTCAAAGCTGCAGCTTTCTTGGTAAATTCGGCAGTACCCAGAAAATCCAGATTTACTTCCTTTGCATGAAAGATACAGGTGTCGCGACTTACCCGTTCCACTTCAACACCCAGATCTTCAATAAGATCTATCAGTTTGTTGACGTCACGGATATCTGGAATATTTTGAATTTCAACTCTTTCCGGAGTCAAAAGCACAGCGCATAAGATCTGAAGTGCTTCATTTTTTGCTCCTTGTGGGCTGATCTCACCTTTCAGTCTGGCTCCACCCTTCACTTCAAAACTGGCCATATATTATCTCTTTTTTCTTCTGATTTGCTTACTGCGTTTTCTTACAGGCACATTTTGTTGTTGCTTGCCTTTATTGCTTTGCTGGATCAGGTCATGGGTCTGACTGAACTTGAAATTCTCATCCAGTTTCAACTTTCCTCTCGAAAGCTCTGTGATCTGTTCAATGATCAATTCATCATTTACAGTGTCTCTGTTCCAAGACAGGTAACTCATCTTCATAAAATTTGCCAGAGCTTCAAGAGTCACTTGTTTTTGATCGCCTTCTTCCATTTCTGAAAGTTTGTCGATGATCTGCTGTATTGTTCTTCCGTAATGCTTGTATTTTATGGAGTTCCCAGGGTATTTTACATTCTCAGGTTTAGCTGCAATACTGTCCTTCTCAGGTCGCTCAAAAGGTGAATCAACATCCAGTTTAAAATCCGACATGATGAACAGATGATCCCAAAGCATATGATTGAAATCGTCGTATTCTTTAAACTGCGGATTCAATTGTGCCATCACTTTCACGATAGTCTGAGCTGCAATATTTCTTTCATTCCGATCTTCGAGCTTAATGGTATGCTCTATCATTTTCTGTACGTTACGCCCATATTCTGAGATCATAAGGTCGTCGCGCTCTGTATTGTATTCCATTCTGTTGTATTGATTTTCCGGTAATAAATTATGCTTTTTCCGGCAGGTGCTAATTTAAGGCTTTTATATGTATTTATCCTATTGCAAATAATGTGGTTTTTTTTGAAACCGCAAAGCCGGCAATAATTTCCTCTCCTGTGGTGTCAGGAGTATACTCCTGACACAATTACGAGATACAAATTTCATTGAAAATTTGGATTTGCAATTATTTTCAAATCAACACCTTGCATAGAAAAAAATCCGTGTATATCCGTCTCAATCCGTGTCATCCGTGTGCCAATAATCGGATGCTTAGCACAAATTATGTCCCCCTATAGGGGGATTTAGGGGGTCAGCACCTTCAGCTTCGCAAACTTCAGCAACAACTGCTTCTGCCCTGATCCCTGAAAGAAGATAGTAGCTTTCACATCTCCGCTGTTGCCTTCCAGATTCAGGATCTTGCCCTTTCCAAACTTGGCATGCTCAACCTCAGAGCCAACCTGCAGGTTGGACAGATCAGAACTTTCAAAGTTAGATGCAGCAGGGGTCGAATTCATAGCTTTGCCCATAGGAACAAGCTTGCGCGGGATCCCCGGTTGTGATGCCGGAGGAACAGGTTTGGTCTGGGTTTGAGCAGGTTTGGCGGGTTGCTTATAATGCCCTCCGCTTTGAGTACCGGCTCCCAAACCACCCCAACGGCTTGGTTCAGGGGCTCCTGATTCTGTTCGTTTAGGGATAGGACTGGTCATCTCCAGAGTATCCGGATCCAGCTCTTCCAGAAAACGGCTGGGATCGCAACCCATCAGATCGCCCCATTTATATCGGCTCAAAGCATAACTGAGATACAGTCTTTTCTCGGCACGGGTGATAGCAACATAAAACAACCTTCTCTCTTCCTCAAGCTCCGTGCGGCTTTGCACACTCAAGTGACTTGGAAACAAATTTTCTTCGAGACCCACTACAAATACCTGGGGAAATTCCAAACCTTTCGCTGCATGTATGGTCATCAAGGATACCTTGTCATTATCGCCTTCTTCTTTTTCATCGGCATCTGTGAGCAGGGCTATATCCTGCATAAACACACCCAGATCATCACCCAGGGCAATGGTCTCCGGAAATTCACCATCATTTTCAGAAGCATACATTTCTGCTACTTCCTTTCTTTCATCTGAACTATCTGTAAATTCTTTTATACCATTCAACAATTCCTGAATGTTCTCATAATGACTCACACCTTCCGGACTGCGGTCGGTATATAATTCCTTTAATAAACCACTGTGTTGCGAGATATGGCTTGCCAGATCATAGGCGTTATGGGTGATAAGCATGGCATTGAAGCCCTTGACCATGGCTGCAAAATCCAAAAGTTTGCCACGGGTTCCGGCATTCACATCCAATTGATAAGTAACCGGATCAGATACTATCGTCCAGAGACTTACATTGTTTTCTCCGGCTTTGGCAATGATCCTGTCGAGACTGGTTTTGCCTATACCTCTTGCCGGATAATTGATCACACGTTTCAAAGCTTCTTCATCCCCGGCATTGATGGCCAGACGAAAATAGGCGAGGAGGTCCTTGATCTCTTTCCGCTTATAAAA
>JBBKWX010000165.1:0-10424 GCA_037969175.1 Bacteroidia bacterium | reverse complement strand
ATGGGTTGACTGACTTTTCTTAATCTTCCGACAGCTATCGTTGCAGCGTAAATTCCAATCGTCGCAACGATCATTCGCATCCAGGTAGCATGCAACGGATTGAGCCCACCGTCAGCTTCGGCAAGTAACATTCCTTTCTTGGCAAGAACTAATCCTGCACCCTGACATAATGCTGCAAGAATTCCAAAGATGATCCCTTTGCGGATGCTTCCATGCCCCAGATCTTCTATCTTGTTTCTTTCTTTTCTGCTTAATGCCACCCATGCTACACCACCTGTTGTTACTGCCATCCCGATCAATCCAAATAAATTGACAGATTCACCAAGTAAAAAGAAACCCAGGATCAAAGCTGCTGCAGGTGCAAAGGTTGTAAACAAAGATCCCAGACGCGTACCCAAGATCGCATACATCGTAAAGCCAAAATAATCTCCCAAGCTCAATCCAATGATTCCTGAAAGTCCCAGCCAGAGCCAGATCTTTCCGGATGAACCACTGAAAATGCTTGCAATATCCATCGTGTTGCCGGGCCAGGGCAAGAATGCAAGAACAGAGAGAATACAAACGGCAACTACAAGTCTGAAATGATTTACGGCGTTTGGTCCTAAGCGCCGCGCTGCTTCAGTAAAAGGGAAAATACAAATGGTCCAGGATAAGGTAGTGAGGATGGCAACGAATTCGCCATAATGAGCAGTTCCAAACATTAACGACCTCCGAAAATTAAACTACCAACTCTGACCATATTGCTACCGCATTTCACAGCGATCTCATGATCACCTGACATGCCCATACTCAAAGTATCAAAAACCTGCTGTCTGCTGATCTCCGAAAGATCCACAAACAAATGTCGCAGTCTGTTGAACTCTGATCTTACTTTTTCTGTATCATCTGTAAATGTTGCCATTCCCATCAAACCCCTGCATCTGCTGTGTTTGAACTCACCTTCGGCAGCCCTTGCAGCAAGTGATGCAGCCAAGGCAATACTCAATCCGAATTTGCTTTCTTCTTCTGCAATATGAACCTGCAAAAGGTAATCTATAACTCTTTCGCAATTTTCAGCTTCCTGATCTATTGTGAGCAACAATTTTTCTGAATCAACAGAGTGGATCAAATGAATAAAAGGAGCAATGCTTTTTACTTTATTGCTTTGCAAATGACCTATCAAATGCCAATGAATATCTTCCGGAAGTTCGCTTTGTTTAATCAACAATTCCTGTACTTTATTTTCTCCGAAATGCCGTTGCCCGGCATCATAGGCTTTACGGATATTTTCTACTGAAACTGTTTTTGAAACGGCAACCAAACATACCTCATCACCTAATTTTTCTTTAAGCTTATTGAGATTCTGAGCTATGTTCAAATTGCCGGTTGAATTCATTATGCCAGACTGTGGATCACAAGTCCACTGCGTAATTTAGGTTCAAACCAAGTTGTTTTTGGTGGCATGATATTGCCCGAATCCGAGATATCGATCAGTTGTTTCATACTTACCGGATATAGTGCAAATGCAGCTTTCATCTCTCCTGAATCAACACGCTTTTGCAATTCTCCCAATCCACGTAAACCACCAACGAAATCAATTCGCTTGTCACGACGAAGATCTGTGATTCCCAGTAAAGGATCCAGAATCTGATCAGACAGAATAGTTACATCTAAAACTCCTATCGGATCATTGTCGTTATAAGTGCCAGTCTTTGCCGTCATAGCATACCACATACCACCTAGATACATGCTGAATTCATGCAACTTTGCAGGTCGGTAAGGAGAACTTCCTTTTTCCGTTACTTCAAATCGTTCGTTCAATTCGGCAAGAAATACAGCATCTGTTTTTCCATTCAGATCTTTCACCACACGGTTATAATCCATGATCGCTAATTGATTATCCGGAAAATGTACTGCCAGGAAAAAGTTGTATTCTTCTTCGCCGGTATGGTTAGCATTCTTTTCTTTTAACTCTCTTCCAACGAGCGCTGCAGCTGCTGTTCTATGATGACCATCCGCTACGTAAGTGTTCGGAACTTTTGCAAAAAGATCACAAAGTGTATTGATAGTTGCATCATCTTTAACAACCCAGAAAGTATGGCCAATACCATCATCCGCTACGAAATCATACACCGGTTTTTCTTCAATTACTTTATTGATGACATTGTCGATCGCCGTTACTGCAGGATAAGCAAAGAATACAGGTTCTGCATTCATATTCCCAACTCTCACATGATTTTTTCTGTCTTCTTCTTTATCAGGTCTTGTCAGTTCATGTTTTAAGATGATATTATTAAAATAATCTTCTACTCCGGCACTTCCCACTAAACCTGTTTGCTTACGACCATCCATGGTTTGCTGATACACATACAGACAAGCTTTTTCATCCTGTATCATTACCTTATCAGTGATCATACGTTCAAAATTCTCTCTGCCTTTTAAATAAACTTCAGGAGCGTAATGATCCATATCTTCAGGTAGATCGATCTCCGGTTTTATTACATGATAGAATGAATATATATTATCACCCGCTTCTGCCTTTGCTTCTTTTTCATTCAAAACATCATAGGGTTTTGAAGCTACAAGCTCAACTTTCTCCGGCGTGGGTCGTATTCCTCTAAATGGTTTTAAAATAGCCATACTTAATTATTTATGGATTGATTGTTTAATTTTTTTTGATTGAAATTCCAGGGATTGGAATCATTATATTTTTTGAGGAAAAAATATTTTTTCTCTTTGTGCGGACCTTTATATTTACTCCATTCAACTGCAAGTAGTTCATCTTTCATGATGATCTCCTGTATGTTTCGGGTATTCAATAATTTGATAGTATTTGTATTAAGATCAATAATATATTGGGTAGCTTTTACAGAAGTTCTTCTTGTATTTTTTGGTAATTCTTTTAAATACGGATCCGTATCCTGAGCCAGTCCTTTGTTTTGATATTCCAGCGCATAATAGCTGAATTGACAAATAGAACCTATCGTCATGATGCGATTAAAATTATATCCTTTTCGTTTTTCAGGTGCCAAATATTCCCATCCTGAAACCCAGCTCACATAGGCACTTCCTCCTGAGGCATATCCCCAGATCTGCAATTGAGGTTTATCTATATCCGGATTTTCCATTTTTATTTTATCAATGATCTTGGTGATCTCTTCCGGACTCTTGGGTTTGTTGTTTTTGAAATCATCAATACTCACATAGATGCCATCTTTCAAAGAAAAAACTTCTTTTGTTTTAAGATGTTCAACATGGGGTTGAGCCATGACAAGCCCATTCACTGCAATAAAAATCAACATTAAAAATATCCTCATCAGGCAATCTAATTATGAATTGCCTTTGAAATATTCAATGACCTTGGTAGCAAGTTCAATTCCTATGCGTTCTTGCGCTTCGTGAGTTGATGCTCCAATATGCGGTGATAATGAAACATTCGGATGTTCTAAAAGTTCTTTCCTCACGTTCGGTTCTCCTTCGAAAACATCAAGTCCGGCATAAGCAACTTTTCCACTATTCAATGCAGCGATCAGATCATCTTCTGCAATCACTCCGCCTCGGGATGTGTTTATCAAACCAACTCCATCTTTCATGATACTCAACTCTTTTGAAGAGATCACAGGCGTTGCACCGGCAGGGAAGGGGACATGCAAGGTGATGAAATCACTTTGACTCAACAGATCTTCAAAAGGAACTGTTTTCATTTTGATCATCAAGGATCCATCAGAAACAGTCTTGAAAAAATCAAATTCTATCTTTACTTCTGAAGCATGAAGCTTAAATGGCATTACATTCATACCAAGACCCAGAGCTATCTTTGCAGTGGTTTGACCAATTCTGCCAAACCCTATTATTCCCAAAGTCTTTCCTTTTAATTCTATCCCTGCAGAATACTTTTTCTTTAGCTCAGCAAATTTTGCTTCACCATCAACCGGCATTTTCCGATTCGAATCATGCAGCATTCTCGCCATCCCAAATAAATGAGCAAACACTAGCTCAGCAACTGATTGAGAAGATGCATCCGGTGTATTCACAACCTTTACACCTTTATACTTGGCATATTCCAGATCGATATTATCCATACCAACACCGGCACGACCAATCAATCTCAGATTAGGTACGTTCTCTATCACGTCTTTGGTGATCTGTGTAGCACTTCTTACAAATACAGCATCGTAGTTTTGTCTCAATTCATCTACCAAAGCATCAGGCCCGAACTTAGTTGTTACTACCTGAAAACCTTTGGCTTCGAGCAAGGCTTTTCCCGCATCATCAATTCCATCATTCGCTAATATCTTGATCATATAATCCGTATTATTTATTAACCTTTTACTGTTGCAAATTCTTTCATAACATCCACCAAAACCTGGACACTGCTAAGTGGTAATGCATTGTATGTAGAAGCTCTGAAACCTCCTACTGACCGGTGTCCTTTTAGCCCTATAATTCCTGCATCTTTACATGTGTTCAGGAAATCCTCTTCAAGAGAAGGGTCGTTTAAAAGGAATGTAATATTCATATCCGACCTGTCTTCTTTTTCAGCTGTGCCATAGAACATTGGATTCGAATCCAGTTCCGCGTAAAGCATATCTGCTTTCTTTCTGTTCATTTCAGCAATAGCTTTCAAACCACCCAAGCCTTTGATCCAACGTAAGGTCAGCATGGAAACATAGATCGGAAAAACAGGGGGTGTATTGTACATAGATTCTCCTTCAATATGGATCTTATAATCCAGCATCGAAGGAATATGTCTTCCTGCTTTACCCAGCAATTCATCTTTGATGATCACCAAGGTAGTTCCAGCAGGTCCCATATTTTTCTGAGCTCCGGCATAGATCACATCAAACTTACTTGCATCAATTTCGCAACTGAAAATATCAGACGACATATCGCAAACTACCGGTATCGGCGAGCTTGGGAAAGATTTATATTGAGTTCCGTAAATTGTATTATTACTTGTGAGATGCAAATAACTTGCATCTTTTGGTATTTCAAATCCTTTGGGAATATAATTGAAGTTCTTATCTTCCGAACTAGCAAGTACATTAACTTCTCCAAAAGCTTTTGCTTCCTTGATCGCCTTCTTAGCCCATACTCCTGTATTCACATAAGCAGCTTTACCACCAGCTGGTAGCAGGTTATAAGGGATCATAGCAAACTGCGTACTTGCTCCACCCTGCAAAAACAAAACAGAATACCCTGCCGGTACATTCAGGATCTCTTTCACTAAAGCAATGGCTTCATCCATCACAGCAATGAATTCTTTGCCGCGATGCGACATCTCCAGCAATGACATTCCGGCTCCATTAAAATCAAGAACAGCTTTTGCCGCTTCTTCTAAGACCTGCACCGGTAATACACCCGGTCCTGCACCAAAATTATGTTTGCGATTCATATTCTCAATATTTATTTAGAATGGACAACAAAAATAAGCAATCCTAATGGGTTTTAATAACCCATACTTCCTCATTTTTTTGGTGGAGGAAGCAGTCCGGGTTCATTTCTGACCTTCACCTTTTTACCTTCACCCGACTTTGGGTTCTTTGCAGTAAAGTCTGACAAATACTGCCATTTATTTTTCTTCCATTTGAAGGCATTATAACTAAAGTCAGGTCCGTAAAATTCATACTTTCCTTTCAGGTTTTGATCCGATGGACTCAGATTATCAAATACGATCTCCTTTGATGAAGCATGATATTTCAACGACATCACGGCTTGCTGTGTATATTTGAAAACTACGCGTGATCTGGCAGGTTTCGTGCCTTCAAAAAGTGAGGAGCCAAAGACAGGTTTAGTTCCCTGGAATTTCAAGACATCGATCACCTTAGATGTGATCTTGTTTGAAACACCTTTCCAACCAAGCAAAGTATATTGTTTGCTTTTTTTTCTTCCTGTTGGGATGATCTCATAATAGATCGCTCCATACCAGTTATCCGGTCTTAATTTTAGATATTCAGGATTGATGATATTGTCAGTGCTGTCAACAAGTTCATGCAAGGATACTTTGCCGCTTTTTGGGTCCTTTGCCTGCAAAAAACCATAATAATTGTATGCCGTTTGATCTCTTTTTATCACTACCCATGTGATCAATCGAAAACGATTATCCGGAGATTTTAAGATCGATGCGGTTTCTAACTTGCTGAATGTATACTCATAGGCACCGGGCAACTCCAAAGTTTGCTTCATCAGTGATTGAAAGATCAAGGCATTGCTTTCCCGAATAGAATCACTCTCACCTCGTATCACCAAGGGGCCGATTACTGCTAAACTGTCTTCCAGCTTTTTCAGATCGGGAGATTGGGCATAAAGCTGGCTGGGTAAAAAGAAAATAAAAAGTAAAAAGGATACTGTTTTATTGAGCATGGGTTGCAAACGGAATTCTTATATGATTGTTATGAACAGGTATATAAAAGGAACGCAACGAATTTTCGTTGCGTTCAAGATTCGTTGCTTTATCTAAGATCAGACATGCATTTTTTCTTTCTTCGAGAGAAGTTCATCTTTCGATTCTCTTACTTCTTCATCGTCTATACAGCAATCCACCGGACACACAGCTGCACACTGAGGTTCATCATGAAAGCCAACACATTCTGTACATTTATCAGAAACAATATAATAGATGTCCATAGCTTTTGCTTCTTGCGGAGCATTTGCTTCAAGCACAGTTCCATCCATTTTAGTGACAGATCCGCTTAAGTTTGTTCCGTCAGAAAAGCGCCATTCAGCACCACCTTCATAGATCGCGTTATTTGGACATTCCGGTTCACATGCACCGCAATTGATACATTCGTCTGTTATCTTAATAGCCATAAAGAGAGTTTATGCTTTAACTTTAATTACTTTTGTAGTCCCAAAGGTAATAAAATACTTTAGGATTTTTCAAACCCGATAGACACAAGAATTGAGCACTGATAAAAGAATTACAGCATTTGCCCAACTGGGCACAGATATTTCATCTGTCATTTCAAATTTCGAATCCATTGATGAAACAAATGATGATTTTTCTGCACAACTGAAGAGATCTATCCTTTCAAGCATCCATAAAAATGCTTGGTTCACCCCCGAAAATATCATTTCATCGCTTAGCGGAATTGCTTCCTGGCTGAATGTAAAAGATCTTACAGACTGGGTTTCAGGTTACGATATACAGGAAGATAAAAGCCCCAAAACTGTGGCTCTTATTATGGCGGGAAACATTCCTTTGGTTGGTTTTCATGATATGCTGAGTGTACTGATCAGTGGGAATATAATGATGGCAAAACCCAGCTCTGATGATAATGTCTTACCTCAGTTATTGATGAAAAGACTCTGTCAGATAGAACCAACTTTTGCCGACAGAATCATTTTCACAGAAAGGATCAGTTCACCGGGTGCGGTAATAGCAACGGGTTCAGATAATTCAGCCAGATATTTCGAGTATTATTTTGGAAAATATCCGAATATAATTCGGAAAAATCGTAATTCTATAGCTGTTCTTTCCGGCGATGAAACCAAAGAAGAGCTGAGTCTTTTAGGAAAAGATATCTTCATGTATTTTGGTTTGGGATGCAGAAATATTTCCAAACTTTATGTGCCTCAAGGATATAATTTTGATGGGCTATTTGAGGCCATGGCAGATCATTCTGAGCTGATGCAGCACAATAAATACAGCAGCAATCACGACTATTATTCTGCATTATTATTGCTTAAAAGAGTTCCTTTTCTAACGAATAATTATTTGATCATCAAAGAAGCGGAAGAGATGGCTACCCCGGTATCTATTGTCAACTATGAATATTATTCGGATAAGACTTCTCTGATCAATAAAATGGAGACGCAAATGGATCAGATCCAATGCATCGTTGCTGACAGGTCGGTTGTTCCGGGAGCAATTTCTTTTGGTGAAACACAAAAGCCCGGTCTTGCTGACTATGCCGACGGGGTAGATACGATGAAGTTTCTGGTTTCTTTGGCTTGATCAATCAACCCGTTCGTAGCAACCTCTGTCAGGTGGCAAATGGATCAGCCGGTCAGTTCCTTTCAGATCATACTGCAAAGGGCCTCCCGGTATAACAATAGCAGGATCGCCTGTATTCCTGGCTTGTGACAAAGAATCCAATTGATAATTTCCTCCTGATGGATTGATAAATTTCGGATTGATATTCTTGATGATCTGATTGTAATTGGATGTAGTGGTATTAATAGACCCATCGATCTTTAAGATACTGTGATCAAAAAGAAAATTTTTCTGAGCACCGCTATTTAGATCAAACCCAATTTCATTGTTCAGATTTCCATGAATGATTGAATTTTTGAAATCAGCTTTTACAAGATTTCTCAACTGCACCACATTATTGATGTCCGTGTAATAATTATTCAGGACCAAAGCAGGCGTTTGACGGTTGCTGTAATTCCAGAAATTAGCCAGTGTGCTGTGTTCAAAGGTATAATCGCCACCCAACGTCAGAGCAGCTATATATTGTCCGGCATTTACAAGCAAACTGTTGCGAACAACTATCCTTGCACCCTGAGCATAGATCGCAGCAGTCGACATATTCTCGATCACCGAATGTTCGAGCACAAGGGTAGGGGAAGTGCTGCCCACCGTATCCGCTTGTATACCTATGTTTCCATTCCGTATGCGTGCATGTCGTATCACATTGTTGCGGCTTTCAGGCATCAGCCAGATCCTGTCCCATTGTCCGGGTACATCCCGATAACTCATTTCTCTTCTGAAACCTTCCATCTTCACCGGATTCTGATCCGTTCCTTCTACTCGTAAAGTACCCTGTTTATAAACCAACAACCCCGAATTGGTATAGAAGTAAACTATTGCTCCATCTGGTATTTCAAGCGTACAGGCGGAGTCAACCACAGCATACCCAAAAACAATATGAGGTTTATCTGTTTGCCATATCTCATTACATATCGGGAAACAACTTGAGCAGGAAAAGCCATACAAATTGAATGGTTGTCCGGTATCATTATAGTGAAAGTAGGCATTTTGTCCCCAGGCAGCCAGTTTTACCTGCTGTGCATTCCCGTTGGTCACAAACTGAATCTCATCCTCAACAATATAGGGCGTATTTGCACTATTTGGATCTATGGTCACCTCAATGAAAATGAAGATACTGTCTTTAGCGCCGATCTCAACATCCGTAAATACCTTTCCCGGTACTCCGTCTACATTTAGTCTGTAGTTCGAGCCATTGCCTTTGGCCAGTTTCAGAGAAGAAATTCGAATAGGTTGATTATTGCGGTTATGCACGATCATGCTTTTGGTGGTAGAGCCGATAGCCGTAAAAACGGTATCAAACACCACCGAATCGGTCGACAATTCCAGCTTGGCACCGGCTTCTTCTATGAATTTGTCCTTGCGACAGGCACTAAGTGCTATCAGCAACCAGATCGGAAAAAGCAGAATCAGGATCTTTTTTGTACTCATAAGAGGCGCAAATATAGCTAAACTTCATTTTGCTCCTGACATTACGGATGAGCTTTGTTTTTATTGTCTGTTTTAACGCAAAGAAGCAAAGAGCTTTTCAATCTTTCTTTTTCAATAATTGAGAATGTGAATTTCTAATCATCTTTTAGCAAAGAAGCAAAAACTGTATTTGATTTTTTGCTTCTTTGCTTAAGGTCAGTGCTGTGATTTAGGGGTTCGCATTGTACAAAAGTTCATTTGGAAAGCTCTTTGCTTCTTTGCGTTAAAAGAAAATCCGCAATTTCTTTTTGAATAAATAAAAATTTACTACATTTGCATCCCGCTTAGAAAAGCAGCATTAAAATGAAAAAAGACATACATCCAAAAGAATACCGTAAAGTTGTTTTCAAGGATATCTCCTGTGATCACGCTTTTATATCCATGTCAACCATTAATACCAAAGATACTATCGTTTGGGAAGATGGAGTTGAATACCCACTTGTTAAACTTGAGATTTCAAACATGTCTCATCCTTTCTACACAGGAAAGATGAAGCTTGTAGATACAGCAGGACGTGTAGACAAGTTCTTGACGAAATACAACAGAAAACCTACAGAAATAAAGGAATAGTATTCCCGCATTCAATAAAAATAAGATCCTTCCGTTTTCGGGGGGATTTTTTTTTGAATATTGCCAATGCTAAAACCTATTTTTGTCTTATGCATTTGATCCTTTTCGAAAACAAAGGCTTCGAGAAACTCTACCCGTTTACCTTGAGCCGACATACATCAGAGATACGCGTTGGTATTCTTACCTTGAGGCAAGCCTGGGAGAAAACCTTAAAGACCGAATCTCAAGTGATAGGCCGCAATCATGTATGTAAAAGCGCCAGCACAGGCCACGGAGAAAGTATCTATCTGGATGCCACGATACTCCCATTGCCGGGCATAGTGGCTGAGATCAAGGCATTGCAGCCTGAAACTGGATTGGAACTGGATGGAAAGATGATCGCTTTCCGCAGCGGAACCTGGTTTTCTGATCC
>JBBKWX010000164.1:0-6207 GCA_037969175.1 Bacteroidia bacterium | reverse complement strand
CTCAGCCAGCTTTTCAGCAAACTCATTCTTTTTCCTTCTGGAGACCTCTACTTTAGATCCATCGTCCATGATCACATAGCCTCCGTCACCTTTCATATATCGTTTGATATGATCCAGATTTATAAGATGGGACCGATGAACACGGAAAAAATTCTCATCGGCAAACATATCTTCAAAATCACGCATCGTTCTGGAAGCCGTGATCTTTTTACCTCCCTGAATAAAAAAGTAGGTGTAATTACTATCCGATTCGCAACGGATTATTTCATCAACATAAATAAAAACCAGCCCGTCTCCATCCGGTATTGCAACCTTTTTTCTTTTACTGTCATGTTTTAAGTTTGACAAAAGTGTATCAAACTTTTCTTTGAGATCCGAAGTATTTCTTTTTCGTTTATCAACCTTATCGATTGAAGCTTTTAGTTCGTCCGGATCTACAGGTTTCAACAAATAATCAAGTGCCGAATACTTGATTGCTTTTACTGCATACTGATCATAGGCTGTGGTAAAGATTACTGAGAAATCTATATTCTTAAACATTTCAAGCATATCAAAACCATTATGCATTGGCATTTCAATATCCAGAAAAACCAGATCCGGTTTTGAGATCTTTACCATCTCATATCCCTCAAGAGCAGATGACGCAAGTCCAATAACATTCACTTCCGGACAAAACCGTTCCACCATACTACTGAGGCTTTCACGTCCGTTCTTTTCATCATCAACGATCACTGCTTTCATCCGTTCCATACTATGATTCTATTGGGATTCTGATATCTACTTTTGTACCTCTTATTTGTCCTTCATCATCTTCCAGATCTGAAATTATCACTCCCTCAATTCCGGGCTCGGTCTGCATTAATTTCAACCTTTCCTTTGTAATTGACATCCCCTGTGACTTATGGCGGGTGCGGTTCTTGCTCTGAAGTTCCATAGATTTTTTTCTTCCTACACCATTATCTTCAACACTGCAAATTATCAGTTCACCTTCTTGTCGCAATGAAATCTGAATAATTCCTTTCCCAGACTTATGCATCAAACCATGCCAGATCGCATTCTCTACAAATGGCTGTATTATCATTGGAGGAATCATTGTATTTGACTGATCTATTTTTTGATCAACCATTACAGCATAATCAAACCGGTCTTCAAAACGAAGAGATTCCAGCTCCATATAGATCTCGAGCGTTTTTAGCTCTGCCTCAACCGGGATCAGTGTTTGCCGACTATGATCAAGAATATTTCGCATCAACTTGGCAAATTTTCCCTGGTATCGGATCGCACTTTCTGTATCATTATTGAGAATAAAATTCTGAATGGAATTTAATGCGTTAAAAATAAAATGCGGATTCATTTGTGAACGAAGTGCATTCAACTCTAAACCTGAAAGATATTTTTCCATCTCTGATCTTTCTCTTTCAAATTTCCGGATCATCTTTACACGATATGTGATCAATATGGTCAAAACCATTATTACAAAAAGCATTGCCGTAATTCGAAACCACCATGTATTATAAAATGCAGGTTTGATACTGAATTTTATTTCAGCTTCTTCAGAACTCCATACCCCTTCATTATTCATTGCCAACACCTTGAAACTATATTCTCCGGGAGGAAGTGTTGTATACTGAGCAGAGGTGGATGAGGTGTAAATCCAGTCAGGATCTATGCCTTCCATCTTATATTTATATTGCATTCCTCCGGTATTTTTTCCGGCAAGTCCAGCATAATTTATTCGAATAAAATTTTGATCATGTTCCATCGTATAGGAGGAACGCAATGCAGTATCTCTGTCCATTATGCGCACTCCACTGATAAATATTTTAGGGGGAAGACTGTCACGAAGTTCCATTGATTCTTCCGATACATTTGTCTTCTTTAGTGACAGAGATTCACCGGTTGTGTCGTCAGGCGTAGGTGGAAAAGCAGAAATCTTGTTTAACTCTGAAGACATGTGTAATGCTGCAGGAAAAAAATACATTCCTTCCGTATTGGTTCCAAGCCACATATTGCCACCAGCATCCTGAGTAAACCCGGTGGTGGTGCGGTCTCCAAGATAGCTTACAAAATTTCCTCTTGTAGGATCGCCTCCGGGATAACATCTAACTCCTCCACCATAAAATCCTATCCAAACTTTCCCTTCACTATCCCTGAAAACAGATTCAATACTCTTCTCAAAAAGCACTCTGCTCTTTAATTTTTGATCATCCAATTTTAAAACTTCATATCCATTCAAAAATAAAATTTCACCATCAGAAGTTCTGAAAGAAAAACTCCGGGTATAGCCTCCGGTTGCAGATAGATTTACAATATATTGCTTATCATTCCGGATTACTTTTAATCGATTATTTGCAGGAAAAACATTATTGGATCCACTGATCACATTATTTCCCGGAAGGATTCGAATGAAATAACTGCAATCTTCATAATCATCGATTGCAAGTGGAACAATTACTCCTTTGTTGTTGAATCTCATCAACCCACCACCTATGACAGTACTCACCCACAGATCTCCTGTTCCATCAAAGACCATATCATTAACAATCTTATTGTTCAGATATAATTTCAGATCTTCATTTCCGGGGAACGCATAAAACCGGTTTTTATCAAACCATGCCAATGTTCCGGATGAAGTACGAAACCAAGTTCTGGAATTATTATCGTTGAAGATTCCAAGTATCGTTGATTCAGGTAATCCATACTCGGTTCCAAAAACCTGAAATCCATTTCGGGTGAATCTGCTCAAACCACGCGATGTTGCTATCCAAACATAACCATGTACATCCGTATTTACAGCATATACTTTATTTCCCGGAAGCCCGTCTTTGACTTGATACTGACGAAAAAGTGAAGTTGATTTTTGAGCAAAGCTCTCTCCCGCTGAACATAAAAATATGAACAACACCAGAGGTATAAATATTTTACTGCTTTGTCTTTGCTTGAACATTGATTGAATAAATGTACGATAACGTAAAGATACCATTTGTAAGGCTTTGTGAACGGTAGCCTTTTTTATGTAAACGGTAATTTGATAAAATTAAATGTATCTTAATTTTCATTTTACATAATGAAAACAACGATTCACCAAATTAATATTGAAAAACATCTCAGAGTTTGTTAATTTTAGTACAAACTAATATCGAGAATCATGAAAAATATCTCACGTGTATTGATCCTATTTGTTATTCTGGGAGTAGCAAATTCATGTAAAAAGGCAAAAGTTGATGTTAACTTTGATCTGACAGTAGCTGATCTGGTCTTTGTCATTGACAGTACTTCAGTCACCGGGCCTCAGGAATTGGCTTCTGTTGTTATCAGAGCCAAGCTGGAAGAAGAAATAAAAAAGCAAAAGAGTAATGCCAGCCTCGATGATATTAAATCAGTGACATTAAAATCAGCAAATCTTGAAATCACCGATCCATCCGGACAAACATTTGACATTGCAAGTTCAGCAGAAGGATTTTTCAGTGGTGGCAGTTTGGCCAAGGTCAGGGTAGTTTGGAAAGATGTAATACCGGCTACCGGTTTAACTGCAATTGACCTCGATGTATCTTCAAGTGATCTTGCTCCATATATTAAACTGAATGAATTAACATACAGTGTAAATGGAAATCTAACTGGCCCATTGACAGAAAAAACTACAGTTAAAGGAAAGGTTGTTTTCAGAGTGGAAGCTTCTGTAAGCCCTCTGTAAACTCAATCCATATTAAATAAAAAGAGAGGCCATTTGAGCCTCTCTTTTTATTTAAATTCAATCTTCTTATATCAATTCATAGCGTTCCAGCCCTGGGCAGTTAGTTCAATGGCTTGATTTGAATTTGTAATGAACATTTTCCCTGATTCAGCATTTGTGATATGCCCTATTACCGATATTCCTTTAAAGTCCTTGATCTTTTCGAAATCAGCTTGGGAGATCGTAAATAACAATTCATAATCTTCACCACCATTCAAGGCACAGGTTGTTGGATCCAGATTGAAGGACTCTGCAACCGTATAGGTAAGATGATCTACAGGGATCTTTTCGGAATAGATCGCACAACCTACTTTGCTCTTGTCGCAAATATGCAGCAGATCAGAAGAAAGTCCGTCTGACACATCGATCATTGCTGTTGGCTTAATTCCCAACTCTTTAAGTTTCAAAATAGTGGCTTTACCGGCTTCCGGCTTAAGCTGTCTTTCCAGGATATAATCATTTCCTTCCAGATCAGGCTGAATTTCAGGATTCTCCAGAAATATCTGTTTCTCGCGCTCTAACAATTGCAATCCCATATAAGCTGCACCAAGATCACCGGTTACACAGATCAGATCATTCTCCTTCGCACCACTTCTGTATACGATATCTTCCTTGGGAGCAAAACCAACGGCTGTAACTGAGATCATTAGGCCGTGCTTTGAGGAGCTGGTGTCGCCACCGATGAGGTCAACACCATACATATCACAAGCCATTCGGATCCCCTGGTATAATTCTTCCATGGTTTCTAATGGGAATCTGTTGCTCATTGCCAAGCTCACAGTAATCTGCGTTGGAATGGCATTCATAGCATAAACATCGCTCAGATTTACAACAACTGCCTTATAACCAAGATGTTTGAAAGGCATATAGCTCAAATCAAAATGAACTCCTTCAACCAGCAGGTCAGTAGTAATCACCATCGCTTTATCACCGCAATCAATTACTGCAGCATCATCACCAATCCCTTTCAAAGTTGAGCTGTTTTCGCTTCTGGCAAAGGATGCGAGGTGATTAATCAATCCAAATTCACCCAATTCGGATAATTCAGTTCGTGTAGGCTTATCTTCAATCATGCTGCAAAGGTAAGTTTAATAGTGCTCATGCTCTACTTGAGGGCAGAATATGCATATATTTTACATCCGGCAGACTTATAAACAATGCTCACCTTGCTTGTTAATAAGTCAAACTGTATCTTTGCAGTGCTATAAAAAGCAATATAATACCTTAAAAAGATGATCACAGTAACTGACAGAGCGAAAGAGAAACTAGCAGGTCTCAGAGCAGAATCAAACTACGACGAAAATTACTTCGTCAGGGTTGGAGTTCAAGGTGGTGGCTGTTCAGGTTTAACCTACAAACTGGATTTTGATAATTCTCAAGGTCCGGATGATAAGTTCTTCGAAGACAAAGGCATACGCATTGCCGTTGACAAGAAAAGCTTTCTTTATCTCGTAGGAACTGAATTAGATTTTACCGACGGCCTCAACGGCAAAGGTTTTAATTTTATCAACCCGAATGCCTCACGCACATGTGGATGTGGTGAAAGCTTTGGTGTTTGATTTTTTTTGAACCCTTACTTATAATTAGTCTAAATAAAAATTACACTTCATGTCTGAAGACCTCAAAATAATCGATGATGTTACACAAAGCGAGTACAAATATGGCTTTGTCAGCAACTTCGAATCAGATTCAGCCCCTAAAGGACTGAGTGAGGACATTGTACGCTTTATCTCTGCAAAAAAACAGGAGCCTGAATGGTTACTTGAATGGCGCCTGAAAGCATACAGACACTGGCTCACGATGACTGAGCCAAAATGGCCTAACGTGCATTATCCTGAGATCGATTTTCAGGACATCATCTATTATTCAGCTCCAAAACCAAAGAAAGTGCTAAATAGCATGGACGAAGTGGATCCTGAATTAAGAGAGACTTTCGCGAAACTTGGAATCAGTCTGGATGAACAGAAAAGACTAAGCGGTGTTGCTGTTGATGCAGTCATTGATAGTGTATCCGTTGCTACAACATTCAAAAAGACATTAAATGAAAAAGGAATAATCTTTTGTTCCTTTTCAGAAGCAGTAAGAGAGCATCCGGATTTGATCAAGAAATATCTTGGTTCGGTTGTGCCTCACACAGATAATTTCTATGCCGCATTGAACAGTGCTGTATTTTCTGATGGTTCATTCTGCTATATCCCAAAAGGCATCCGATGTCCGATGGAATTGAGTACTTATTTCAGAATCAATGCTGCAAATACAGGCCAGTTCGAAAGAACCCTGATCGTTGCAGAAGAAGGATCTTATGTAAGTTATCTTGAAGGATGCACTGCTCCAATGCGTGATGAAAATCAATTGCATGCTGCAGTAGTAGAGATCGTTTCTCATACAAACGCTGAAGTAAAATATTCAACCGTTCAAAACTGGTATCCTGGAAATAAAGAGGGTGTAGGCGGGATCTATAACTTCGTTACCAA
>JBBKWX010000163.1:0-2836 GCA_037969175.1 Bacteroidia bacterium | reverse complement strand
TTTTTGAAAAAAGAAAGTATAGGATATCCCGGTGACATCACATTCAGTTTAAAGAAAAATGGAGTGATGGTTCAAACCGGAAATACGGCTGATCTTTTGTTTGATTTCAACCGCATCATCGCAGAGATCTCTACATTCATCACGCTAAAAAAAGGTGATCTTATCTTTACAGGAACCCCTGCAGGTGTAGGTCCTGTTGCAGCCGGTGATTTTCTGGAAGGATTTATCGGAGAGCAGAAATGTTTAGCGCTTCATGTGAAGTAGATCGCTTTCTACCCCCTGTAGTCCCCCTGAATGGGGACGGATTTCATTGAATTCGTATCTCGTAATTCGTAATTATTTATAGTTATGTGACATAAGTCATACTTTAAGCCTCCTGTATCTCCTACTTTTACCTGTAGATGATAGCCTTAAAAAGATTGAAAGGCAATCATTTAAAAGCAAACAGGTTATGAAAAACTTAGTAATACTCGGAGCAGGGACAGCGGGAACAATAATGAGTAATCTTCTGAGGAAAAGACTTGGAAGACAAGATTGGAATATCAGTATCGTAGATCAACTGGATACCCATTATTACCAACCCGGATTTTTATTCCTTCCATTCGACATTTATCAGCCGGAGCAACTCAAGAAAAGTATCGATGAATTTATTCCCAAAGGAGTAAACCTGATAAAGGAAAAGATAGATCGTATCGATAAGGATAGTAATGAAGTTATCCTCCAAAATAAAAAGAAATTACCCTACGATATTCTGGTCATAGCAACCGGTTCTGAAATAGCACCCAGCGAGACGGAAGGCATGCTGGGAGAGGAATGGCAGAAGTCTATCTTCGACTTCTATACTTTCGATGGAGCATTGAATCTTCGTAATAAATTAAGGACCTGGGAAGGCGGAAAGCTCGTGATACACATCACCGAAATGCCGATCAAATGCCCGGTGGCTCCATTGGAATTTGCATTCCTTGCAGATTCATTCTTCCTCGAAAAAAATATGCGTGACAAAGTGGAGATCTCCTATGTGACTCCTTTGTCAGGTGCTTTTACTAAGCCTGTTGCCACGGCAACACTTGGTTATCTTCTCGAACAAAAGAGCATCAATATAGTTCCGGATTTCAATATCGAACGGATAGATGCAAAAGAAAAAAAGATCATCGATTATACAGGGAAGGAAGTAAAATTTGATTTGTTGGTAACAGTACCAACAAATATGGGCAGTGAAATGATAGCCAGATCCGGTTTCGGGGATGAGTTGAATTTTGTTCCTACCGATAAAGCTACACTGCAATCAAAAGTGAAAGAAAATATTTTCGTAATAGGAGATGCTACGAACGTACCTGCTTCCAAAGCCGGATCTGTAGCGCACTTTGAGGCTGAAGTACTGATTGAAAATATCCTGTTGTTCATTGATGGCAAAGAGCTGAAACATGAATTCGACGGACATGCAAATTGCTTCATCGAAACCGGCAAGGGAAAAGCTTTACTTATCGATTTCAATTACGAACAGGAACCGGTAAAAGGAACCTTCCCTATTCCGGGCATCGGCCCCATGAGCTTGTTGAGCGAATCCAAATTGAATCACTTCGGGAAATTAGCTTTCAGATGGATCTATTGGAACATGCTCATCAAAGGAAAAAAAATCCCATTCATTCCCAACAAAATGAGCATGCAGGGAAAAAAAATAAATCAAGCGCAAATAAAAGAAACACAAACAGTATAAGACTAATAAAATGATTGAGAAAACTCTAGCTGGAAACAGCATCAAATTTAACGAAGAAGGCTATATGTTGAATCTTGATGAATGGAATAAAGATATAGCAACAGAAATAGCGAATGAAGAGGACGTAGAAATGACCGATAAACATTGGGACGTGATCTCTTATCTTCAAAATGAATTCAGAAACAATGTTCCATTGACTATACGGAAAGTAGGCAAAAGTGGGGTGGTGGATATCAAAGAACTGTATGCGCTTTTCCCTAATGGTCCGCTTAAGATCTCAAGTAAAATTGCAGGCATACCAAAGCCGGTAAGTTGTATTTAAAGAAAAAGTTAAAACTAAGAAGATGAAAATAGAGAAAACCAATCCGGTAAAAAAGATGATGTTTGTTCTTTCAAAAGCTACCATTGAAAATGTATATGCATGTTTCATAATGGCCAATGGAGCGAGAATGGAAGGCATAGAATCGGAGATATTCTTCACGTTCTTTGGACTGGAGGCTATACAAAAAAACAAACTCGACAACCTGCATGTAGCGACCGTTGGGAATCCTGCCATGCATATTCCAACCATGTTGGGCGGACTTCCCGGAATGGAAGCACTGGCAACAAAAATGATGAAGTCAGAAATGGATAAGCTGGATATCCCGCCTGTAGGTGAGTTTCTGGAGATCCTGTCTGCTTCAGGTACAAAATTGTGGAGTTGCAAACTGGCGATGGATATGTTTCATATCAAAGAAACTGATCTTATCGATGAGCTGGATGGAGTGCTGACAGTTGGTGGGTTTTATGAAAGAGCTGCCGGCGAAGGAGCACATCTTCTTTATATCTAAAAAATTGTTTTTTGTTTTGTGTAGCGTCCCGATAGGGGCGCTTTTTTAGATTGTATCAGGCTATCCGTCTACTATTACTTCTTAACACAAAGGCTCTAAGGAATTTATAAGGCTCGAAAAAGACATTATGATAGCGTCATGAGTATACACCTGACACCAAATTCGTATCTCGTAATTCGTAATTCGTAATTGAATTAATCCTCGTGCCCCTTGCCTTTTGGTGCCTTGCCCGATTTCCACATTTTATCATCCTCCGCAACCTGTTTTTTGAGTTCTTCAGAGATCTCTT
>JBBKWX010000162.1:0-12704 GCA_037969175.1 Bacteroidia bacterium | reverse complement strand
TGTTTGTTCAGGTAATAATTATGTTGATGTTAGTTCAAGCAGTTTCACTGCTGGAGATTGGACCGCAAACACTACTTACTATATTCAGATAACAGCTCGATCAACCACTGCAAATACAGGAACATTTAATCTTTGTATTACAAGCGGTTCAGGCCAGGCTTCCAATGATGCATGTGCAACACCAATGGGCATTACTTCTGTTCCTCAGCAAACCGGAAATAATACCGCAGGGTGTAACTATACACATAATGCTCCGGCTGATGCGAATGTGACACCGGCGCAATTATGTGCTACTACGCTGGAGAATATTGCATGGTATTCATTTACTGCAATGAGCAACGGCTCCATTGTGCTTACATTTCAAAGCATACAATGCAATGGAGCAGGTGGTGGTTTTCAATTGGGCGTTTTTCAGGGTGCATCATGTGGAAATTGGACCAATCTTGGTTGTTCTGCAGCTGCTGGTGGAACTGTTACTTTGACCATAACCAATGTTACAGCAGGACAGAAATTTTATATGGCTCTGGATGGAAATGCAGGATCAAATTGCCATTTCATAGTTTCAGGAACAAATATTGTCCCTTTACCGGTTGAATTGCTCAGCTTCACTGCCAAACAGATCTCTGATCAGGTGCTGCTTGAATGGACAACAGGATCTGAAATAAACAATGATTTCTATAATGTTGAAAGATCTGTTGATGGAAGAAATTTTGAAACTATTGGATCTCGTAAAGGTGCAGGGAATAGTAATACAGTTAGAAACTATCAGATGACCGATCATCAACTTTCTAACTCAACAATTTATTATAGAATAAAACAAACCGACTTTGATGGTCGTTTCTCCTATTCAGAAGTGATTGCGATCAAAATAAAAAGCAAGACAGAATTATTGACTTCATCACCAAATCCAAATAATGGTTTTTCATCTTTTCAATTTGAATCACCACAAGACGGTACGATCTATTATGAATTGATCAATGTTTTGGGTCAGGTTAAAAAAGGTGGATCGATACCTGTTCAAATAGGATTGAATACTATTGAATTAAAATTTGAAGAACTTGAAGCAGGAATTTATTTTTCCAGATTCCATTCTGAGTTTTTAAATTTAAAAACTCAATTTATCAAGAAATAAATACGATAGTATTTAAAGGATTCGGATTAAATTTTTAGTCCGGATCCTTTTTTTTTGTCAAGGAATAGCTTGAATTGTAGCTTAGATAGATTTAATCAAATATACATTTCATCATTTTTGTAAGATATCACCACTTTATTCTTCAACCTCACCTTTTTCCTGGCGTAATATAGCCATCTGAAAATCGCAAAGATTTGCGTCAAATTTTTTTGGTTATGAAAGGATTTCTACATGTATGCGGAGTGTTTCTGCTTTCTTGTTTTGCTAACGAAGCAGCTATGGCTCAGGGTGTTCTTGACCCATATGATGTTTCTACACCTGTAAAAGATAAGGCAAAAGATGTCGATCTAATGAGTAATGCCACTTCCGGAGTCCATCCCGAAGACGGTCGTGCATTCGATCCCGAAGAAATGGGATATGTTAAAACAGAAGAAAATGGAAATGTAATATTTGTTAAAAAGACAGACCGTCTTAATTTCAAATATCAACCCAAATAATATGATCCTCAAACGTATACTAATAGTTGCTATTGTACTATTAGCAGGTATTAGCAATAGCAATGCGCAAGTGAATGCATGTTCTGCTCTCGCTCCGGCATTGGTGTTTTCAGGAGGCGTATCCTGCGTTACAGGGACAACTGTTGGAGCAACAAATGATTTTAGTAATGGTTATTATTGTACATCCAATCCCAATGGAAGCGGAGTAGTGAATAGAGATGTATGGTATAAATTTACTACACCTGCTACTTTAAGTGGGTGTTGGACCTTCAATCTTCAAAGAGGAACTGCACAGGGAGATATGATGTTGCGCATCTATAAGAACTGTTCTACATCAGTTGGATCCGCCTTGGTTTGTTCATCAAATGAATACGCAGATCTAACTTCAAACCAATTTATGTCTTCAGATTGGACTGTAAGTACAACGTATTATATTCAGATCACTGCAAGATCAACAACTGCAAATGCGGGAACATTTAATCTTTGTGTTACTCAATCCTCACCTCAAGCTTCAAACGATGCTTGTGTAGCTCCTATGCAGATCACAGCTATTCCACAACAGACAGGTAATAATACTGCGGGATGTAATTATACGTATGACCCTGCAGCAGATATGAATGTTACTCCGGCTCAACTATGTGCATCAACCTTTGAAAATATTGCATGGTATTCATTTACTGCTCAAACTGCGGGAACAGTTGTTATTAATTTTGAAAATATTCAATGCAACGGTGCAGGAAATGCATTTCAACTTGGAGTATTTCAGGGAAATTCCTGCGGCAGCTGGACGCATCTGGGATGCGCTGCAGCAGCTGGGGGAACTGTAAACCTCAGTATCAATAATGTTGCTGCAGGTCAGAAATTCTTTATGGCTCTTGATGGAAATGCAGGTTCAAATTGTCATTTCAGATTATCAGGAAGTAATGTTCTTCCATTACCGATCAAACTACTCAACTTTTCTGCTAAGTATAAAAGTAATTATGTAAATCTTGAATGGTCTACAGCCACAGAAACCAATAATGATTTTTTCACTGTTGAACGTTCCGAGGATGGAATTAATTTTGAAGCAATTGGTACCCGGAAAGGTGCAGGAAACAGCAATACCACTAAATTATATGAACTTTCCGATGCAAAGCTTTTTTCAGGAACACGCTATTACCGTTTAAAACAAACGGACTATGATGGAATGTTCACTTATTCTTCGGTGGTTGCTGTCAAAGCAAAACAAAAGATAGAACAGATACTTGTTGCTCCAAATCCCGTGACAGGAGCTTGTTCATTCAGTTTCGATGCGCTAGGAAAAGGCATTGCTCAAATATCAATATTGAATGTTAGCGGACAGCTAAAAATCAAAAAACATTTCCTGATCACTCAAGGTAAAAATGATGTGGTTATGTTTCTGGATGAACTGGATCCGGGCTTATATTTTATCTCTTTAAATTCAGAAGAGATCTCCATTAAAACACAGTTTATAAAACAATAAGTTCTTTCGATTCATATTAAAGGAAAACCCCGTGGCAAAGCGCTACGGGGCTTTCTAAATTAATTCGAATTGTTATTCCTTCACCACTTTTAGTGTAGCTTGTTTACCGTTTTGTGTGACATTTAACAGATATGTACCCGGTGCTTTTCTGCCCAGATCTATTTTCTTTTCATACACACCACTGAAATTTCTTAATGTTTCTTCAAATAAATTGCGTCCTGCAAAATCAACAAGTTTGATTCTTGTATCTCCTTTATTTGGAAGTTCAAACTTTAATGTAATATTATCTCCGGCCGGGTTTGGATAAACATTTAGCTCTTTGTATTCAAGCTTATTATTATCGGTAATTGGTTCTGAATTGGGCAATGCACTCAGGATCTCCTCCGGTTTTGCATCAATGATTTTAATTATAGTTTTTTGTTTAATCACTTTCCCATCTTCAGCTGTTTCATTTTCTTCGATCCATATCATATCGCTCGCTTCATCTCCTTTTAATTCGAATACATTTTCACCATCCTTGATCATGATCCTGTGTTTCATCATTGGTTCACCGGGTTTACCTGGTTCAGCGGGGATCTCAAGTTCAGTGGTTTTTCCATCTTTGTCTTTCATGATAAATTTCCGAACAGATTTCGATTCTCCACTATCACCCATTTCTTCATTAATTATGATCTCAACATTCTTCATATGTTCACCCATAGTATCCATATGTTTTTTGAATTCTGCATCATGCATGCCTTTTTGTTCCATATGTTCTTTCATTTCTTCATGATGCTTTTTCATCTTTTCTATTTCCTCAGGAGTAGCATCTCTTTCTTCAACAGTTTCAACCCCATTTACATTTTCAATAGTTTTGATCTTAATTTTGGGTTCGGCCTTTTTATTTCCGTTATCTTGTGTAAATCCGGCTAAGGGTAGGGCCAACAGACAGGATACCAACAGAAAAATGCCATAAATTTGATTTGAGTTTTTCATAATATTTTAGTTTTTAAGATTATTAACTCAAAAGTAAAGGTGTATCCCAATCAAGAAGTTAATGCCAGGTTAAGAGCTGTTAAAACTTGTTAAAGTCGTCAGATCCTTTATTCATTCCGTATTTTTGCTTCATGTCAAGAAAATTTCTTCAGCCTGTTATAATTCTGTTTGTTATTGCTATTCTGGCAATAATGGCGCTGCAGGCTTATTGGATCCGTGCTTCCTTTCTGGAGTCAGGAAAGGCTTTTGACCGAAGCGTTTCCGAATCACTGGCTGAAGTGGTACGCAAACTTGAGAAACAAGAGACAAGTAGTATTGTAAGACACCGTATTTTGTCAAATGGATTCAATACTCATCCTGCAAAACCGATTTTGCCGGATGAGTTGCCAGGTCCAGCGCCAAGGGTCTTTCATCGAGAGATCAGAATAGAGAATGAGGATACCCTGATCAACGTCTCGCATAACAACGATCATATCACCTGGAGCTCTGATCAATCACTCGAGAATAAGATTATCATCAAAAGAATAGAAGCTGATAGATCAAAGGTCCAACATGAAATGAAACATCTGCGAGATGTCAGTGACTCAATTATTAATTCCTCAAAGAAAGCAGGCTTGATCGAAGAGATCTTAAGTGAATTTACATTCATGGGTGATGACATATTAAAGCGTGCTGAACCTGAGCTTCTGGATTCAATTTGCAATGCTGAACTTGATAGCAGAGGATTGTATCTTCCTTATAACATAGCACTTGTTTCAGGTCTCGACAAAGACACTTTGTTTAAGCGTGGGGATTCCGGAGAAAATATAGATACTTCACCAGTATTCAGCGCTGTACTTTTCCCATCCGATTTCAATCCTGCCGGGGATATGATCGCCTTATCATTTCCGGATAAAAAGAATTTTATTTATCATGAGATGAGATTCAATTTGATCTCTTCTGCAGCAATTACATTACTGTTATTATTCAGCTTTATGTACACCATCCAAGTTATGTTGAAACAAAGAAAACTGGATGAATTGAAGAATGATTTTATCAATAATCTGGCTCATGAATTTAAGACTCCAGTCTCAACAATACTCATTGCAAGCGAGGCTTTGGGAACAGAAGAAGTTTCTTCCAATAAGAGCAGGGTCGTTCAGCTTGCCAACATTATCAAACATGAAAACGACAGGGTGAGCGAACAAATTGAACGTGTTCTGGATCTTAACCGGCTTGAAAGTGGAAGTATCGGTATACTAAAAGCAGAATATGATCTGAATAGAATAGTTCAAAATGCTATTGAATCTTTTACACTTCAATTTGAAAAAGTAAAAGCAGAAATAATTACGGATTATTGTACCCGGAGCATCGTATTAAATGTAGATGCTTTACATCTATCAAATGCTATAATGAATTTGTTGGATAACGCCTGTAAATATGGTGGTCAGGGAGTTAAAATCCATGTCCGTACTTTGGTAGAAAACTCGAATTATATCATTCGTGTTTCTGATAATGGAACAGGATTAAATAGCGAAATGAAGAAAAAAATATTCGATAAATTTTTCCGTGTTCCAACCGGAAACATTCATAATGTTAAAGGTTTTGGTTTAGGTTTGAGCTATGTCAAAACAATTGCAGAATTACATGAAGGTAGCGTGGCAGTTGATTCTAATGATGGTGGTGGAAGTACCTTCAGTATTCTAATTCCATTTATTGAAAGCTGAGTTAATGAAAAATATAAAGATCTTACTCGCCGAAGATGATCCGAATTTAGGAATGGTCATCAGAGAATTTTTAATTTCCAAAGCAGGTTATGAGGTTGTCTTGTGCAGAGATGGCGTAGAGGCAATGGAGACCTTCAAAGAACAAAATTTCGATCTCTGTATTCTTGATGTAATGATGCCTCTGAAAGATGGTTTTACACTTGGTCGTGAGATCCGTTCAATGAATAAAAATATTCCAATTTTATTCGCCACCGCTAAAGCAATGCTTGATGATAAAAAAGAAGGATTCGGAATAGGGGCAGATGATTATATCACCAAACCTTTTAGCATGGATGAACTTATCATGCGAGTAGAGGCTGTTATGAGAAGAGTTTCTGACATCAATCGTACAAATGAACAGCAACATTTTCTTATAGGTAAATTTGAATTCGATCCACGAACACAAGTTTTGATCCATGGAAAAAAACAACGTAAACTAACCGCCAAGGAAAGTGAGATGCTGGAAGCACTCTGCGAAAAAACTAACCAAACCGTTAAACGAGAAGATCTTCTTTTGCGCGTGTGGCACGATGACAGTTATTTCAATGGTCGCAGTATGGATGTTTACCTGAGTAAACTACGAAAATACCTGAGTCCTGATCCGGATGTCGAGATCATCACACTTCATGGTAGCGGATATAAGTTGATTGTTCCGGTTGAATAGATTCCCAACGTGGTGTAAGGAGTATACTCCTGACAAATGAAAATTGAGTATTCCCTTTTCACTCCCAATCACTGTTCCTCTACAACTTGTTGGAGAGGAACCACTCCTAACACTCTTTTTCAATTAATTATTTCAAAAACGGATTATGGATCTTTTCATACCCGATCGTTGTTGATGGGCCGTGCCCGGGGTAAACCGTATATTCATCATCAAGTGTAAAAAGTTGTTCGCGGATAGATCTTAACAAAGTTGCATGATCACCACCCGGCAGGTCAGTCCGCCCAATGCTTTGATGAAAAAGCACATCACCTCCGATAACATCTTTCTGAGCATGCAGTATAAAACAAACACTTCCTGTAGAATGTCCGGGAGTATGAATAATATCGATCTTTTCTTTTCCAAACAAAATCTGTTGTCCTGCCTTTAGTTCAGCTTTGGGTAGAGGAGGAGTTTCGCATAAAATACCCCATTGTGCTCCATAAACAGGAACCGTTTTTAGTTGTTCATGTTCAGCTTTATGTAGCTCCGGCAACAGATCATAAGCTTCCTCTATGAATTTCAATCCCAACACATGATCGATATGAGAATGCGTCAATAAGCAACGTACCGGTTTTAATTGATTGTCTTTTATAAATGCAAAAAGTTCCTGTTTTTCTTCCGGTTCATAGCATCCGGGATCTATAATTATACATTCCAGAGCTTCATTCCAAAGGAGATAGGTGTTTTCTTGAAAGGGATTAAAAGTGAATGGTCTGATCTGTAACATGTTTATGTTGGGCTTTAAAATGAATCTGATTTCTACAAAGATACCAGATAAGAGAGAAATTCGTTAAATTCGCATAGGTTAACCAATCAAAACATTTTACCCGGATATGCGGCTTTCAGACGGCTTTTCTTATTTATCCCGGCATCTGTGCATATGGAGTATTCTACTCCTTGGCATATTTGCTGTTTTCCCAGCTCAGGCTCAGTTTTATCAAGGATATCAGAATACCTTTGGTAAAAATCGTGTTCAGTATGGCGAGAAGGACTGGACTTTTTACCGGTTCAAAAATTTCGATACCTACTTCTACCTGGGTGGTCATGAGCAAGCGCTGTTCATTGGTAGAACAGCGGATAAACATCTTGATGAAATTGAAAAACTGGTAGATTACCGGCTTGATGGTCGAATACAATTTGTTATTTATAATAAATTCTCTGACCTCAAGCAAAGCAATATAGGTCTCGAAGGCGATGAGGTAGCGAATAACACCGGTGGTCTTACCCGCATCATTGGCAATAAAGTGTTGTTGCATTTTGATGGGGATCATCAGAATTTTATCAAACAAATGAGGGCAGGTATCGCGCAAGTGCTGATCGATCAATTGTTTTACGGCGGATCTGTAAAAGATCGGGTTCAAAATGCAGTTTTACTCAACCTTCCGCAATGGTATTCAAACGGTTTGATCTCTTATATTTCGGAGTCATGGAGTTCAACTATGGATGATAGGCTCAGAGATGCGATCGTACATAATAGGTATAAAAAATTCAATCGGCTTGCGGGTGAAGACGCGGTAATAGCAGGTCACAGCTTTTGGAAATTTATTGTGGATACCTACGGCAGAAGTGCGATATCAAACATGTTATACCTTACCAGGGTAAATAGAAATATTGATAGTGGATTTCTTTTTGTACTTGGTACTTCTCTGAAAAATCTCAGTAAAAACTGGTTGGAGTATTATCAAAAAATATATTTCAATGCAGATAAGGACCGAACTTTGCCGGGCGGGGAACCTGTTCTGAAAAAAACAAAACAGGATATTTATTATTCACAATTGCGCTTGAATAATGATGGTACTAAAGTGGCATATGTTGCAAACGACAGAGGTAAATATAAAGTTAGAATTGTAAGTATTGCGGATAAAAAATCTAAACGCATTTTTAAAGGCGGGTACAGATCGGATATATCTAAGCGAGACGTATCATTTCCTTTACTGGCGTGGCATCCAACAGGGCGCATCTTAACTGTGATCAATGAGAGTAAGGGAAAGACCTGGCTCAATATGTATGATCTGGAGAAGAAAAAGATTACAAAATCACCACTCTTTTATTTTGAAAAAGTATTACAAGCTTCCTATTCTGATGACGGGCAAAGTCTTGTGATTTCTGCAATTCAAAAAGGGCAAAGCGATATATTTGTTTTTAATCTGAGATCAAGAACCTATGAGCAGATCACCAATGATTTTTATGATGATCTCTATCCACGTTTTGTAAATGATGGAAGAAGCATTGCTTTTTCGAGCAACAGAATCAATGATACATTGGGTGTGGATAAAAAGGATGATATGCCGGCAGATTCCAATCTGGATATTTTCTTGTACGATTACGCAAAAAAATCTTCCGTATTAAACCGCATCACGAATACACAAGGGGTTGATGAGATACAATCTATGCCCTATGATTCTGCAGGATTCAGTTTTTTAAGTAATGAAAATGGAATCTATAACCGATATATCGGAACACTGGATTCTGTCATAGCTTTTATTGATACTACGGAGCACTATCGTTACATCATCCAAACAATTCCTCAAAGTAATTACTCCAGAAATATTATTGAACAAGATGTTAGTTACCGGAAAAACAGATATGCTTCAATATATTTTAGTGAAGGAAAATATCAGCTTAAAGTGGAACCATTACCTCCTCCTATTTTTGCTGGAGAACCGGGCAGAGTAACGCCTTTCATGAAGACGATTCGGGATGAATTTGCAGAACGTATTCCCGCTCCTTCTACAGTTCCGGTCAATGATTCAATAATTCCGACTGTGCCGGTGAATGCTCCCGGAAATGTGGCCCAACAATTACAAGCGGATTCAAGTAAGATCGATATAAGCAATTATGTTTTTCAGAATGATGTTACAAGATCCAGAAAGAAGAGTGATGACAAGGACAGTACCCGAGTACGCAGAATGAATTTTGAAACTGAGTACGACTCACTGCTGGCCAAGAGTATTGAAGAAAATGGGCAGGAAATTCTTCCTAAGCAACGTAATTATGATGTCTCTTACGAACCTAATTTTCTGGTAAGTCAACTCGACAATAGTTTATTGAATTCTACATATCAGTATTACACCGGTGGCGCTGTTTATTTTGATCCCGGATTGAATGGTTTGTTTAAGATCGGTATCACTGATCTGATGCAGGATTATAAAATAACAGGAGGGATTCGGGTGAGTGGAGATTTTAATTCAAATGAATATTTGCTAACCTATGATAATTTGTTGAAACGAGTAGATAAGACCGTTTCATTTTATCGACAATCCCGTTTATTTACAGATGGATTTACTTTTCTACGTGTGCATACCCATGAAGCAAAATATGTAGCCAAATACCCATTTAGCGACATTGCTGCTATCCGGGGAACTGTCGGTTATCGTAATGATCGTATTGCCGTGTTATCATCAGATCTTCGTAACCTTCAAAGACCAAATGAATTTGATCATTGGGGATCCCTCAAAGCTGAATTTGTATATGATAATACACTCAGTACCGGAGTTAATTTGTACAACGGAACCCGATACAAGATCTTTGCTGAGATGTTCAAACAGATCGATGAAAAAGACGCAAATACGTTTATTCTTGGAGCTGATTTCAGAACCTATACCAAGATCCACCGTCAGATCATTTGGGCAAATCGATTTGCAACCAGCACTTCATTCGGTGAGCAGAAATTAATATACTATCTGGGATCTACAGATAATGCATTGGTACCAACAGATAATTTCAACTCAAATATTTCAGTTGATCAAACACAGAATTATGTCTTTCAAGCTGTGGCAACAAATATGCGCGGCTTCATTCAGAATATTCGTAACGGAAATAGTTTTGCATTGATCAACTCAGAAATAAGAATTCCGGTTTTTCAATATCTGTTAAATCGTCCCATCAGATCTGACTTTATAAACAATTTCCAGATCGTTGCTTTTGGAGATGTTGGTACTGCCTGGACAGGGAACACACCATATTCGAGCGACAATAATTTGAATACACAAACAGTGATCAATAATCCCATCACCATAAGTATTACTAAACAAATTGAACCCATCGTAGCAGGTTACGGAGCGGGTTTAAGAACCCGGATCTTTGGATACTTTATAAGAGCCGACTGGGCTTGGGGATATGATGATGGTGCAATAAAAGATCCTATATTTTATTTGTCTCTAAGTTTGGATTTCTAATTGGAAGCAAGCAAAAAATATTCTATGGAAACATTCATCATTCTGTTGCTGATCGGCATGCTGGCGGGTATTTTTAGCGGTTTCATTGGTATTGGCGGTGGGTTGATCGTAGTTCCTGCACTCGTTTTATTTATGGGAATGACGCAACATCATGCACAGGGAACATCACTGGCTATGATGTTGCCTCCTATAGGAATTCTTGCGGTATACAATTATTACAAAATAGGATATGTTGATTTTAAGATCAGTCTAATTCTTGCTATCGCTTTTATTATCGGAGGTTTTTTAGGATCCAAGATCGCTATATCTTTACCGGCTGAAACCGTTAAAAGAATATTTGGGGCGATCATCATTCTTGTTGGGATCAAAATGGTAATGGGAAAATAGCGTATGAAAAAATTAATGGATCTTATTAAAACGAAATCTGTTGAAATAACTGAACAGATCCGTGCTGACAGAAGACATTTACACAGTAATCCTGAACTTAGTTTTCAGGAATTTAATACGGCAAAATTTGTCTGTGATCGTCTGGATAAAATAGGCATTGCTTATACAAAGAATGTTGCAGGCACAGGGATCGTTGCAGAGATAATAGGAGGCACCGCTGGAAAAACGATTGCGCTGCGTGGGGATATGGATGCACTCCCGATCCAGGAGTTGAATGATGTTGATTATAAAAGTCGCAATCCCGGTGTGATGCATGCCTGTGGGCACGATGTACATACTTCTTGTTTGCTGGGAGCAGCTCAGATCTTGTATTCATTGAGAGCAGAATTATCCGGAAATATTCGACTAATTTTCCAGCCCGGAGAAGAAAAATTACCCGGAGGAGCCAGCATGATGATCAAAGAAGGTGTGCTTGAAGATCCACGTCCGGCAGGAATAATTGGTCAGCATGTAATGCCCCATATTGATGCAGGAAAAGTTGGATTCCGCCCTGGATTGTACATGGCATCTACCGATGAATTATATCTGACAGTGAAAGGCAGGGGAGGACATGGAGCTATGCCGCATTTGAATATTGACCCAGTATTGATCGCTTCTCATATCATTGTTGCCTTGCAACAGATCGTTAGCAGAATTGCCAATCCTGCTATTCCATCTGTTTTATCCTTCGGAAAATTTATAGCAGAAGGTGCAACGAATGTAATTCCAAATGAAGCAAAACTGGAAGGAACTTTCCGCACTTTTGATGAAAAGTGGAGAACACAAGCGCATGAAAAGATGATCAAGATGGCAACATCTATTGCCGAAGGAATGGGTGCTACAATTGATTTCGAAATTCGAAGAGGGTATCCTTTTTTGATCAATGAACCGGAACTTACTGCCCGTTCAATTGCCAAAGCAAAAGAATATCTTGGTGAAGAGAATGTAGAAGAATTGGATATCTGGATGGCAGCAGAAGACTTTGCGTATTATTCGCAAGTGATGCCTGCATGTTTTTATAGACTGGGAGTCCGAAATGAATCCATGGGAATTACTTCTTCAGTGCATACTCCAACATTCAACATTGATGAAAGTGCCTTGACTGTAGGTGCAGGTATGATGGCTTGGCTTGCAGTTTGTGAGTTAAATATCCCAAGTGAAACTTAGTATTCTGAGTGGTATTTATTTTAACGCAAAGAAGCAAAAAGCATTTCAATTAATTTTTTTTGTATTTATTAGGAATGTAGAATTCCTTTTTGTCTTTTAGCAAAGAAGCAAAGACAGTAGAATAATCTTTGCTGCATCTTTGCGTTAAAGCAAAAAAGAGAGCAGATATTTCACCTGCTCTCTTTTTATTTAATAATGTTAGGATAATACTCCTGATACTACGTATCTCGTATCTCGTAATTCGTAATTGTGTCAGGAGTATACTCCTGACACTACATGTTTAATTCGCCATCTCTGACATAAACTTGATTCGCATCAATCGAATTTCCTCAAGCGAATAATCATCTTCACCCAGGATCTTCAATGCAGCATCTGAAGAATCAGTATCTGCAGTTTTG
>JBBKWX010000161.1:0-3839 GCA_037969175.1 Bacteroidia bacterium | reverse complement strand
CTATTCCTGCATCCGAACCGGCATCAATAAAAAGATCATTCTTTACTGAGAATAAACCATTGATCATTCCGTCGCTATGCGTGAGATTATTCGTTGCATTAATTATATCGCCAACAGCGGAGATAATAACCGGAATATTTCCACAGGTATTATTTGCATTGATGGTTACATTATAAAATTCAGTTGTTGGAATCACATCAAAAGTATGCGTAACTGTAGCACATCCATTGATTGGATTTATAGTTAGTGTTCCATTATTATGATTAAATATTCCTCCTGTATGATTGAATAAAACCTGAGATAAATTCCAGGTGCCGCCGATATTTAATTGTCCGGATGGAGCTGTGAAATCTCCACTCAGCAAACTAAACTTTTGAACCATGAATTGTGTGGTTCCTAGTGCGGGCATAACAGATCCCGATGGTTTATTTACAACGATACCGCAGGTCCTGAGAGCTCCCGCTGCTATGGTATATGTTTGTGCGCCTGTACCGTCAAAGGTGATCGTGCCATTACCTGCATCCGATCCGGCATCAACAAACAGATTATTCTTTAGAGAAAATGATCCATTGATCATTCCATTACTATGGGTTAAATTATTTATGACATTAATCACATCGCCAACAGCAGTTGTAATGACAGGAATATTTCCGCAAGTATAATTAGCATTGATCGTTACATCGTAAAACTCAGTAGCAGGAATCACATCCAAAGTATGCGTAACTGTTGCACATCCGTTGTTTGAATTTATAGTCACTGATCCATAATTATGATCAAATACTCCTCCTGAATGATCAAATAAAACCTGTGAACTATTCCATGTTCCACCAATATTTAACTGCCCGCTAGGAGCGATAAATTTACCGGACTGTAACACAAAGCGGGTAACATATAACTGTGTTGTTCCAAAACCCGGAGAAAATAATTCTGTAGGTTTATTAACTGTTATACCACAAGTCCTGGGTGCAGCGCCGGTGACATTATAGGTTTGCTCATTTACACCATCAATACTTATCATTCCTGTTCCCTGATCAGCACCTGCACTTATAATTAAATTTCCGTGTAAGCTGATCAAACAATTGATTGCCCCATCCAAATGAGTCAGATCATTTAACACTGTCATAACATCACTTGTTGCTGTCAATAATATGGGAATATTTCCACATGTATTTGTAGCATTGATCACAACATTATAAAATTCGGTTCCCGGAATTACATCTATCGTATGAGATACAGTTGCGCATCCGTTCCCCGGGTTTATACTAAGCGTTCCATAGTTATGACGAAATGCTCCGCCTGACTGATTGAATAAAACTTGTCCGGTATTCCGTGTTCCTCTGATAGTAAGAATAGCAGATGTAGATTCAAAAGTACCTCCTGATAATACGAACGTACCGGTACCACTTACAGTTATATTGCTGCTCCCTCCTTCAAAGAGTCCGCTCGATTGATTATAACCTGAATTACTAACGGTCACCGTTCTTGATCCCTGAATAATATTTCCGTTAAAACCATTTATAAAAATACCAAGTACGCTGACATTAATATCGAAGTTGCAATTTCCTTCTCCGATTATTCCGTCAAAAAATACAATATCTGATACTCCGGGAACAGAGCTGCCCCCAGCCCCACCCGAGGTGGCCGACCAGTTTGATGTATTATTCCAATTAGAACTTGTTGGTGATACCCAGTAACGATTTGCTGCAAGCGCACTCGTTGAATAGAGCAAACTCAATAAAATTAGAAGTCTCATGAATAGGTTAAAATCACTGTGGTTATGTGAGGTCTATTACGAGCGAAAAATTTTAGAGTTGCTGCAATGTAAGATGTCTGTACTTTTTTATGGACTAATATTGTATACCGGGTTCAGAACCTGCTTCTAATTCGAAAATTTCTAAATACAGATGTAAGATTTGCCTTTTCAAAATGGTTATTTTGTCAAAATCACATCTTTTTGTTAAAAATTCAGGGGCGATTCTCTTTACAGAATCTCAATTTTGTCGGATAATCTTCTTTAGACTGAAACATGCATAGAGTTCTGTCCCCTTTTAAAAAACAAAGTGTAACCGCGGAGATGCAGAGTTTAAGCGCAGAAACGCGGAGGGCTGGTACGAAATCCGTTTAATCCGTGTTATCCGTGTTCCATTAAAAGCTGTTACGCAAACAAGACATTAAAAATGATTTCAATTAAATATGATCATTTTATGCAGATCATATTTGTCTGACTTAATTTTCAGAACATACTCCCCTGCCGCCAATCCATTTCTTTTGATCTGCACCGTATCATTCGAATTCATATTCGTTGAGAATACCTTTTTAGATTGCATATCATAGAGCTCAACAAGAATTTTAGCATTTGTAGCATCATTGATCTTTAACGTTACTTCCTGTGATGCCGGGTTGGGATATATACTTACTTCCGGAAATTTAATTCCTGCATTATCTACAGATAAAATTCCATTTCCTTCTTCTATTACATAAAATTCATTGGGATTGATAATATTAAATGTTTCTACATTTCCTGAAGGCCATTCTATCCGTATCTCGTCTACAATTGCCGCATTGGCAAGACCAAAATGATTTGTAAAACTGTTCTGACTGCAATACCCTGCGGCTGCTTCTATCTGTCGTGTTTGCCAGATCACATTCCCGTTGAGCGTGGCTTTCACTTTTACTTTGGCTCCAACAGCAGAGCGATTCGAAGGTGTTCCTTTACACAATATTTTAATCCAATTGTTGCCACTTCCTGTATTCCTGAATAAAGAGTTTGCCTGGTTTTCATTTTGGGTATTAGCAAGAATTATATCCAACCAACCATCGTTATCATAATCTCCAAATGCGCATCCAAACGTATATCCGATATGATTCGCCAATGTGCTGCTTGTATCCTCTGAAAATACTCCGTTGCCATCGTTGATATATACATAGTTTTTTATTTGCCCATTGAGATATGCATTGCAAACAAAGAGATCAAGATCCCCGTCATTATCCATATCCCCAAAAGCAGATCCAAATGAAAACCCGACACCCAAAGCGATAACAGAACTTGTTTGCTCTGTGAATACTCCTGCATTATTCAAATACAATTTGTTATTTTCATTTTCAAAATTGGCAATAAAAAGATCCATGTCTCCATCGTTATCAACATCTGCCCAAGAGCTACCCGCAGTTGAGTTTCCATCCTGCACAATACTCAATCCGGTAATTTTTGTAAAATTGTTTGGACCATCATTTCTGAATAAAGAGTTATTGCTGTTTTGTTCATTGGTAATAAAAAGATCATTGTCTCCATCATTGTCATAATCAATCCAGTTTATAGAACGCGATTTTAGATTTTCGGAAGTAATGGACAAATTAGTTACTGACAAGAAAGACCCGTTACCTTGGTTTTCATAGTATAGATTTTTTGTGCTCCCATTACTATTGGTGATGTACAGATCAAGAAACTGATCATTATTTATATCTATCCAGTTTGCCATTTCGGAATAGGTCAAAACTGATCCCATTGCTATTGCAGGCTCATAGGTAAAAGTTCCATTCCCGTTATTGCGATAGAAATAATTTTTGTTGCCGATACCGCCAAATCCGTAGGTCACCTCAAAACAATCCAGATCCCCGTCATTATCCACATCCGCAAAGCTAACTCCATCGCTACGGCCAAGCTGTGTTACTATATCGTCCGTTGTCACTGTTGTAAATGTTCCATTTTGGTTATTGATATACATCATGTTTTTTTGTCCGCCCGATGGACCATTAGAGAAGTAGACATCATCCCATCCATCTCCATTCACATCCACAAAATTAGCACTCCGAGATGCAGAAGGAGTAGTAGTTAAACC
>JBBKWX010000160.1:0-4355 GCA_037969175.1 Bacteroidia bacterium | reverse complement strand
TCATTGGAGTGGGATCTAAAGAATACCACCGGAATAACTGTTGCCAGCGGAGTATATCTGATACATGTAAATGCAGACGGCATTGGTGAACGAGTGATCAAATGGTTTGGGGTGTTAAGGCCCGTTGATCTGGATACATTCTGAGTTTTTCTCGGTAATGCTTACAGTTTAATCGGAATGTAACAAGACACGCTTTGTAGCCACATCCCATGCATAAGGGAGGAGTTAAAACCTCCTCCCTTTTTTATGTGCTGTCAGGGGTACACCCCTGACAGCAGTACAAGGGGTACACCCCTGACACCAGTACAAGCGGCACACCCCTGACAGCAGTACAAGGGGTACACCCCTGACACAATCAGGAGCACACCCCTGACACCAATACACCCCTGACACCAATAAGTTTTTCTAATCTTCAAAACGTACCTGCAATGAACCATGCACAAGTACTTCGTAAGAGTTTTAATTTTCTTTTTATGTTGATATTTTTAGGGATAGACCTATCAGCAAAAACACCTGAAACAAAAAAGAATTCAGGCAACCATGCAAATTCAATTTTAACATCGCGTGCAGCCGGTTGTTTTCCAACAACTGCGAAAACGGATCTGGATATTAATAATGTTCGAACAACTATTATGGTTGGAGGCGACATGTTTTGGGATCTTGATAATGCACAATATGAAGTACCCAAAGGAAGCGGTAAGACTTCCATATTTCTGGGTGCTTTGTGGATAGGAGGATTGGATCCCGGGGGTAATTTAAAGCTCGCCGCTATGACCTATCGTCAAGGCGGTAATGACTTCTGGGCAGGACCCATAAATCAAATCACAGCTGATGTAAATCCTGCAACTTGCTTTAAATATGACAGACATTGGAAACTAAATCGCAATGAAGTTTTGCAATGGAAAAGTGGGCTGTTACCTGTGATGCCGGAAGCCGTCAGAACCTGGCCGGGAAATGGAGATGCAGCAAATAATGAAGCCCAGTTTTTAGCACCTTTTTTTGATGCTGATGGTAATGGGATCTATGATCCTGCAAAAGGGGATTATCCTTATTTCGATTTTCAGGGGAACATCTCTTGTAAATCATGTGGAGATCCTGCTTATAAAGACGTACTCATGGGTGATCAAAGTATTTGGTGGGTCTTTAATGATGTAGGAAATATTCATAAACAATCAGAAGCTCCTGCCATCGGACTTGAAGTTCAGGCTCAGGCTTTTGCTTATGTCAGCAATGATGAGATCAATGATATGACCTTTTATAAATACAAATTTATAAACAGATCTTCGGCTTCTTTAAATGAAACATATATGGGAATGTATATTGATTCAGATCTGGGAAAATTTGATGATAATTATGTTGGATGTGATGTTAGTAGAGGGATGGGCTTTTCTTATAATGGTGATGAAGATGATGATGGTGTTACTGGATATGGATTGAATCCGCCAGCTGTAGGAGCAGATTTTGTTCAGGGTTTGATGGCCGATGCAAATGATGGAATTGATAATAACCGAAATGGAATTATTGACGAAGCTTGTGAAGAAATTAGTATGTCCATGTTCCGGTCTGCATTCAAAGATTTCAGCATTCAAGGATTTCCTTCAACAGCTCTTCAATATTATGGATATTTAAAGGGATTATGGAAGGATAATTCTCCCATGACTTATGGAGGAACCGCATGGGGAGGACCCCTTCCTACAAAGTTCATGTTTCCCGGTGATTCGGATCCTATAGGTTGGGGTATAGGTGGAACACCAGCAGTGCCAAACCCTCAGCCACCCTGGTCAGAAGATTCAGAAGGTAATACTCCTGGCAACCGTCGTTTCCTGATGAGTGCAGGTCCATTTACACTACAACCGGGTGGAGTAAATTATGTAACCACAGCAGTAATATGGGCCAGAGCGAGTAGTGGAGGAGTAGCTGCATCTGTTGAGAAATTAAAGAGAGCTTCGGATAAAATACAGGCTTTGTTTGATAATTGTTTTAAAACAATTGAAGGGCCAAAGACACCAACTTTAGCTATCCGTGAATTAAATAAAGAACTTATTTTATCTATCACAAATACGAAAGAAACAGAATCATTTAATGTTCTTGATCCAACTATTCCAACAAATTATCCGGAAGAAAAACGCAAATATAAATTTCAGGGATATCAAATTTTCCAGTTGGCAAATGCAAACATCAGCAAGGAAGAAATAGCTTCTCGCAACCCGGATAAGGTAAGGCTTGTAGCTCAGGTTGATATTAAAGATGGAGTTAAGAAATTGGTGAATACTGTTTTTGATACTTCCATTTTATCCAATGTTCCTCAAGAGATGGTGAATGGTGAAGACAAAGGAATTTTACATGCATTTATTGTAACAAAAGATCTGTTTGCTTTGGGTGATAATGCATTGATAAATCATAAGAAATATTATTACTCATTAGTAGCTTATGCACATAACAATTTTAAGAGCTTTGATCCGAATGACCCCAATGCCATGGATGGACAAAAGCTGCCCTATTTAGCAAGTACCGGTTGGGCTACTTATTCCGGAATTCCACATCAAACACAAATGAATAACGGAGGACAAAATCTGAATGCTTTGTTTGGAAGCGGTCCTCAGGTACGTCGTATCGAAGGACAGGGTAATATGGATCAGGTTTTGGATCTGACGGATGATGCAGTTAACATGATCCTGTCGGGATATCCGCATAAGGTTGATAAGCCGCTTTACCAGGCAGGGCGCGGACCACTGAATGTTCGTGTATATGATCCGGTATTGGTTCCATCATCTGAGTTTGAAATGAAATTTACCGGTGTGAGTGATAGCAGTCGCTGGACTCTGAAGAATATAACCACAGGAGAAGTTCGTACTGCCGATACCACACTGAGTGTTTCCAATGAACAGCTTTTTACAAAGTGGGGACTTGCAATTAAAATAGGAAAGATCGCAGAACCGGGTCAGCCGGGTGCTGAGAATAACGGTTTCCTCGAAGCTACAAAAACCTACGCAGATGCAAGCAAACCTTGGCTGAGCGCTATTGCAGATCAGGAAGGCTTGGCCATTGAAAACTGGATCCGTTCCGGCATATCCGGACAGATACCGGCAGACTATCCGGGAATAGATGATGAGCAAGTATATGAGAAAGTGCTGGGTGGAACCTGGGCACCTTACCGGTTGGTATCTAAAGAACCTTTTGGGGCTAAATGGCCAGCATCTGCTGATCAGTTGAATCAACTTGACAAGATCAACAGTGTAGATGTGATCTTCACCGCAGATAAATCAAAGTGGACTCGTTCGGCTGTGATAGAAATGAGTGAAGATGTTTTCCTTGCTCAGGGATCAGCTAAACGATTTGATCCGCGCAAAGGATTGAGTGTAGATAAAGAAGGTAATACAGAAGGAACAGGAACCGGCATGAGTTGGTTTCCGGGCTATGCTATCAATGTAAGTACGGGCGAGAGATTGAATATCATGTTTGGAGAGAACTCAGGTTTGGTATCTGAAAATGGAAGAGATATGATCTGGAATCCGACAGCAAACAGACGCGGTGTACAAGGTGATACTTTATTTGGAGGAATGCACTTTTTGTATGTGATGGCAACGCGCTATGACAGCTGTGCTTATTTCAAGACTCAGTTGGATCTGCTTTCAACAAATGGAAAACGTAATGTGTATAAAGAAGCAATGTGGGTGACGATACCGATCAAAACAGCAACACAAAACTTGCTTGCAACAGATGTTAAAATCAGACTGCGTGTTGCAGATAATTATGCTAAATATGCTACTTCTTCCGCACCAGTAAATGGGGATAATCCGATGTACAATTTCAGCATGAAAAATTTATCGCCCACATTAAATGATGTTGAAATTGCAAAGTCGGCATTGGATGAAATTCGTGTTGTGCCTAATCCTTATTATGCGTATTCAGGATATGAAAATAATGCAACGGATAGCAGGGTTAAAATCAGCAACCTTCCTGCAAAATGTGTGATATCGATCTACACTGTAAATGGAGTTTTAGTGAATCGTTTTCAAAGAAATTCTTTAGCAGATAATTCATCCGGAGTAAATATAAATTTGGATTTCAATTTGGATAATTCACTTGAGTGGGATCTTAAAAATAAGACCGGAGCTAAGATCGCTTCCGGTATTTATTTGATCCACATCAAAGCTGAAGGTCTGGGAGAAAAGACTATAAAATGGTTAGGGGTAATGAGAGGGGAGGAGTTGGAGAAAATGTAATTTTATTCTCTGGTGAATCTTAAAAAATGGAACACGTCCCGAAGCTTCGGGATTTGCGGATTATGACGGGTTTTCACGGATTAGTTTTGTGCCATTCGGAGATTTATAACATGTGAAAAGTATGTGTTA
>JBBKWX010000159.1:0-5048 GCA_037969175.1 Bacteroidia bacterium | reverse complement strand
CTCTTTGAATATACACAACGATTCAAATCACAGGCTGTGATTAAACGCCTGGGATTTCTTCTCGAAACACTTGAAATTGATACAGGAATAATAAAAAAATTACACAAATCTAAAACTGCTTCATACATCCTGCTGGACACTGAATTACCAAAATCCGGTAATCTTATCAGTCGATGGAGCATACAGCAAAATCTGGAAACTGAAACCATGAAATCTGCCATAAATACATGATCAAACCGGGCGAAATACAAAACAAAGCGCGTGATAATGGTGTAAGAGATCAGCAAATTGAAAAGGACTATATCCTCTCCTGGGTGCTGCAAGGAATTGCACAACACTCAAAGCTTTCACAAACCATTGTTTTTAAAGGAGGAACTTTATTGAAAAAGGTCTATTTCGAAGATTATCGTTTTTCTGAAGACCTTGATTTTACTTTGCTCGATAATGAAATTTCGAATAAACAAATATTCAAATGGTTTGATGAAATATTTGAATTTGTGCATGAAGAAGCCAATATTCTGCTTTCCATTATTGATAATAACGAACATGAAGATGGAGGAATCAATTTCTATATAAGTTATGTTGGTCCACTTGGTGGTTTGGGTTCCAATAAAAAGCTGAAAGTAGATATCTCGAGAAGCGAACAACTTGTCTTTGACCCTATCTTGCAAAATACTTTCCTTGCATATTCTGATCAGGAAGAACATCTACTGCTCTGTTATCCTTTGGAAGAAGTGTTAATAGAAAAATTGCGCTCAGTTATGCAGCGTATGCAGGCGCGTGACTTCTATGATATCTGGTATCTTCTGGTAATCTATAAAATGGATGTTGGCTTTTACCTGACTGAGTTTAGAACAAAATGTGAAAGCAAAGCAATAGATCCGGCAGACTTTCACAACAAACTTGAAAAGCGCTTGCCCCAATATAAAGGTCGCTGGGTATCTTCCATGGCTGATCAGATTCAGGATCTACCGGATTTTGAACAGGTCGAAAGAGAGGTTATGCGTGAGCTGAGAAGGCTGGATTTCAAATAAATTTTACCGCTTGCCTTTTACTTTGATTCAGATTTCCAAAGGGATTGGATTATCTTTTCCTACATTCCTACAACTTTGGGACAAAGGCGCATAGAGCGTATTCAAAAATATATTAGCTTGCAGTATGCGTCGCTTGCTTATATCTCTTTTTTTATTGAGTCTCAGCCTTCATGGATTTTCCCAGGGCTACAACCATAATTGGCTATTGGGTTATCTCAATAACACTGATAAAGCACGATTACAATTCACAGATACTTCTGCCAGTTTCATAACGGAAACCCGTAAGATTCAATTCGAAGGCTCACAATCAAATATCTCCGATCAAAATGGAAATTTGCTGATGAGCACTAATGGGATCTGGATTGCAGATGCTACTGGTGATACGATGGCGAATGGAGGTGGATTAAATCCGGGGTATTATACATCACAATTCCCCAAAGGTTTTGCAATAAATAATGCAAACATTTTTTTACCCTGGCCAGGTGATAACTCCCGCTTTGCCTTGCTCCATCACACTGCTACATTAACTGGTTCTTTTTATTTGGTAAGAGAGTTATTCATTTCAATAGTTGATATTACAATGAATGGAGGATTAGGCAGTGTAATTCAAAAAAACTCCATTGTTTTGCAAGACACCTTGGTTTGGGGCATGGGGGCGGTAAAGCATGCTAATGGAAGAGATTGGTGGATCGTGATGCATAAAGAGAGTTCGGATTTGATGTATAAATTATTATTCACACCCTCAGGAATTACTTCAATAACATCACAACATTTAAACTTACTCCCCAACCCATTTGGTGCTGCAACTCAGTTTGTGTTCTCACCTGACGGGGAAAAATTGGCTTTTGGAAGCACTTTAAACATAAATGGAATCTGGAATCATGATGCGAGAGTGATGAATTTTGACCGTTGTTCCGGTTTGATCACCAACCAATTAGTTGTAAGCCTTATGGATAGTGCTGGAGGCTTGGGTATCGCATTTTCTCCTAGTTCGCAATACTTGTATGCCTCTACAGTCAAAAATATGTATCAAATAAATATGGATACAAGCGATATAGTAGCAAGTGTCAAATTAGTAGCCCAAAATGATTTATTCTATTCTCCCTCGCCTCCTTTTCAAACCGATTTTTTTAGCTACTATCTTGCTGCAAACGGTAAAATTTATGCCACCTCCGGAAACAGTGTTCAACACATCCATGTGATTAATCAACCCGATAGTTCGGGACTATCATGTGATGTGCAACAGCACGGAGTCAGTTTGAATGGGATTTGGAATTGGCGCACTGTTCCCAATCACCCCAACTATTACCTGGGCGCGGTTACAGGCAGTGTTTGTGATAGCCTGGGTGTAGGAATCCAGGAATTGCAAGCCCATGATTTCCGGATGTCGGTTTCGCCCAATCCCACAAATGGAAGTTTCCGCTTGCTCTATCTCTTACCCCAAAATCAAAGCGGGGTGATGGAGGTATATGATGTGAATGGGAGGCGGGTATATGCTATGAATCTGCCCCCGTGGAGTACGCTGCAGGAGGTCGCTTTGCCTTCGGAGCTGGCGGGTGGGGTTTATAGCTGTGTGGTGAGATCGGGTGGGCAAAGAGCTTCAAGAAAGTTGGTGGTTATCAAAAACTAAGAGTGGTTGGGAGTGACGGGGAGTGACGGGGAGTGACTAAGAGTGTTTTTTTTTCTGTGGTAAAAAGTTCAAAACGTCGGCTCTTAAAAATGTTTCTTGATCATCCATAAGAAAGTTGATAAAAAAGATATTATCTTTAAAAGTGATATATGTTTTAATTAAAACATGAACATGTTTGCTTGAAGACAAAAACGAGATTTCACCAAAACATATTTTTAGATGATGTGGAGATTTTGTCAAGAAGCATGGAGGAATTTTAAAGGAACATTAGAATATCTTTGTCGCGAAAAATTGGGAGTTTCGCAACAATTAATCAATTAACTGATTATAAATCAGGGTCATAGACAGGGTGTCATAATCCTATCGGAATCACTTGATAATCAAGTCCTTATCTAAAGATAGGGACTTTTTTTTTAAGGACGAGCCAAGTGCAGTTTGCTTTTTTTTGCCACGAAGTCCCGAAGGCTACAAGTACTCTCGAAGAATAAAAAATTACTGTGCGAAGCCCTCTTTCCTCGAAGCCACAATAAGCAATCAAATTATTTCCTAAATTAACCCAGCCTAAGCCCGGCATCTGAGATGAAGAGATTTCTATTGCTTTTTGGTTTGATATTGTATTGCAGCCTTGCTTTTTCTCAGGGCCGAACACACCGTTGGCTTACAGGACATCTTAATAATAAAGCCCGGATAACGATTACCGACTCATCGTTTAACTTTGTGACAGTAACCCGAAAGCAAAATATTCAAACAACACACGGGAATATATCTGATGAGCTAGGCAATTTACTTATGAGCAGTAATGGGATCTGGATCGCAAATGCCAATGGGGATACTATGTTGAATGGGTCAGGTCTGAACCCGGGTAGTTTTGTGAATTCTAACCCAAGTGGCCTTCTGCTGCCCTATGCAAATTTATTTCTGCCCTGGCCGGGGGATAGTACTCGCTATGCCCTATTCCACCATACCATCATCCAGGATGGCATTGCCAACTCAGCTCATGAATTATTCATGACGACAATTGATATGACTCTGGATGGAGGTTTGGGAGGGGTGACTCAAAAGAATCAGGTCGTATTGCAGGATACATTGCCTTGGGGCATTGCGGCAACCCGGCATGCTAATGGGAGGGACTGGTGGGTAGTAATGCTTAAGGACAACAGTGACCTTGTTTATACTGTTCTTTTTACACCAAATGGGATAAAACAGATTTCAACTCAAAATTTGTATATTTTTCCAGTACATTATGCAGGCACGCTTAACCCAATGTTTTCACCCAACGGAGAAAAGTTTGCTTACACAAACACATCTGTTATAAATAATAAATATAACTTGGATGTACGTATTCTGGATTTTGACCGTTGCAGCGGTATGTTCAGCAATGGGACCAAAATACAGTTAGTAGATAGTTTAGCGGGATATGGAATTGCTTTTTCGTCAGACTCCAGATTTCTTTATGCCAGTTCCCGGGAACAGATATATCAGATCAACCTGGATACGGTGAACATAGCGGCCAGTGTATTAATGGTCGCACAAAACGATCTTTTCTATTCACCCTTTCCTCCTTTTCGTACAGATTTTCATCATCTGTACTTAGCAGCAAACGGTAAGATCTATATTACATCAGGTAATAGCGTGAGGCACCTGCACACCATAGAGTCGCCTCTGGTGCGTGGTAGCGGTTGCAATGTGCAACTGCATAACATTGATTTGGGCATTATTTATTTTCGAACAGTTCCCAACCACCCCAACTACTATCTAGGTGCTTTAGCGGGCAGCGTATGTGATAGCTTGGGCGTGGGAATCCAGGAATTGCAGGTCCATGATTTCCGATTCTCGGTTTCACCTAATCCGTCTAATGGAAACTTTCGTATGCTCTATCTCTTACCCCAAAATCAAAGCGGTGTGCTAGAGGTTTTTGATGTGAATGGGAGGCGGGTGTATGCTATGAATCTACCACAGTGGAGTACGATTCAAGAAGTCATCCTTCCGGATGCCCTTACCGGAGGTGTTTATAGTTGTGTGGTTACTTCCGGTGGGCAGCGAGCGGTGAAGAAGGTAGTTTTGCTTCGCTAGGGCTTCTTTGTGAAAAATTCAGAAATTTTAGAAGGCAAGAATTTCTGAATTCCCATCATTTTTTTTCAGAGTATTCTATAAAACCAAAAGATTCTTAATCATTCATAAGAAAGTTGATAAAAAAGATATTACCTTTAAAAGTGATATATGTTTTGATCATAACATGATCATGTTCGTTTGGAGACAAAAACGGTATTTCTCCAAAAGCAATTTTTAACTATTTATTAATCAGGAGTTTATAGACAGGGTTCGGATCCCAGCGGGATCACAGAAAAATGAAAAACCGTTCTATTTTAGGACGGTTTTTTTTG
>JBBKWX010000158.1:0-4041 GCA_037969175.1 Bacteroidia bacterium | reverse complement strand
GATTATTTTAGATCTATTCAAAATGGAAACTGGAATCAAACATCTACCTGGGAGCAAAGTGCAGATAATATTACCTGGGTACCGGCTTATTCAACTCCGGGATACCGTGCAAACACAATAACATTACAGTCTCCTTTTAACGTAACAGTTACAGCGAGTATTACGATTGACCAGGTAGAAATTAACAGTGGAGCAACATTAACATATGCAGCAAATGGATCTACGATCACCATCAATGATGGTTCCGGAATAGATTTAATGGTGAATGGGACTTTTAACGATGCAGGATCGAACAGCATAGTTTGGGTTGGAAGTGCAAGATGGTTGATGGGCAGCAGCGGAACTTTGATACGCTCCAGACCTACAGCTTCGAACGCTTGGCAAAATGCATATAATGGAGGAATTTCTGCAATACCCCCTACATCCAACTGGATAATTCGTTATACCGGTAATGGTGATCCCATAATCAGTTCTACTGGCGCCTATTATCCAAACTTGACATTTGAAAATGCAAATGGAGGTTCATGGACACCTTCAGCTGTAGGTAGCTTCTTTACAGGTACTACAGGTTATCCCATAATACTGGGAAATCTGGATATCGGTGGAGCAGGAAGTGGAACAGTAACTTTCACATCTGACAATACACATGCATCATTGGTAGCTGTAGATGGAAACATACGAGTTAGATCAGGAAACACCCTAAGAAACAATGGTTCTGGATTTGAGACTAAGAGTAATTTGATCGTTGATGGTGCCTTGACATATAGCGGAGCCGGAACAAGGATCATTCGTTTTGCAGGAGCAAACCCACAGATCATAACAGGTTCCGGTACATTCAATATTTATGAATTTGCAGTTAATAAAAGTGCCAACAGTGTATCCTTAACAGCAAATTTGAATGTTGATCAAACATTGAGATTGAGCGCAGGAGTATTAAATCTGAATTCTAAGACATTTAGTTTAACTGGCGCAACTTCATCTATCCTACGATTTGGAACTAGTTATGTTCTTTCAGAATCACCTCCGGGAAGTGGGTATGGATTTATTTCATGGAATATAAACACCCGATTTTCAAGTTTTGAATTTCCTTTTGGAAATAGTGTAGGAACATATATTCCTGTATTGATAAGTAAAAGTCTTGCCACTGATATAGGTTTCTTATCTATTGCTACTTATCCAACAATTCCAAATAACACCCCTTATCCATTGACTGTAACTCACGTTAGAAACAACTCGAATGTTGATAATAGTAATAATACAGTGGACAGATTTTGGCAAATAGATAAAACCGGACCGTCCGGATCTATCCACATATTTTTCTATTATGCTCTTATTGATTCTGCCTCTAGTGGAAACACGAATATGGAAGCTCAGCGATGGAATTTCATTAATGAAGGTTGGGAGCCGGGACTACCTTCACAAGTATTTACACCTGTATCGGGAGTTACCAGATCAATAGTTCGTGTTAATAATGTCACCAACTTCGGGACGTTTGCAATTGCTAATAAAACCACTCCTTTGCCGGTATCCTTGTTAAATTTTGAAGGAAAAAATATTGGAAATACAGTTAAGCTCGACTGGATCACCGGAAGTGAAAAAGACAATGATCGGTTTGAGTTAATGCGATCTTTTGATGGAAGAAATTTTAAAAAGATCGCAAGTGTAACCGGTCACGGAACTAGTTCGGTAGAACATAAATATTCATATACAGATGATGACAATTGGGCAGGTTTAGGTTATTACCGTTTAGATCAAATTGATTATGATGGAACCTTTACATTGGGTCCTATGATAGCAATAAAGAAATCAATAAGCTCAAAACCCGATATTGTTTACCTCAATTCTGAACAAGAATATGTTTGGCAGAGCACCACTGATTTTAATACCGGCATCTTGCAGTGGATAGATATTACGGGACATATCATACAGACAGAAGCAAGATCTGCGGGTGCAAATCAGCTACAGATTCGGAGACCTTCTGATTTGGCTCCCGGAATTTATTTTTTGAGGTGGACCGGAAAAGACCAACGATCGATCCGATTATTGATCACGGATTAATTTAATTCCATTATCCCAAACTCCATTTTCAAGGGTTCAATCTGTTCCATTAATTCGGATAACCAATTGGGATGTTTCAAATAAAAATTCAAAAAATTATCGTGACGTTCCTGAAGTGAATTTCCCGGGAAGAGTTTTTCTTTAAGTCCTCTTATCTGGTTTACTTCTGTTTCATGTTTCTTTTTGGATACACGGATCAATTTGTCTTCAAGCTGGTGTAAAAGTTTAAACTGCTTTTGCTTTTCAGAGTCAAAAGAGGCCTCCAGCGTAGGGTCAACTTCCTTTGCTTTCTGCATCAATTCTGAAAATACTTGATCAATTTTTATGATCTGAGATGCAAAACTTAGTTTGTCTCCGTCTTCCTCTTTTACAAATTCCCTTATCAGAAGATCTGTATTATTAAACAAATGTGCATTCGTGATCCCTAGTTTGTCTAATTTTTTTCTTGCCCCATGATCGATCATTAGAAATGAATTTCTCAAGATCAGAACTGGAAAATCTATTTGAAAATGATCAAACATTTTCTTGTACTCAAACCAATAAGATAGCTCACCTGCTCCACCAATATAAGCCAAATTTGGCAGTATAAATTCCTGATATACCGGGCGTAAAACAACATTAGGACTGAATCTTTCAGGATGATCTTTTAGAATCGAAATTAATTCATTCAAGTTTTGAGCTATCTTTTTTTCTCCTGAAAAATAAGAACCGTTTTCTGCTTTTATGATCCTGTCTCTGGAATTATCAAATAAGTAAAACAGATTTATTGAACGAGGATTTACCTGAATTTTATATTCAGAAGGAAACTCCTTAATGGTTTCCAAAACTTTTACTGAAGATATTTCGTGTTCAAGATCTTCTTGCATGATATGTGCAAATGATCTTTTCAATCTCATATCATCAGCATCAATGATAATCAATCCATGATCTGCAAATAAATGATCTACGATCGATCTGCAAGCCTCAGAAAGGGTTTTTGAATTCTGATAGGATGCAATGATCCAATCAAATTGATCATCAGGAAAATTGAATTTGATCAGCAGTTCTTTCAGCTCTGTCAATGCAGAATTCGTTCTGTCGGAAGATATATGTCCGGCAGCATCATTACCATCAACAGGCCATTCAAACCTTTGACCTAAGATGTTGGCATGGTTAATTTCTTCCTGATCATGATCTTCAGAAGCCATCCAGTAAACAGGAACGTAATTGATGGTACTGTCTTGTTTACTTAGTTGCTCAGCCAACTTTATTGCTTGTACAATCTTATAAATAAAATAAACCGGGCCGGTAAAAAAATTAAGTTGATGACCCGTCGTAATTGTGAATGTATTTGCTTCCTTTAGTGCTTCAATATTCCTGTTTCGCTTTTCTGAAATTTTGCATTTGGAATATTGATTAGTCAACACATCATGGAGTAAGTCGCGTTGAGACTTTTCGAATTTCTTTTTGCCTGCGTTAAAGATCAAATTTTTAGCATCAGGTCTATCGCCATAAAATGGCTTGAGTTCATTTTTATTCTGAATATAATCCAGAATAATTTTAGAAAAATAACCTGTTTCTGAAAGTTGAATATAGTTCACAAAGAAAAATTATCAGTCTACAATTTTACCAAAAAGATCAAATGCTTCAGCAGAATCAATCAAAACATTGGCAAAATCACCAACCCTTACATATTGTTCTTTTGCATCAACCCAAACTTCATTATCTACTTCAGGTGAGTCAAATTCAGTTCTTCCAATAAAATAGTCACCTTCTTTTCTGTCGAATAAAACTTTTAAAGTTTTTCCAATTTTTAACTGATTCAATTCCTCAGAAATACCTTGTTGAACTTCCATGATTGCCAAGGCCCTTTCTTCTTTTACTTCCTGAGGAACATCGTCTACCAGGTTATATGCGTGTGTATTCTCTTCATGCGAATAAGGGAAAACGCCTAACCTGTCGAAACGAGTCTCTTCGACCCATTTCAGCATTTCCTCAAATTGT